>JBJMVU010000444.1:0-22466 GCA_045810485.1 Massilia sp. | reverse complement strand
TGTTCGGTGCGGGCCAGGTCGGTGATGATCAGGGTTTTCATGATTAAAGCTCCTTAGGGTTTCGGTTGGTTGGCGAGGCATTTATTTGCGCTCAGTGGTCTATCAGCAGAATGCGTGCCAGGTCCGCGCGCCCGCTCGAATAATCGATCCAACTCATTGAAAAACAAGGATTTATTTTTATTTCGCTCAGCATTGGAGCGATGGCGCGGCGGTCGGGTTGGCGCTGCGGATGGCGGGGTAAGCCCAACACGTTTGCCCCCCCTGTTCGGTACGATCCAACAGGACTACACCGGACATGGAGACAAAAAAAAGCCGTCCGGGTTTTGCCGGACGGCTTGATACATGAAGCGGAACGACTCAGCGCGGCGACGGCTTGCCGTGGTCCGCCCGGCCGCGCGCGATACGCACCGGATCGAACAGCTTCGCGCCGTGCGAGACCGGGCGCACGAAGCGTCCTGCGGGGCGCAAGCGCGAGCCGCCGGCAATCGCCAGCATTGCCTGGCGATCGAGCTCGGTGTTTTCCATTAAATCCTTGATGACGATGGTAGCCATGATGCCTCCTTGGAATGACAAGTTAACGGCCGAAACCCATTGCCGGGACAGGCCCGGCAATGGGATGAAGCAAAGGGCGGAGGTCTTAGAACGCGACCTTGTTCGCACCTTTCAGCGCGGCGGCCACATCGATATCGGGGCCGACGAACCCGGCGCCGATCACGCCGTTGTTGTTGAGGACATTAACGCCAATCTGTTGGAACTGCGCCAGTTGCTGGTTGACGTTCACGTTCACGTTGATGTCCTTGCCGAGGCCGGCGTAGCCGCCCTGCACTGCCGACAACTCCCGGCTGTCCAGTTCGTTGCGGTGCGCCAGGTCGTGGATGGTGATGGTTGTCATGGGTCTCTCCCGCTCAGCCGATGATCTTGTTCTGGCCGTTCTGGTGCGTCGTGTTGTGCACGCTCACGCCGTCCAGGAACGCGGAGCCGTTGGCCGTGGCCGTCAGCACGCTCTGTTGCTGGCCCAGGTTCTGCATCGCGTTGATCGACGAGTCGTAGCTCGGCGCGTAGGTCGTGTCGCCCAGCTTGTACGACGGCGAATACATGCTCCAGCCGCCGCGCACGGCGCCCATGGCGGTGCGGTCCAGGTTTTCTGCGTGGTCCAGGTCTTTGATGGTCAGGGTGTTCATGGCGATTCTCCTCAGTCTTGAATGGATTGGATGGGGTGGGCGATCAGCGGCGCACGATGACGTTCTTGCCGTCCTGCGACACGTCGTTGTGCACATGCACGCCATCGACGAAGGCCGAACCGTTGGCCGTGGCGGTCATCACGTTCTGGACCTGGCCCAGGTTCTGGGCTGCATTGATCGACGAGTCGGACGTCGGGGCGTACGTGAAGTCGCCGAACGAGTACGAAGGCGATGCGAACTTGAAACCGCCGCGCACGGTGGTCATGGTGGCGCGGTCCAGTTGTTCGGTGCGGGCCAGGTCGGTGATGATCAGGGTTTTCATGATTAAAGCTCCTTAGGGTTTCGGTTGGTTGGCGAGGCATTTATTTGCGCTCAGTGGTCTATCAGCAGAATGCGTGCCAGGTGCCTGCGCCAAGCCGGAATCAGTAGGCAAGTCATTGAATATAAACCGTTTATTTAATTTATCTCGACAGTAGGAGGACATCCGGACGCATGAGAGAAAAACGCGGGTGGCGGGATGGAACCAACACATTGCAGCGGTATGTTTGACGCGGCCCCACACCCTGCGGGGGGGGATAAGGTGCGGCACCGCTTGATCATCCCTCGTTTCATGCTAGTCTCAAGACACGCCCGGGAACCACAATCAAAATCATGGACAGCCTCGCCCACGCGATCCGGCAATTGCAGACCGGCGCCATGCCGCGCACGGAATTCTTTGCCCAGGTCGATCATGTGCTCGAGTCGGCCCCCGAAAGCGTGGGACGCCTGCTCGAAGTGCTGAGCGAGGAACATGCACGCAAGCCGCTGCCGGGCGAGGTCTACACGGAAATCCAGCACCGCATCGAACGCCTGATCGTCGCGCGCCAGCGCAAGGGCGGCGACGACACGTTCGTCCAGACACGGCCCGGCGCCAACACGACGCGCGACGCGCCCCCCTCGCTGCCGCCACGCATGGACGATGCCGATCCCGAGCCCGAGCGGATGAAGGGCGTCGGCGACACGCTGAACAACCGCTTCGTGCTGGAGGAATGCATCGGCTTCGGGGGGATGGGCACCGTTTACAAGGCGCTCGACCTGCGCAAGCTCGAGGCGTCCGACCGCAAGCCCTACATCGCCATCAAGGTGCTGAATGTCCAGTTCCGCGGCCATCCGAAATCGCTGATCGCCCTGCAGCGCGAAGCGCGCAAGGCGCAGGCGCTGGCGCACCCGAACATCGTGTCCGTCTACGATTTCGACCGCGACGGCCCCATGGTCTACCTGACGATGGAGTACCTGAAGGGCAAGGCGCTCAGCCAGGTGCTGCGCGCGCCCGGTTTCGCCGGCATGCCGTATGCGGACGCGCTGCGCATCGTGACCGGCATGGGCAATGCGCTGGCGTACGCCCATGCGCACGGCTTCGTCCATTGCGATTTCAAGCCCGGCAACGTGTTCCTGACCGATTCCGGTGTCGTCAAGGTCATCGATTTCGGGATCGCGCGGGTATTCCAGAAGACGGAGGACGACGTCGACGTCACGGTGTTCGATCCCGGCAGCCTGGGCGCGCTCACGCCGGCCTACGCGAGCCCGGAGATGCTGGAACACCTCGATCCCGATCCGCGCGACGATATCTATGCGCTGGCCTGCATCGCCTATGAGTTGCTGACGGGGCGGCATCCATTCACCGGCGCATCCGCCCTGCAGGCACGCGGCGCCGGCATGAAGCCGCAGCGTCCGGCCGGCCTGGGGCGCGGTCCATGGCATGCGCTCAAGTGTGGACTTGCGCTGGAGCGCACCGCGCGCACGCCGACGGTCGAGCGCTTCCTGCACGACTTCGGCGCGGGTGCGTCGAAGATGCAATATGCGGCAATGGCCGGGGCCGTGGCGGGCTTCGTCGTGGTCGGTGCCCTGGCCGCTGCCGGTTGGCACTACCTGCACAGGCAGCCGCCTGCGCCGGCGGCGGCGTCCGTGCCGGCGGGCGCGCAGGCGCCGGCCGTTGACCTGCCTGCGCCCGTTCCCGCACCGGTGCCGGCCATACCGGTGGCCGCGCCGGCGCCGGCAGCCGTCGCCGCCGTGCTGGCGCGCATCCCGTGCGCGGCGCTGGCGGGCGCCGTGGACGGCCACGCGGTGACGGTGCGCGGCCTCCTGTCGACGCCGCCGGGCCCCGCCGGCCTGAAGGAGCAGATCGCGGCCATGCCCGGCGTGTCGACCGTGCAGCTCGACGTGGTGCGGGTGGAGCGCGACAAGTGTCCCGTGCTGTCGATCCTCGGCCCGTACTGGGCGGCTTACCGCCAGGCCGGCGGTGGCACCGCGATCGGACTCGCGGGCGCCCATGGCCCCGATGCGCGGCTGACCGAAGGCGACTCGTTGATGGTCGACGTGACGACGCCGGCTGCCGAGTCCTATATCATGGTTGACTACTATGCGCTCGACGGCAGCGTCACCCACCTGCTGCCGAACGCGCGCGCCCGCGACAACCGGGCGCCGCCGAACTACACGGCGACCGTCGGCAGCCTGGGCGAATGGGGTATCGGCAAGCCGTTCGGCGCCGAACTGGTGGTCTTGATGACGACGCCGGCGCCGCTGTTCGATGGACTGAGGCCAGTGTCGGAGCCGGCCGCCGCCTACCTGGCCGACGTGGCCCGCCGCCTCGAGCGGATCCGTGCGACGGGCGCAGGCACGATCGGCGTCGAGTTCCTGCAAATCCATACGAGTCCGCGCCGGCGCTGAGCCGGCGTCACTTGAGGCTGCGCGCGACCCGGAACCCGTTCTGCGAATGGCGCACGCTCGCGTCGTACTTGAAGCGCGTGGACGCGACCATGTACGACGCGCCTTCGCGCCACGAACCGCCGCGGATGACGCGCACCCTGCAATCCGGCTCGTCCCAGGCCCGGCCATCGCCCGGGGCGCCCTTGTAATTGTTGTGCCAGCAGTCGGCGACCCACTCCCACACGCTGCCGCTGGTGTCGTACAAACCGTAAGGATTGGCAGCGGAACTGCCGACATTCGCCGGCGCGTCCTCCGTCCAGGGTTTGCCGCACTCCTTGCAGTTGGCCTTGCCCTGCGCCATCTGCTCACCCCACCAGTAGCGCGTGGACGCACCACCACGTGCCGCGAGCTCCCACTCGGCCTCGGTGGGAAGGCGATAAGGCTTGCCGCTGGTCGTGGCCAGCCACTTGACGTACTGCTGGGCGTCGTCCCAGCTGACGTCGCGCATCGGCGCGCTCGCGCTCGTGCCTGGCCGCTGGACGATCTTCGGGCAGGCGCCGGCGGCCGCGCACGCGTTCCATTCCTGCACGGAGACTTCGTAGCGGCCGATCGCGAACGGCGCGGCGACGGTGACCGCATGCGCCGGCTTCTCGCTGGGGTCGCTTGTATTGTTCCCCAACGTGAACGCGCCTGCCGGGATGGAGACCAGCGTGGGGCAGGCTGCGCAATCCTTGATGTCGGCGCCGGCCGCGACCGCCCTGGCGGGCGTGGGTGCGGTAGCGACGGGGGTGGGCGCCTTCGCGGGCGGCGGCGGTTTCGGTGCGGCGTCATGCGCCGGCGCCGGCGTTTCCTTCGGCTTCGGTGCCGCGGACGCCGCTGCCGGTGCCTGCGGCTGCGCCGCGCGCAGGCGGGCGATGCGCGCCTGCGCCAGCGCCGCGAAGCGTCCTTTCGGATACGCCTTCAGGTAGGCCTCGTAATCGCCGGCCTGGTTGCTGTCCTTGATCGATTCCCAGAACGCCAGTTCGAACTGTTCGGCGCTGTTCTTGGGAACGACGCCGGCGAGCTGGACGCGGGGCACAAGGTCTTGCGCGGTGGCAATCCCCGCGCAGGCCAGTCCCGCAAGTGCGCACACGATCCACAGTTTTTGCCACATGAGCGCTCTCCGTTTCGGCATGCGTTCGACAGAAGTGCCTTGCGATCTGACTCGGAGTGTGCCAGATTTAGAAGTATTGACGCGCACCTCAGTCGGCCCTAGCCAGGAGCTATCGATCATGCGCTTTCCTTCGTTGTTTCCTGTATTACTAGCGGCAACGCTGTACGCCGGCCCGGCCGTCGCTGCGCCGACGAGCGCCCCCGAGAACGCCCAGGTGTACTTCGTCTGGCCGCACGACGGCACGGTCGTCAACGGCGGCAAGTTCTGGGTGCGGATGGGCCTGCGCAACATGGGCATCGCCCCCAAGGGCACCGACGTGCGCGGCACGGGCCACCACCATTTGCTGATCGACACCGATCCGCCGTCGATGACGGAATCGATCCCGAACGACCGCAACCACCTGCATTTCGGCGCGGGCGAAACCGAGGCCCGCATCGAGCTGCCGCCGGGCACGCACACGCTGCAACTGCTGTTGGGTGACAAGGACCACATACCGCATGACCCGCCTGTCATGTCGAAGAAGATCACCATCACGGTGCGCTGACCGCCGCGCCCGCGCGGGAACATAGAGGGAGACCACCATGCGCAACCTGTTTCCCGCCGCCGTCGCCCTGGCGGCCTTTCTTGCGGTCCCGCCGGCGGTCTCGACCGACGCGCCATCGAACGCCTATTGCTACATCGGCTGGCCGTCCGACGGTGCGGTGGTCCCGGCGGGCAAGCCGTTCCGCGTCTGGTTCGGGCTGCGCAACATGGGGGTCGCGCCGAAAGGCGTCGCGGTCAAGAATACCGGGCACCACCATTTGCTGATCGATGCGGACATGCCGCCGGCCGGGCAGGAAATCCCGTCCGACCGCAACCACCTGCATTTCGGCGCGGGCGAAACGGAGACGATGCTCGAGCTGCCGCCCGGGAAGCACACGCTGCAACTCGTGATGGGCGACGACAAGCACGTCGTCCACACGCCGCCCGTGGTGTCGCGCAAGATCACGATCACGGTGAAGTGACGACCGCCATGGAACCGAACGCGCCCTTCTCCGCCTCGAGCGGTCCCGTCCGGGCCTATCTGGAATGGACGGGGGCGGCGTCGAGCAAGCCGGCCGTGTTCCCGCTGCACGAAGAAGCGGTGCTGGGCCGCAACCCGCAGGATGCGCTCGCTTCCGACAAATACGTCTGCATTCCGGAGCAGACGGTCAGCCGCCGCCATGCGCGCATCCGGCGCCGCGGCGCCAGTTATTTTGTCGAGGATCTACACTCGAGCAACGGCACCTTCGTGTCCGGCGCGCGGCTCTCGCCCGGCACGTGGCATGCGCTGGCCGAAGGCGACGAACTGGGGCTGGCGTCTGCGCGCCTCGTGTTCCATTCGCTGCTCGTGCCCGAGCGCGGCGCGGCGCCGGCCATCATCACGCGCTCGGTCGACGCCACGCAGTTCGCGCCCGTGGTCGATACGCGCAATGCCGATCGCAACGAGCTCGAGAACACGGTCCACCGGCTGCACGCGATGGCCCAGGTCGGCATCGCACTGGGCGCGGTCACCGACCAGGAGACGCTGATCGAAAAGCTGATGAATTTCATCTTCGACCTGTTTCCGGCCGCCGAGCGTGCCTTCATCATGCTGCGCGCGGGCGAGCGCGATCCGCCGCAACCGGTCGCCGCGCGGCGCCGCGGCGGGATCGCCGAAGATCCGACGCAGGTGCGGATCTCGCGCACCATCGTCGACGAAGTCCTGGGCCGCAAGCGCGCGATCCTGTCCGTCGACACCCTCGCCGACCGCCATTTCGGCGCGCACGAGTCGATCGTCGCCCAGGCGATCCTGAGCGTCATGTGCGTGCCGCTGATCCTCGGCGACGACGTGCTCGGCCTGATCCAGGTCGACACGTCGTCCGACCGCCATGCCTTCCAGGATGCCGACCTGGAAATCCTCAGCGGCGTGTGCGCCGAGACGGCCGTCGCGCTGAAGAACTTCCAGCTGTATTCCGACATCAAGGGCCTGCTCGACGGCTTCGTGTGCGCATCGGTGCAGGCCATCGAGGAACGCGATCCCGTCACGGCCGGGCACTCGTTCCGCGTGGCCGGGTATGCCGAGAACCTGGCCATGGCGCTCGCGCACGCGGACGATCCGGCATTGCGCCGCGCCGCCTTCACGCCGGTCCAGCTGCGCGAAATCCGCTATGCCGCGCTGCTGCACGACTTCGGCAAGGTCGGCGTACGCGAACACGTGCTGCGCAAGGAAAAGAAGCTGCACCATGCCGACATGCGCCTGCTGGAACAGCGCTTCCGCTACGCCCGCGCCTGCCTCGAACGCCATGCGTGGCGCAGCCTCACGGAACGCCAACTGCGCGGCGAACTGGGCCAGGACGACCTGCGCCGCGAGCGCGACCGCATCGAGGCGCAGCTGGCCGAGGAGGGGATGCGCCTCGACGATTTCCTCGACATCATCGTGCGCGCCAACGAACCGGCGATCTCGCACGCGCCCCCGACGGCCGGCCTCGGCGCAATCCGCGACCACGTGTGTGCCGGTATCGACGACCCGGCATTCCGCCTGCTCGGCGACGAGGAATACGCAGCGCTCAACATCGGCAAGGGCTGCCTGACGCCGGACGAACGGCGCCAGATCGAGGCGCACGTGGCCGATTCGTATTCGTTCCTGATCCTGATCCCGTGGACGCGCGAACTGGCCGGCGTGCCCGCGATCGCCCACGGCCACCACGAAAAGCTGGACGGCTCCGGCTATCCGATGGGACTGCGCGGCGCGGAGATCAGCGTGCAGACCCGCATCCTGACGATCAGCGACATCTACGACGCGTTGACGGCGCGCGACCGGCCGTACAAGGAAGCCATCCCGGCCGAGCGGGCGCTCGACCTGATCGCGGAGGAATGCCGGGCCGGCCACCTGGACGAGCGCCTGTTCGGCGTGTTCGTCGCTTCGAAGGCATGGCAGGCACGTCCCGGCGCCTGACGACAATCGGACGAGGTGACCCATGAACGTTCGCCCCCGCTGGAACAGGACACATCCCCTGCTTGCCGCCGCCGTCGTGCTGGCATGCGGGTGCGCGGACGTCAGCATGAAACCGTACCAGCGGCCGGACAGTCCTGCCAAGACGGGCTGGGCCAACACGACGGCGCCGCCCACGGCGCCGGGCGTGCTGATCGAGCAGGACTGGTGGAAGGGATTCCGCGATCCCGAACTGGACAACCTCGTCGCGCGCGCCGTGCGCGACAACGTCGATTTGCGCATCCTGGCCGCGCGCACGAAGGTCGCCGGCGCGCAGATCGACGAGGCGCGGGCGGGCGCGCTGCCGACGCTCGACGCCGGCGCCGGGGCCAGTTTCGAAAAAAGTACCGGACAGAAGTTCAGCAAGCAGTTCAGCCTCGGCACGCAGGTCAACTGGGATATCGACGTGTGGGGCAAGGTTGCCAAGGGCGCCGAGGCGCAAACCGCCGAGTTCCATGCCACCGAGGCCGACTGGCGCGCCGGCTACCTGACGCTGGCATCGGACGTCGCCACGACGTATTTCCAGATCCTGCAGTTCGACGAGCAGCTCGACCGCCAACGGAAGACCCTCGACAAGAACAGGCAGATCCTGGCGACGTACGAGGCCATGCAGAAGCAGGGTCTGCTGCCGGAGACGCGCGTGCTCCAGCAGCGCGCGGAAATCAACCGCCTGAGCAACGACCTGATCGAACTGGAGCGCCTGCGCGCCCTGTCCGGCAATGCACTGGCGACCCTGCTCGGCGTACCGGCCGGGAATTTCAAGCTGCCCACGGGGGCGCTGCAGGACCGGGTGCAGCTCCCCGCCGTTCCCGAGGGCCTGCCGTCGGCGCTGCTCAAGCGCCGGCCCGACATCGTCGCGGCGGAATTCCGCGTGCTCGAATCCTATGACCTGGTGGGCCAGGCCAAGCTGGCGCAGCTGCCGTCGATCAGTCTGACCGGACGCGGCGGCACATCCAGCTTCGCGCTCGGCTCGCTGCTCAAATCGTTCACGTTCGGCCTGCTCCCGAGCATCAACTTTCCGATCTTCGACCCGTCCGTCAAGGCGCGCATCAAGACGAGCCAGGCCAGCAACGAGGTGGCCGAGCAGCAGTACCGGAAAGTCGTGATGGACGCCTTCGAGGAAGTCGAGAACGCGCTCGTCAACCTCGACGCGCACCGGCGCCAGCGGATCGAATTGCAGGAACAGGCCCAGCGCCTCGGCGTCGTGGCCGCGGCGGTGGAAGCCCAGTTGAAGGAGGGCGTGATCTCGCAACTGGAAGTGTTCGAGGCCGAGCGCTCCCTGCTGGGGGCGCAACTGGCGCTGCTGGCCAACCACCAGCAGATCCTGGCCGATACCGTCACGCTGTACAAGGCGCTGGGCGGCGGCTGGCCGCCGGTCGATGTGCGCGCCGTGGCCCGCAACTGAACGGAACCGGCTGCCATGGTGCCCGACCTGACGATGGCCGCAGCCCGCCCCGCGACAGGCACCGGGGTGCGGATCGTGCTCGAGCCCGTTTCCCATCCGGAGCTGGCGCCGATCCAGATCCACGACAACCTGTTCGCCATCGGCCGCGCGGAAGCACCGTTCGATGCCTATCCGCCCGAGCTCGCCGCAGAGCTGTCGCGCCGCCACGCGCGCCTTTTTTGCGAGCACGACGCGGTGTATCTTGCCGATCTCGGCAGCACGAACGGTACCAGCATCAACGGCGTGGCCGTCAGGACGGCGATCGCGCCGCTGCGCGACGGCGACATCGTCGGCCTCGGCAAGGCGCTCCGGTACCGCGTCCACCTGGAACACGGCCCGGCGCCGCCCCCGCGCGCGCGCCTGGCCAGCCTGACCCTGACGCCGAAACCCGGCGGCACGACACTGCAGACCATCGTCGTCACGGATTTCCCTTTCCTGGTCAGCAAAGGGGAGGACACGTTCGCGCGCTACCGCGACAGCGAGCCGGCACAGGTGAATTACCTGTCGCGCCGCCACGCGCACCTGTTCCTCAAGGGCGGCGAACCTTACGTCGAGGACCTGGGCAGCACCAACGGCACGTTCATCAATGGCACGCGCCTCGACGAGCAGGCGGTGCCGCTGCACGAGGGCGACACGCTCGCGTTCGGCGGCCGCCATTTCGTCTACCGCGCCGGCCTGCAATGGGAAGACCCGGTGTCCGATACCGCGCCGACACGCATCGGCGTGACCCAGGTGCCGCCCGGCGCGGACGCCGACCGCACGACCTTCGTCGCTGCCGCCGATTCGTTTCTCGATATCTTCTGCGTCGAACCTGCGCCGGCGCCGGGCATGGAACCGGAACATCCGCCCATCGACACCGAGCCTGAAGCGCAGCCGGGTGGACGGCTGGAAGCGCTCGCGGCCCGCATGGCGCGCGTACTCGGCCTCAGGACCGTACCGGACGCGCGGCACCTGCGCTGGTGGGGCGCGGCCGCGCTGGCCGTCGTCGTGCTGGCGGCGTGGATCCTGCTGCGCGGTGCCGGGCCGGAAAGCCGCACCGAGGACCTGCTGGCCCGCGGCGATTATGCGCGCGCGGCCGCCGTGGCCGCAGCCGGGCTCGAGGACGACCCCGGCAATGCCCGCCTGCGCGCGCTCGACACCGAGGCGCAGCTGAAGGCGGGACTGCCGCCATGGATGCAAGCCGTCGACCGGCGCCAGTTCGCGCGTGCCGCGGCGCAGGTGGCCGCAATGCGCCGCCAGGCAGGCGGCAATCCCGAGCTCGCGCCGTTGTTGGCCGAGCTCGACTGGATCGTCCAGTTGCGCGCCTACGCGGCCGCGCGCGGCGGCGCGCAGGCACCGGTGCGCAATGGGGCCGACGCGGCCCGCATCCGCCAGCTCTTGAAACAGTGGGAAGACCAGGGCGACGCCTACCAGCGCGCCTTCGTGATCATGTCCGCGCACGTGCCGGCGTACCGCGATGCCTACGCCGCCGCGCTCAGCGATGCCCGCAAGCTCGCATTGCAGGAGGCCAGCCATGAAGCTGCCAAGCCTGAAACCGCAACCCATGAAGCCTCTTAGCGAGGCGCTCGAAGACCACAGCGCCGAAGGCATCGGCATCCTGACCGCCGTGCCCTGGCGTTTCACGCAGGCGCTCGTGTACGCGATGGTCGCGCTGGTGTTCACGGCGCTCGTATGGTCGTTCTTCGGCCACGCCGACGTGCTCGTGACGGCGGGGGGGGCGCTCGCGCCCGCGTCGGACGTGCGGCGCCTGTACGCGCCCATCGACGGCGAACTGAGCAATATCTACATCGCCGAAGGCCAGCCGGTGAACAAGGGCGACGTCGTCGCCCGGCTGTATGCCCGCGGCGCCATCGAGGCGGCCAAGAATGCGCTGGAAGCGCGTCTGAAACTCGAGGATGCCGAGCGCGACTGGAAAGAGTTCCCCGAAAAAAAGGCGTTGATGGAACACCGCGTGGCCGCACTGAAGGAAGCGGTCGAGGTCGAGGAGCGCCAGCACCGGCAGCGCCTGGCCGAAGGCACCAGCCGCCTGGCGCAGAGCCAGTCGGCCCAGCAGCAGGAAGCACGCACGAACCTGGACGAGGCCCGGCGCGCGCGCGACGCCGCCAGGGACGAGGCCGACAAGTACGCGCGGCTGCTCGCCACGCCCGGCGGTGGCGGCGTCTCGCAGCTGCAGGTCGAAGGCAAGAAGAACGCATTGCTGGCCGCCGAGAACGCCGTCCGGGTGGCGCAGTCGCGCATCGCCGAGTTGGCCGCGCGGCAAGGCGAAGAATCGACGCAGGCACGCTCGGGGCTGGAGACGAGCGGCCAGGATTTGGCCAAGCTGCGCCTGCAACTGGAGGCGGCGGAGCGCGAAATGGACAATGCCGAGGACAAGATGCGGCTGCAGGTGCAGACCGCGCGCCTCGTCGCCGACGCCGCGGCCCGCATCAAGTTCGAGAACATCGACAAGGAGAACTTTCTGTTGATCGTCGCCCCCGTCGACGGCGTGGTCACCGATGTCACCTCGACACAACCCGGCGACAAGATCCAGGCCAACACGCCGCTGGGCGGCATCGCCCCGAAGAACGCCAGGCCGATCATGAAGATCGAAATCGCCGAGCACGACCGCGGCTTCCTGCGCGAAGGCTTGCCCGTACAGCTCAAGTTCAACGCATTTCCCTACCAGCGCTACGGCCTGATCCGCGGCACGCTGCAATTCATTTCGCCCGCCACGAAACCATCACCACAGTCGAAACAACCCGTGTACGAAGGCCGCGTGACGCTGGACCAGGACCACTACAAGGTCGGCGAAACGCTGTATCCGCTGCGCTACGGCATGACTGCCGTGGCCGAGATCGTCGTGCGCGAGCGCCGGCTGATCGACCTGGCGCTCGATCCGTTCAGGAACATCGGCGGGTAAGCGACGTCCGGGCGTTGCTGCTAAACCACATTTTCGCCAGCAGCAGGACGCAACGTCCTGCTCGTAGTCGCACTTGAAATTGCTGCCAAACAGCAACGGCTGGTGAATTTCATGTCTTACCTTAAGGGTTATTGTAATTGTGACCATGCCGTCTTCAATGGCATCATAAATTATGACAATGTCCGTTATATATAAAAAACAATAACATCGGAAGCGCGCTTGCGACCGCGTGTTTCCCGGCATTCCGTCCCATTACCAGTCCAGTGCATCCCTTCGGAAGCATTCGCCCGACGCGTGTCCCGCGCGGCACGGTGACATGGGCTCATGAAGAACGTATTAACACGACAAAAAGGAACAAGACCATGAGGAGAGAAGCGATGAAATTCCATATTTCTGCGATTGCACTCGGCTGCATCGCACTGCTGAGCGCCTGCGGCGGTGGCGGCGGCGGCGCCGACGGCACCGTGGAGCAGACCATGAGTTTCCAGCTTCCGTTCTCGGGCCAGGCGCTGATCGGCGTGCCGCCCAATTCCGCAACGTCGACGCTGAAGGCGACGGCGAGTTCCGGCGGCGCCGTGACCTTCACGTCGAACACGCCGGACGTTTGCAGCGTCAGCGGGGATCAGCTGACGCTGCTGAAACTGGGCGAGTGCTCGGTGACGGCCACGCAGGCGGGTTCCAACGGCTACGCGCCGGTCTCGCAACGCCAGATCTTCGTCGTTCCCAAGAACCCGCAGATGATCGCCAAGTTCCCCAACCCGGGCTGGCAGGCGCTCGATACGAAGCCGGTGCAATTGTCCGCCACCTTCACCTCGGGCCTGCCGGCCAAATTCGCGAGCAAGACGCCGGACGTGTGCTCGGTCAGCGGGACGGCGATGACCAAGCTCGCCAACGGCATGTGCACCATCATCGCCGAGCAGGAGGGTAATGATTTCTATCTGCCGGCATTGGTGACGGGCAAAGATACGATGTCGGTGACGATGGCGAAGTTCATGCAGAAGGACATTCCGATCGGCACCGAAAAACCGGCCAAGATGAATTTCGTGACCGGCTACAAGGACGGCGACAGCACCACCGAAGGCCTGATTGGCCATTACGGTAACCAATGGTGGTGCGACAGTTGCGATCGAGCTGTTTCCGGCGACAGCTTCACCTTTACGGCCTCGTCCGATTCGGCGCCGGATGCATGGTGGTATAGCCGCGCGTCGTTCCAGTTCTTCGCGCCCGGCCTCCTGGACGCCGATCTCCTGTCGCCCGACGGCACGTACCGGGCCGCTGTCAAGGAAACCGCGCTCACTACGCCCGGCGCCGCGCCCAAGGGCCTGCAGCTCGAAATCCAGTCGGCGCTGCATTTCAACCTTGCGCAAAATCCCGAGTGGTTCGGCGCGGCCAACAACAAGGTCGACGTCGAACTCTTCCTCGGTCACTTCAACCGGAAAGACGGCAAGGCTTGCAACGTGGCCCTGAAAGCCACCGTCCAGCCGACCGCCGCCGCCACGGACTACAGCGTCGGTCTCAAGGATCAGTTCGCATTCAGCGAGACCTGCGGCCTGAGCGGGCTGGACGTCATGGACGAAGTGCAGAGCTACCCGGTCCTCGAGATGAGGTTCTCCGCGGTACAGCCGAACGGGCAGGTGAAGAACGCGGCGTCGAAGTACCAGACCCAGTTCAAGCTGACCGGCCCGATCTACTTCCAGTAACCAGGACAACCACAAGAGGACTTCAATAATGACAAGAGTTGAGACGAAGATCGTGCGGAAGCAGATCAGGATGACCGCGTTGGCGTTGGCCGCGGCGCAGTTCGCGCTGTTGTGCGGCAACGCCGCGCAGGCGCAGACGGCAGACGACGGGACCCACACCGTCGTGGTGACCGGCCAGCGCAAGCAGTTGGAAACCGCGACGGCCATCAAGCGCGATTCCGACCAGATCGTCGATGCGGTCGTGGCCGACGAGGCCGGCAAGCTGCCGGACAAGTCGATCACCGAAGTGCTGCAACGCGTGGTGGGCGTCACGATGGACCGCAACCAGTCGCGCCAGGGCGCCTCCCTGGCCGCGAACGGCCTGGAATTCAATGTGGAAGGCTCGGGCGTCCAGGTGCGGGGCCTGTCCTGGGGTTCGTCCACGCTGAACGGACGCGAAACCTTCTCGGCCGGCTGGCCTGGTCGTGAATTGAGCTGGGGCGACGTGCCGCCGGAACTGATGGCGGGCGTGGAGGTCTTCAAGAATCCGTCCGCCGACCTGATCGAAGGCGGCATCAGCGGCCAGATCAACCTGCGCACGCGGCTGCCGTTCGACGCCCCGGGCCAGTATGGCGCGCTGACCACCACCGGCAATTATTCCGAGCTGGGCAAGACCAAATCGCCGGGCTTCTCCGGTCTGTACTCCAACCGCTGGAAAACCTCCATGGGCGAGTTCGGCGCGCTGGTGGACCTGTCCTTCAACCGCACCAAATACCGCTTCGACGGGATCGACCAGGGCGTCTACTACCCAAGGAACAATGTCGTCCCGGGCCAGACGGTGTGGGTGCCGACCGGCATCAACTGGGGTACCAACAACGAAGACACTCGCCGCGTGGGCTTCTATGGCGCGTTGCAGTGGAAGAAGGACAAACTGGAGTCGTCGCTGACCTACTTTGATTCCGGTTTCCATCAGGTGAATGCACAAACCAACCTCTTCACCGCCTCCGAGGATCCCTACAAGACCGTCTATACCGACGCCAAGTTCAACAGCAAGGGCGTCTTCCAGTCGGGCATGCTCAGCTATCCGATCGGCGGCAAGGGTGCGAACCAGTTCGTGGACGGCGGCATCGGCATGGGCACCACGCAGAACTACCGCGACGTGCATGGCCGCACACGCGAGCTGGCCTGGAACTTCAAGTGGCGCGTCAACGAGAGCTGGTCGTTCCAGAACGATCTGCAGTGGGTGCACGCGACCAACTCCGGCAATTACGGCATGCTGAACCTCGGCAGCTTCCTGCCGAGCGAGACCATCGACGTGTCCGGCTCGCGTCCGTCGTTCCATTTCGACGACAAGGCGATCGCCTTCCTGGCCAATCCCAACAACTACTATTGGGGTATTTCGCAGCCCGACACCAATCGGGCGAAAGCAGATATGTATGCCTGGAAAGTGGATGGCAAATACAGCTTCGACCATCCGGTGCTGCGCGACTTCCGCTTTGGCGTCCGCATCACGGATCGTTCGTCGCGCAAGGACAAGAATGCCGGAACGGGCTGGAAATCCTACGCCGAAGAATGGGGCGTGGCGGCCACCGACAAGCCGGGCCAGTTGCCGCAACTCGCCAGCTGGGATTGGCAGCGTCCCAACTTCGGCTATATGAGCGATCCGAAATTTGCCGCCCTGGGTAACGTCGAAACCTTCACGTTCCCCGACTTCTTCAATGGCAGGATGGCGACGCCGCCGTCGTTCGTGGTGCCCACCGTGGCGATGACGAAGGATATCAACACGTACCGGAACCTGTTGACCGCGCTGAAATATAACTGCCAGGACGACAACCGCCTCACCGGCGCGACGACCGACTGCTCGACGGCGGGCAGCGGTTGGCTGCCGCCGGGCTACAGCACCGACCCGCAATACGTCAGCAAGCACAGCGAAGGGAGCCAGGCCATCTTCGGCAACCTGCGCTTCGGCTTCGACGACTGGAAGTATCCGGTGGACGGCGTGGCGGGTGTGCGCGTGGTCAGGACCAAGACGGTGGCCCATGGCTTCACGGTCTTCAAGCCGACTTATGGCGACAACGTCAATCCGAACGTGCCCCGGTTCGGCGACATCAACGATCCGATGGACCTGAAGTCCAGCCACGTCGATGTGATCCCCAGCCTGAACCTGAAGGCGAGCCTGACGGACAAGCTGCAGGCGCGCGTGGCGATGTCGCGCGGCATCTACCGTCCTGGCTTCGATCAGCTGCAGGAATACATCACCCTGAAACAGGACGTGATTACCGACCCGAACGACAGCAAGAAGATCACCACGATCGCCTATACCGGCCACAACGAAGGCAACGTGAACCTGAAGCCGCTCAAGTCGAACAACTTCGACGTGACGCTGGAATGGTATCCGCACCCGGGCCAATCCCTGACCGCCGCCTTCTTCTACAAGCAGGTGAAGGACATCATCATGCTCGAATCGTATGCCAGGACGTACAAGGATCTTGCCGGCAACGATATGGAGTTCACGATCACCGGACCGGCCAATGCGGCCAAGGCCCGGGTACGCGGTATCGAACTGGCCGGTATGACTTACCTCGATCACTTGCCTGGCGTGAGCGACGTCCTGCCCGACTGGGCCAAGGGGTTTGGCGTGTCCTCGAACTTCACCTACATCGAGGGCAAGCAGCAACTGTATCACCCGAACCCGTCGAACTACTGCCCGTCCGGCTCACTGACGGGGGCCGCGGCGCTGTACGGCTGCGACACCAACGGTGTGCCGTACACGGATCTGCCGGTGCCGTACATGTCGAAGCGCGCCTTCAACCTGGCGTTCATGTACGACCGCGGCCCGGTGTCGGCGCGCCTGGCTTACACCTGGCGTGACCGCACCCTGCTGGCGACCGGTGTCTATGGCGCCAGCGGCAACAACGGCACCAGCGCCGACCCGGGACGCAAGGACGACAAAGGCAACGAGCCGACGGATGCAGGCTACGGCATTCCGGTTTGGCAGCTGCCGGTGGGGCAGTGGGATGCGGGCATCAACTACCGCTTCACCGACCATCTGTCGGGCAGCTTCAACATCAGCAACCTGACCCGTACCGTGACGAAGCAGGTCAACCAGCAGACCCCTGGCGACATGGGCCGTTCCTGGTTCGATCCGGGCCGCAGCTTCCGCATGCAGGCGACCTACGTGTTTTAACCTGAAACGCCGCGCCGGCGCGAGCCGGCGCGGCATTACCTGAAAAGGAGCGCAATGAAATCGATGCTTATCATCACGGCCGCCGCATTGGCGGCCGGTTTCGTCTTTCCCGCCAAGGCCGCCGACCAGTCCTGTTGCTTTTACCAGGACCAGAAATTTTCCGAAGGCGCCGCCTTGAATGGCCGCGTGTGCACGCGCGGCAATGCAACCGGCAAGACCGGAGATTGGACCTGGGTGCCGCAAGAGAAAGCCGAACTCGTCGGCGTGCAGCAGGAGGTGGAGCGCATCCACATGCAGACCCAGCTTCTCCAGGCGCGCATGATCCTGGCCGAGACGGAGGCCCGGTATCGCGAAGCGGCGGGCAAACTGTCCGGCAAGAACTAACAGTCCTTGCGGTTGGTTGGCCCCGAACCAACACAAAACACCGGCCTGCCCCCTACGCCGCAGGTGGCATGCTCCATGCATTGGTTGGAAGTGGGCGCGTGACATGCGCGCCATTTCACTTTCAACCATGCGAGGAGAACCATCATGAACACATTGATTATCGAAGACCTGGCCATCGAGGGCACGGCGGGAGCCGGCGCACGCGTGCGCTCGTTGACGGTCGGGGAGATGAAACGGGTATGCGGCGGACGGTCGGTCAGCGTGCTGGTCGACGGCCGGACGGCCGGTACGGTGGACGATTTCTCGCTGAATATGGAAATATTCAAAGGGAACATCGGGGGGCCAATGGTGGTGTGACCATGGCGCCCCGAGGTGGCCGTGCGGCCTGGGCCGTACGGCTTAGCTTAAGTGACAAACATTATGGGAAATTCTCCTTATTTGTTTCCCATGCGGCGAAATTCAACGTTTCAGGACTGTGTCGCAGAGCATTTTCATAGCCCAGCCGTCTGACGGGGCTGACAAAGTCTGGCGTCAGCTGCGCCGTGAGGGAACCAATGTGGCCCGCTGTACCGTGGAGCGTTTGATGCGCAAGGCCGGCCTGCATAACATCGCGCGTGGCAGGGTTGTACGCACGACAGTTGCGGATGTGAAAGCGCTATGCCCGCTCGACTGGGTCAACCGCAAGTTCACGGCACAGCGGCCGCGAACCAGCTGTGGAAGTGCTTGACCTTCCTGTAATGGGAAGGTTTATGCTCGCCTGGATTGCTGGACGCCCGTCGCTCCGAAGATTCACGTGCTGTCAGCGACAGACGTGCTCTTCAAGTGTCACATCACGTCACGCCTTGACACTACCGCCGGCGCGCTGCCACAATCTTTGTCAAAGTGTCCAGAGCCATGAAACCGTCTCGTCCAACCCGCTTCGTTGCCGCCGTGATTGCCGTGATCAGCTTGCTGTTCACCCAGTTGGCTATGGCTTCGTACGCTTGCCCTGGCGCGACTACGCCGGCTCGCATGACGATGGCGGCAGCCGGCAATGGGATGGCCGGCATGGATCACTGCACCGGCATGGACAAGGCCCAGCCGAGCTTGTGTCATGCGCACAACCACTCTGACCCGCAATCGCTCAACAAGCCGGATTTGCCCTCGGCGCTGCCGTTCCTTGTGATCGGGCCGGTCCTGTCGGTGATCTTGCTCGATGATGGCGTAGCACCTCCAGGTGTCGCTACAGCCATACCGTCGCTATCGCACGCGACCGAGCCAACAATGGCGATACGCCACTGCTGCTTCCGTATTTGACAACTCCACATGCTTGATTCGCCGCGCGCGCGTTTGCGCACGCGATGTATTTCAACGTTTGTGGAGATCGCATGTCCTTCTTGTTTTCCGCGCGCCGTCACGGGCGCGTCCCCCTGTTTTCGCTGACAGGATGCGTGGCCGTATGGGTCACGTCCCTGACGCTGGCAGCGCCCGCGCTTGCCGCCGATGCATTGACCCTGGCCGCGGCGCAGCGTCTCGCCGTTGAACGCTCCCGGCAGATTACCGCACAGGATGCTGCCGTGACGGCATCACGTGAGATGGCGGTGGCCGCTGGCCAGTTGCCCGACCCGGTGCTCAAGATCGGTGTCGACAACCTGCCGGTCAGCGGCCACGATCGTGGAAGTCTCACTGCGGATTTCATGACAATGCGGCGCATCGGCGTGATGCAGGAAATCACGCGGTCCGACAAACGCGCGTTTCGAGCCGAACGGTACCAACGCGAAGCGGACAAAGAGCTGGCCGAGAAAGACAAGACGACCGCCGATGTCGAACGCGAAACGGCCATCGCCTGGCTCGATCGCTACTATGCCGAAGCCATGGCATCCGTGATTGCCTCGCAGCGCGACCAGGCGCAACGTGAACGGGAGGCTGCCGACGCCGCTTATCGGGGCGGACGTGGCAGCCAGGCCGACGTATTGTCCGCCAGGACTGCCGTCGTCCAGTTCGACGACCGCGTGGACGATGCCGCGCGCCGGGTGCGCAGCGCGAAGATCACGCTAGCACGGTGGATCGGCGACGCTGCCGGCCAGCCGCTGTCCGGCCAACCGGCGATCGACACCATCCGGCTCGACCCGGCCTCGCTTGATACCCAGCTTGTCCATCATCCCGAGATCGCCGTCCTCAACAAGCAGGCCGATGTCGCGGCGACGGAAGTGAAGCTGGCCGAGGCCAACAAGAATTCCGACTGGACCGTGGAGGTGGGCTATGCGCAACGCGGCCCGGGCTATTCCAACATGATCTCGTTCGGCGTCTCGGTCCCGCTGCAGTGGGACCAGAAGAACCGGCAAGACCGCGAACTGGCGGCCAAGCTTGCCATCGCCGACCAGGTTCGTGCCGAACGCGACGAGATGCTGCGGGCGCATACGGCAGAAACGCGCGTCATGGTGGCCGAGTGGCAGACCAATCGCGAACGGTTGGCACGATATTCCCGGGAACTCATTCCACTGGCGCAAGAGCGCAGCGAAGCCACGTTGGCTGCCTACCGGGGCGCCAAGGCGACGCTTGCCGACGTGCTGGTCGCGCGGCGTGGTGAACTCGACGTCCGTCTTTCCGGATTGCAGCTCGAAGCCGACACCGCCAGGCTGTGGGCACAACTGAACTTTCTCTTCCCCACTTCGCACGGCGCGATGCCGATGGCCTCCGCCATCTCCAGGAACACGAAATGATCCAGAAAAAAAACTTCATCCTCGCGTTGTCCGCGGCCGGCATCCTGATCGCAGCGGGCGGTGGCCTGTATTGGGCCGGCCTGCAGCATGGTCTGCATGCCGCCATGCCGGCAATGAGCAGCAGCGGCGCGTCCGCGAGCGGGGACAAGGTCGATCCTGCGACCGGCAGAAAAGTGCTGTACTGGCACGACCCGATGGTACCCGGCCAAAAATTCGACAAGCCGGGCAAGTCGCCCTTCATGGACATGCAGCTCGTGCCGGTGTATGCCGACGAAGCCGGCGACGACGGCAAAGTTGCAGTCAGTCCGCGCATACAGCAAAACCTCGGCATCCGGACGGCCGAAGTGAAGGAAGGTAGCCTTGCCACTGCACTCGAATCGGTGGGCAGCGTGGCCTGGAACGAGCGCTATCTCTACCTCGTGCAGGCCCGTGCCAACGGGTATGTCGAGCGCCTCCACGTACGTGCGCCGCTCGACCGTGTCCGCAAGGGCCAGGCGCTGGCCGATATCTACGTCCCCGACTGGGTGGCGGCACAGGAGGATTACCTGGCCGCGCGCCGCATGTCGGCGGATCTGGCCGATGCGGCGCGCCAGCGCATGCGCCTGGCCGGCATGACCGAGGAACAGATCCGCCAAATAGAGAAAAGTGGCAAGGTTCATGCGCGTTTGACGATCACATCGCCCGTGTCTGGCGTGGTGGCCGAGCTTGCCGTTCGCGAAGGCATGACCATCATGTCCGGTGCGCCCCTGTACCGCATCAATGGCCTGTCCACCGTCTGGGTGAATGCCGAGATTCCTGAAGGGGCTGCCGCCCAGGTCCGTCCTGGCAGCGCCGTCGAGGCACGCGCCGCCGCCTGGCCGGGGATGACGTTCCAGGGCAAGGTCGGCGCGATCCTGCCGGAAATCAGTCCGACCACACGCACCTTGAAGGCGCGCATCGAGCTGGCCAACCCGCAAGGCCGGCTGGTGCCCGGCATGTTCGCAAGCGTGCGCCTGACGCCGGCCGCGCACAAGCCCGTCTTGCTGGTGCCGAGCGAGGCCGTGATCCAGACCGGCACGCGCAGCGTCGTGTTCGTTGCGAGCGGGGATGGGAAGTTCGCCCCGGTCGAGGTCGAGACGGGGAGCGAGGCCAATGGCCAGACCGAGATCCGCAGCGGCCTGTCGTCCGGCCAGAAGGTCGTCGCGTCCGGGCAGTTCCTGGTCGACTCGGAAGCCAGTCTCAAGGGCGCGATCGCACGCATGGGTGATGCGGCCGCCGCCCCGACGCACCGCGGCCGCGGCCGCGTCGAGAAGATCGATCCCGACAGTATCACCCTGTCGCACGAGGCGATCCCGACGCTGCAATGGGGACCGATGACGATGCCGTTCAAACTGCCGCAGGGTGGTTTGCCGCGCGATATCGTAGTTGGCAACCAGGTCACGTTCGAGATCCGCCAGACCCCCGGGGGCGACTACCAGATCACGTCGATCACGCCGGCCAACAGGCAAACCGGTAGCGGAGACGGCAAATGATCGCCAAGTTGATCCGCTGGTCCATCGTCAACCGCGTCCTGGTCTTGCTGGCCACTGTCGGCCTGACAGCCTGGGGCGTGTGGGCCTTGTCGAGAACGCCACTGGACGCCATCCCGGACTTGTCGGATACGCAGGTGATCATTCGCACCACCTACCCGGGCCAGGCGCCGCAGATCGTCGAGAACCAGGTCACGTATCCATTGACGACGACCATGCTGTCCGTGCCGGGTGCGAAGACGGTACGCGGCTATTCCTTTTTCGGCGACTCGTTCGTCTACATCCTGTTCGACGACGGCACCGATCCCTACTGGGCGCGTTCGCGGGTGCTCGAATACCTCAACCAGGTGCAGTCGCGCCTGCCGCCGCAAGCGAAACCGTCGCTCGGGCCGGACGCCACCGGAGTGGGCTGGGTGTACGAATACGCACTCGTCGACGACTCCGGAAAGCATGATCTCGCCGAGCTGCGCTCCATTCAGGATTGGAATCTGCGTTACGCGCTTTCGTCCGTAAAAGGTGTTGCCGAAGTCGCGCCTGTCGGCGGATTCGTAAAGCAATATCAGGTCGATCTCGATCCAAACGCGCTTGTCGCTTACAACGTTCCGCTTAGTGACGTCGTTAATGCGATCAAGATGAGCAACGCCGACGTAGG
>JBJMVU010000443.1:0-19199 GCA_045810485.1 Massilia sp. | reverse complement strand
CCGGTCCGGAAGCCGAGCGCCACAAGCGCCTGAAGGACCTGGCCGACAAGACGCTGAGCGAGCAGACCAAGAATGCCGCCGCCACCGAGGCCGACCTGGTCAAGCTGAACGACAACGAAGGACTGGCCGTGCTGGGCTATGGCCTGGTGCAAGCCGGCCAGGCCGACAAGGGCCTGAAGCTGATGGAAACCGCCGCCAAATCCTCCGAGACCCTGCTCGCTTCGGGCAAGCTGACCGGCGCCCAGAAGGCCCAGGTTTCGGACGGCCTGATCGGCATCTACATGCGCGCGGGCGACCTGGGCAAGGCCAATGCCGCCATCGAACGCCAGCTCAAGGAACACGACGATCCGAAGCTGCGCGCCTACCTGATGCAGAACTATTACAAGCAGGGCAATATCAAAGCCCTGGAAGATGAGCTGCGCGCTGCCGAAAAGGGTGGCCGCCTGAGCGAAGACCAGCTGGGCATGCTGGCCAACATCCAGCTCAAGAAGAACGACAAGGCCGGCTACGTCAACACCATCGAGAAACTGGCCGCCAACTATCCGAAGGCACAGTACTGGACCGACCTGCTGAACCGCGTGCAAGGCAAGCCGGGCTTCTCGGGCCGCCTGCAGGTGGACCTGTACCGCCTGAAACTGGCCAATGGCCTGCTGAAGAAGCCGAGCGAGTTCATGGAAATGGCCCAGCTCGTGCTGCAGGCCGGCGCGCCGGCTGAAGCCCTGAAGGTCATCGACAAAGGCTACAAGGCAGGCGCACTGGGCACCGGCCCGGACGCCGCCCGTCACCAGCGCCTGAAGGACCTGGCCGAGAAGACCCTGGCCGACCAGAACAAGAACCTGGCCGCCACCGAAGCACAGCTGACCAAGGACAACGACAACGACGGCTTCGCATCGCTGGGTTACGCACTGGTCCAGTCCGGCCAGGCCGACAAGGGCCTGAAGATGCTGGAAACCGCTGCCAAGGCCAAGGACCTGAAGCATCCGGAAGACGTCAAGCTGCACCTGGGCGAAGCATATGCCGTCGCCGGCAAGAAGCAGCAAGCCATCAGCACGCTCAAATCCGTCGGCGGTACCGACGGTACGGCGGAAGTGGCCCGTTACTTCATCATGGCGATCAACAAGCCGATCTCCGGCTGATCTCCCTGCCCTCGGGCAGCACAGGAAGCGCAGTCTGCGTCATGCAGGCTGCGCTTTTTTATTGGCGGCAACGCAGCCTCATCCCATTGCAACAAAGGCATTGCGCTGTGCAACATGTCCTTTGCCGTATAATCTGGTATTTCGCCTAGAAGCACGAACCATCCCATGAAGGTATTTCGCGGACTTCCCAACGACAGGGCACGCGCGCCTTGCGCTCTCACGATCGGCAACTTCGACGGTGTCCACCGCGGACACCAGGCGCTGTTGGCCCACGTGACCGCGAGCGCCCGCAAGCTCGGGCTGGAAGCCGCCGTGATGACCTTCGAGCCCCATCCGCGCGAATATTTTGCGCAGCGCAGCGGCGACCTGTCGAAGGCGCCGGCGCGCATCGCGAACCTGCGCGACAAGCTGGAATCGCTGGGCAATGCCGGCGTCGACCGCGTCATCGTCGAACACTTCAACGAACATTTCGCCTCGATGTCGCCGGATGAATTCACGCAGCGCGTGCTGGTCGACGGCCTGCACGTGAAATGGCTGATGGTGGGCGACGACTTTTGCTATGGCGCCCGTCGCGCCGGCAACGTTGCCCTGCTGGCCGAAGCCGGGAAACGCCATGGCTTCGAAGTGCACAGCCTGCCGGCCGTGCTGCACGACTCCACCCGGATCTCGTCCTCGGCCGTGCGCGCCGCGCTCGCGGCCGGCGATTTCGAGGTCACGCGCGCCCTGCTCGGCCATCCCTATTCCATGTCCGGCCACGTGATCCACGGCCAGAAACTGGGTCGCACGCTGGGTTTCCCGACGCTGAACCTGCGCGTCGCCCACCGCCCCGCGCTGGCGGGCATCTTCGTCGTGCAGGTGCACGGCCTGGCCGACCAGCCGCTGCCGGCCGTCGCCAGCCTCGGCGTGCGTCCGACCGTCGAGGACGCGGGCCGCATGCTGCTGGAAGTCCATGTCTTCGACTGGGACCAGCCCTGCTACGGCAAGCTCGTGCGCGTGGAATTCCTCACCAAGCTGCGCGACGAGGAAAAATACGTCGACCTCGCCACGCTCACGGCCGCTATCGACCGTGACGCCGACCAGGCGCGCACCTGGTTCGCCCGGCGCGCCGGCGCCCTCACGGCCACCGACCGAATTTGACCGGACTTCCGCAGTCCCCACGTCGCCCTGACGGCACTGCGCCGTCCCGTCATCACGAACAACAGCAGTCCATTTTAGAAATCACCATGTCCGATACCAAGCAAGGCCAGAAAGGCCAACAAGGCAACAAAAAGCCGGAGAGCAAATACCCGGTCAACATGACCGACACCGCCTTCCCGATGCGCGGCGACCTCGCCAAGCGCGAGCCGGGCTGGGTCAAGCAATGGCAGGACAAGAAGATCTACGAGCGCGTCCGCAAGGCGGCCGCCGGCCGTCCGAAATTCATCCTGCACGATGGTCCGCCGTACGCGAACGGCGACATCCACCTGGGCCACTCGGTCAACAAGATCCTGAAGGACATGGTCGTCAAATCGCGCACCATCGCCGGTTTCGACGCGCCGTATGTGCCGGGCTGGGACTGCCACGGCATGCCGATCGAAATCCAGATCGAAAAACAGTTCGGCAAGAACCTGCCGACGGCCGAAGTGCTGCAAAAGGCGCGCGCCTACGCGCTCGAGCAGGTCGACCGCCAGCGCGCCGGCTTCATCCGCCTTGGCGTGCTGGGCGAATGGGACAACCCTTACCTGACGATGAACTTCAGTAACGAGGCCGACGAACTGCGCGCCCTCGGCACGATGCTCGAGAAGGGTTACGTGTACCGCGGCCTGAAGCCGGTGAACTGGTGCTTCGACTGCGGCTCGGCGCTGGCCGAGGCGGAAGTCGAATACCAGGACAAGCGCGATCCGGCGATCGACGTCGGCTTCCCGTTCGCCGAAGCGGACAAGGTCGCACAGGCGTTCGGCCTGGATGCGCTGCCCGCGGGCGACGGCTTCATCGTGATCTGGACCACGACCCCGTGGACGATCCCGTCGAACCAGGCGCTGAACGTGCATCCGGAAGTGACCTACGCGCTCGTCAGCGCCGACCGCAACGGCAGCAAGGTGCTGCTGATCCTGGCGCAAGACCTGGCCGAGAGCGTCCTGCAACGCTACAAGCTGGAAGGCGAAGTCGTCGCCACGACCACCGGCGAGAAGCTGGGCGGCCTGCGCTTCAAGCACCCGCTGCACGCGGCCGATCCGTTCTACGACCGCACGTCGCCCGTCTACCTGGCCGAGTATGTCACGACCGACAGCGGCACCGGCGTCGTCCACTCGGCCCCGGCCTACGGCCTGGAAGACTTCCAGTCCTGCAAGTCGCACGGCATGAAGGACGACGAGATCCTGAAGCCCGTGATGGGCGACGGCCGCTTCGCGAGCACGCTGCCGCTGTTCGGCGGCATGACCATCTGGGAAGCCTCCAAGCCGATCTGCAACGCCCTGTCCGAAGCCGGCGCCCTGTTCGAACTGAAGATGTTCGACCACAGCTACATGCACTGCTGGCGCCACAAGACGCCGATCGTCTACCGCGCGACGAGCCAGTGGTTCGCCGGCATGGACGTCAAACCGAAGGACGGCGGCGCCACGCTGCGCGAATCCGCGCTGGCCGGCATCGCCGACACGCAGTTCTTCCCCGACTGGGGCCAGGCGCGCCTGCACGGCATGATCGCCAACCGTCCGGACTGGACCCTGTCGCGCCAGCGCCAGTGGGGCGTCCCGATGGCCTTCTTCCTGCACCGCGAAACGGGCGACCTGCATCCGCGCACCCCGGAGCTGCTGGAACAGGTGGCCAGGCTGATCGAGCAGGGCGGCATCGACGCCTGGCACAAGCTCGACCCGCGCGACCTGCTGGGCGACGAGGCGGCGCTGTACGAAAAGAACCGCGACACGCTGGACGTGTGGTTCGACTCCGGCACGACGCACCAGACCGTGCTGCGCGGCTCGCACGCGCAGCAGTCGCACTTCCCGGCCGACCTGTACCTGGAAGGTTCGGACCAGCACCGCGGCTGGTTCCACTCGTCGCTGCTGACGTCGT
Organism: Massilia sp.; assembly: GCA_045810485.1. Classification (GTDB taxonomy): domain Bacteria; phylum Pseudomonadota; class Gammaproteobacteria; order Burkholderiales; family Burkholderiaceae_D; genus Telluria. The sequence continues at coordinate 15,015 of JBJMVU010000443.1, read as the reverse complement.
CGATGCTGAATGGCCGCCCGCCGTACAAGGCGCTGCTGACGCATGGCTTCACGGTGGACGAACATGGCCGCAAGATGTCGAAATCGCTCGGCAACGTGCTGTCGCCGCAAAAGATCAGCGACTCGCTGGGCGCCGACATCCTGCGCCTGTGGGTCGCATCGACCGACTACACGGGCGAGCTGGCGCTGTCCGAAGAGATCCTCAAGCGCGTCACCGAAGCCTACCGCCGCATCCGCAACACGCTGCGCTTCCTGCTCGCGAATACGTCGGACTTCGATCCGGTCAGGAACGCCGTGCCGGTGGCCGAGCTGCTCGAGATCGACCGCTACGCGCTGGCCGAAACCGCGCGCCTGCAGGGCGACGTGGCGGCGCACTTCGAGCGCTACGAGTTCCACCCGGTCGTCGCGCGCCTGCAGAACTTCTGCTCGGAAGACCTGGGCGGCTTCTACCTCGACATCCTGAAGGACCGCCTGTACACGACGGGCGTGAACTCGCACGCGCGCCGCTCGGCGCAGACCGCGCTGTGGCACATCGCGCACGCGCTGCTGCGCATCATGGCGCCGATCCTGTCGTTCACGGCCGAGGAAGCGTGGGCCGTGTTCGCGGGCGAAGCGGCCTACAGGGACAGCGACGAGACCATCTTCACGCAGACGCTGTGGACCTTCCCGGCCATCGCCGATACGGCCGCGCTGCTGGACAAGTACGCGCTGCTGCGCGCCGTCCGCGCCGACGTCACCAAGCAGCTGGAAGAAGTGCGCGCATCCGGCGCGATCGGCTCGTCGCTGCAGGCGGAACTGGCGATCAAGGCCGCCGGCGCCAAGTACGCGACGCTGGTCAGCCTCGACGACGACCTGAAGTTCGTCTTCATCACGTCGCAGGCCGGCGTCGAACAGGTGGCCGATGCGGCGGCGGAAGCCGTGACCGTGACGCCGTCCGAGGCCGCCAAGTGCGAGCGCTGCTGGCACTACCGCCGCGACGTGGGCCATGACCACGCGCACCCGGGCCTGTGCGGCCGCTGCACGAGCAACCTGTTCGGCAGCGGAGAACAGCGCCGCTTCGCCTGATGTACCTGCGCCCCGGGCCATGCGCCCGGGGTTTCACCTCTACGACCATCGACATGGCCAGCAAAAAAAAACCAACATTCTCCGCCGTCTCGTCGCGCTCGGGCGGCAGCCTCACCCCGTGGCTCGGCATCGCCTTCATCGTCATCCTGCTCGACCAGATCAGCAAGATCACCATCACGCGCACCTTCATCCATGGCGAAGAGAAGCACATCACCAGCTTCTTCAACCTGGTGCTCGCGTATAACAAGGGCGCCGCGTTCAGCTTCCTGTCCGACCAGGGCGGCTGGCAGCGCTACCTGTTCGCCGGCATCGCCGTCGCGGCCGTCGGCTTCATCATCTACCTGCTGCGCAAGCACGCTGGCCAGCGCATGTTCTGCTGGGCCCTCGCGCTGATCATGGGCGGGGCGCTGGGCAACCTCGTCGACCGCGTCGCGTACGGCCACGTGATCGACTTCCTCGATTTCTACTGGCGCGGCGTCGGCCACTTCCCGGCCTTCAATATCGCCGATACCGCCATCACGATCGGCGCCTTCCTGTTCATCATCGATGAGCTGCGCCGCGTGAACAAGCACTGAGCATGGGAGAGATCATGAGCATGGACCTGAAGGGCAAGAAGATCGTCCTCGGCCTGTCCGGCGGCGTGGCCTGCTACAAGGCCGCGGAACTGTGCCGCGCCCTCACGAAACAGGGCGCGCACGTGCAGGTCGTGATGACCGAGGCGGCGACCCATTTCATCGGCACCGTGACGATGCAGGCGCTGTCCGGCCGCAGCGTCTACACGGACCAGTGGGACGGCCGCATCCCCAACAACATGGCGCACATCGACCTCACGCGCGATGCCGACGCTATCCTCGTCGCGCCCTGCTCGGCCGACTTCCTGTTCAAGCTCGCGCACGGCGCCACCGACGACCTACTGTCGACCTTGTGCCTCGCGCGCCCGCACCACGTGCCGCTGCTCGTCGCGCCCGCGATGAACGTCGAGATGTGGGAAAAGGCGCCCACGCAGCGCAACGTCGCGCAGCTGCGCGATGACGGCGTGTGCATCCTCGGTCCGGCCGCCGGCTCGCAGGCCTGCGGCGAGACGGGCATGGGCCGCATGCTCGAACCGGACGAACTGCTCGAGGAACTCGTCGCGTCGTTCCAGCCGAAGCTCCTGGCGGGAAAACGCGTGCTGATCACGGCCGGCCCGACCTATGAAGCGATCGACCCCGTGCGCGGCATCACGAACCTGTCGTCCGGGAAGATGGGCTATGCGATCGCGCGCGCCGCGCGCGAGGCCGGCGCCGACGTCACGCTCGTCTCCGGCCCGACGTCGCTGCCCACGCCGCATGGCGTGCGCCGCATCGACGTGCAGAGCGCGCGCCAGATGCTCGACGCCGTCATGCAGGCCGTCTCCGGCCAGCACATCTTCGTGGGCGTGGCCGCCGTCGCCGACTGGCGCGTGGACAATGCCAGCGACCAGAAGATCAAGAAGGACGGCAGCGGCGACGCCCCGCAACTGCACTTCGCGCAGAACCCGGACATCCTCGCGACCGTCGCGGCGACCACGTCGCTGAACGGCTGGCCGTACTGCGTCGGCTTCGCGGCCGAATCCGAAAACCTGATCGAGTACGGCGCCGTCAAGCGCGAGAAAAAAGGCATTCCTCTGCTCGTGGGCAATATCGGCCCGCAGACGTTCGGGCAGGATGAGAATGCGATCGTGCTGTTCGACGAAAGCGGCCACACGGTGCTCCCGCGCGCGGCCAAGCTGGAACTGGCGCGCCAGCTCGTCTCCGAGATCGCCAAGCGACTGGAACAGCGTTCGCTGCTGGCCTGAACCACCCTTAAGTATCCGACACACTGAAGCATCCATGAAGACCATCGACCTGAAAATCCTCGACCCGCGCATGAAGGACTTCCTGCCGGCCTACGCCACCGCCGGCAGCGCCGGCCTCGACCTGCGCGCCTGCGTCGAAGCGCCCATGACTATCGAGCCCGGCCAGACCGTGCTGGTGCCGACCGGCCTCGCCATCCACATCGGCGATCCGGGCTATGCGGCGATGATCCTGCCCCGTAGCGGACTCGGCCATAAGAACGGCATCGTTCTGGGTAATCTGGTAGGCTTGATCGACTCCGATTACCAGGGCCAGCTGATGGTCTCGACCTGGAATCGCGGCCAGGCCCCGTTCACGCTCCAGCCGATGGACCGCCTGGCGCAGCTGATCGTGGTGCCTGTCCTGCAGGTGGGCTTCAACGTCGTGGAGGATTTCGCAACGAGCGACCGGGGCGCCGGAGGTTTTGGCTCCACCGGCAAACAATAAACTATGAGGAGCACATGACCGGACATCGTCGTCAGCGCCCCGCGGGCTTGAAGGTCTCCGCGCTGGGCATCGCCGCAGCACTGCTGCTGTCGGCCTGCGCCACGCAGGCGCCGCGCCAACCGTCGGCCACGCCGCGCGTCACCGAACGCCCCGTCGAGGCCCCGGGCCTGAGCCCGCAAATGGCCGCCGCGGCCGACACCCTGACGAAGATGGCGGGCCTGCAGGAGCGCCTGTACAAGGTCGCGGCGCCCCTGCTGATCCAGAACGCCGAATTGTGCAAGGGCCAGGCCCGCAACCTGCTCGGCTTCACGGCGAAGAACCGCTGGTCCTATCCGGGCGAGTACAACGAAGCCGCGCACGTCGCCTTCGGGATGGACGAACACCTGCAGGTGACCGACGTGCTGGCCGGCAGCGGCGCCGCGCGTGCGGGGCTGCAGTCCGGCGACGTGCTGCTCGCCGCCGCCGGCAAGCCGCTGCCGACGGGAGAGCATGCGCTGTCCCAGGCGGGCGCCATGTTCGGCAAGATCATCGCGTCGCAGGCGAGCCTGCCGATGACGATCGGGCGCCGCCAGAGCGAGCGCCAGCTGACCATCCCCGTCACGCGCGCGTGCGCCTTCGCGATCGAACTGGGCAACGCGGACAACGTCAACGCGTACGCCGACGGCAGCCGCATCCTCGTCACGCGCGGCATGATCAACTTCACGCACGACGACGACGAACTGGCCTTCGTGCTCGCGAAGACGATGGCCCACAACATGCTGGGCCACCCGTCCTCGCAGCGCAACAGCGCGACGATCGGCAGCATCATCGACAACCTGAAAAGCATCACGCCGGATACCTCGATGCTGATCGGCAGCGGCGGCATCAAGGCCATGCCGGCCGACGCCGATGCCGCCGCCGACCGCCTCGCCGTCTACCTGGCCGCGCGCGCGGGCTACGACATCAAGGACGCGCCCGCATTCTGGAACCGCCTGGCCGAAAGCTATCCGCCCAGCGTGTTGAACGGCTACAGCGCCAATCATCCGGCGTTGCCGCAGCGCTTGTCGGCGGTGGAGAAGGCGATCGCGGACGTGAAGGCCAAGCGGTCCGCGAAGAAGCCGCTCGTGCCGTGAGCATCACCGGATCCGCGTAATCGACGAGGGCCGCTTCTGCGGCCCTTTTCATTTTCGCGTGGGCTCGGGGAGCCCACCCTAGCTGTAACGCCAACGTAGGGTGGGCGCGTCCGGCGTAGGCACTCCGTGCCCACGCGTCCAACCAGCCGCAAATCAGCCGGCCGCCAGCGGCACCTCCACGCTTTTTGTATCATTACCAATTCCCCTGCCCCGTCGCGCAATTCAAACGCAACAAACGGGAAGGCAGGGACGCCCATGCGACTATCCTCCCGGGAACCATGAACACTGCCAACCTGCTGCGCCTCATCCTGCTTGCCTCCATCTGGGGCGGCTCCTTCCTGTTCATGCGCATCAGCGCGCCGACGCTGGGCCCCGCGGTGCTCATCGAATGCCGCGTGCTGTTCGCGGCGCTGTTCCTGGCCGTCGTCGGCGTCGTCCTCAAGAAGCGGCTCGACATACGCGCCCACTGGAAGCATTACGTCATCCTCGGCTTCTTCAACTCCGCCTTCCCGTTCCTGCTGTTCGCGTTCGCGGCGCGCACCCTGCCGGCGTCCGTGCTGGCCGTGCTGAACGCCACCGCGCCGATGTGGGGGGCGCTGCTCGGCGCCGTGTGGAGCCGCCAGGCGATCCGCGCGCGCACGGCGCTGGGCCTCGTGCTGCGCACCGTGGGCTTCGCGCTGCTCGACGGCTTCGACCATGCCACCAGCCGCCCCGGCGCCGGCATCGCCGTCGCCGCCGCGCTGGTGGCCGCCCTGAGCTACAGCGTCGCGAGCCTGTACGCGCGCACCGCGAAAAGCGTGGAGCCGTTCGCCAACGCGCACGGCACCATGTGGACGTCGGCGCTGATGGTGCTGCCCGTCCTGCCCCTGTTCCCGCCCGCCGGCGCGCCGACCATGGGCATCGTCGGCGCCGTGATCGCGCTGGGCATACTGTGCAGCGGCATCGCCTACATCCTGTACTTCAAGCTGATCGAGGATGTCGGCACGACGTCCGCCCTCACCGTCACGTTCCTGAGCCCCGTGTTCGGCATCCTGTGGGGCGCACTGTTCCTCGGCGAGGCGATCGGCTGGTACACGATCGTGGGCTCCGCCGTCACGCTGGTGGGCACGGCGTTCGTCACCGGCTTCGTTCCACGCTTCGGCCGCGCCGCGCCCGCGACGGCATCCAGCAAATGAGCCACAGCCGCCACACGATCGCGCTGCCGGCCGGCTATCGCCGTGCGGACGCATACACCTTTCACGGCCGCGATGCCGATGCGCTGGCCGAAGTCGTCGACGCGAACGCGGGACGCATCCGCAAGGGCGTGCTGCTGGACGGCGTGCCGACGGTGCTCGACATCACGCTGCACGCGGACCGCGCCGAGTGCAGCGTCGACAGCGACGGCGCGGCTGCGGACGACGCCGTCCACGACGCCCTCGTGAACATGCTGGGCCTGCGCATCGATCCCACGCCGTTCGAAGAGGCCGTGCGGGACGACCCGCTGCTCGGCCCCGTCGTCGCGCGCCAGCCGGGCCTGCGCGTGATCCAGTCCGCCACCGTGTTCGAAGCGCTCACATGGGCCATCATCGGCCAGCAGATCAACCTGCCGTTCGCGATTTCCCTGCGGCGCACGTTCATCGGCCAGGCGGGGCGCCCGCATTCGAGCGGGCTGTGGTGCTATCCGGAAGCGGCCGACGTGGCCCGCCTCGACATCGAGCAACTGACCAGCCGTAAATTTTCCGGCGCGAAGGCCGAGACCTTGCTGCGCTTCGCGCGCCTCGTGGCCGACGGCGCGCTGTCACTGGACCGCACGGCCGATGCTGCCGGCGTCAGCGAACGCCTGCTTGCCGTCAAGGGCATCGGGCCGTGGACCGTCAACTACGCGCTGCTGCGCGGCTGGGGCTACGCGGATTGCTCGCTGCACGGCGACGTGGCCGTGCGCAACGCCATCGGCCGGCTGACGGGCGGCGAGCGGCCCGGCATGCGCGAGGCCGAAACGTTTCTCGAGGCCTATCGCCCGCACCGCACGATGGCCGCGGCCTATCTCTGGGCCAGCCTGAGCCAGCCCACCGGCTGACGCCGCTTTGTGCCGCCACAAGGCGCGGCCGCCCCGCTTGTCCAGACTGCTCCTGGCCTGAAACAAGCGGAGGTCATCATGAAAGCAAAGACATGCACCGGCGCGCCGACAACCGCACGGCCACCAATCTCCTGGTCAGTTTTCAGGCGGAGCGCGCGTTGTCGCCGCGTACGCGGGCCGTCATCAACTTCAACCGCATCAAGACCTTCCGCAAGACGAACGACCGCGACCTGTTCCAGTTCGGCCTGTTGCGGCGGTTCTAGTGACAGTCCTGCCAGCGCGGCAGCCCGTCGAACTGCTGCGCACCCTCGCCCGCGAACCGGATCAGTTCGGGCAAGGGCACCATGGCCAGGTTGTCGCGCCCGTAATGCCCACCCAGCGCACTGGGTATTTTCAGACAATACTTGCGCCCGGCCGTCAGCGGGCCCAGGGTGGTCTCGGCCAGGCGCACCTGGTCGGGCATGTACCAGCCGTCGAGAAATTCCTGGTTATACGACAGGGCGTCCAGCGCGGCGCGGTCTTCGGCCACCGGCTCGCACCGCAGGTCTTGCGGCGACAGGCGCCAGTACATGCCGTCCTCGTCGCGGACGATCAGATTGCCGAAGGCATTCTCGCCCAGCACCTCGACGGCGTTCAGGCCGGTCCAGCCCCATGCGTCGTTGATGTCTTCCACAGTAATCATCGCTCACTCCGCATTTATCGCATCCGGAGACTTCGACCGGGCTGTGCGGCGGTCGTTGCGGACATCGTGAACATGCTTGAGCCGGGTCGAACAGGCGGGTGCGGCGGGGCCAAAACGAAAAAGCCGCTGATCCTGGACAGGATCAGCGGCTTTGGAATCTGGTTGCGGGGACAGGATTTGAACCTGTGACCTTCGGGTTATGAGCCCGACGAGCTGCCAGACTGCTCCACCCCGCGTCTGATGCTTTGCATTATACGCACCTTCGGCACTTTAGGCAAACACGGTTCTCCGACTTCCCGCGATCGCAGCATAAGCCGCCTCCGCCGGTGGGCGGATCGCTGGCGGATTGCGGCCCAGTCGCCCCCAATACAGTGGTAAAGTAAAGGCAATTCAATTCATCCGTTTCCTATGAAATTCTGCTCCGAGTGCGCCCACCCGGTCACGGTGGCCATCCCTGAAGGCGACAACCGTCCGCGCTATGTGTGCACCAATTGCGGCACGATCCATTACCAGAACCCGAAGATGGTGATCGGCTCGATCCCCGTGTGGGAACAGGACGGCGAACTCAAGGTCCTGCTGTGCAAGCGCGCCATCGAGCCGCGCCACGGCTACTGGACGCTGCCGGCCGGTTTCATGGAAAACGGCGAAACGACCAGCGCGGCGGCCGCGCGCGAGACGGAAGAGGAAGCGGGCGCCAACATCGAGCTGGGCAACCTGTTCACCCTGCTGAACGTCGTGCACGTGCATCAGGTCCATTTATTCTATCTGGCACGCCTCGTCGACCTGGACTTTGCACCGGGCATCGAAAGCCTGGACGTGCAATTGTTCAGCGAAAACGAGATCCCGTGGGGCGACCTTGCCTTCCCCACGATCCGCACGACGCTCGAACTGTTCTTTGCCGACCGCACCCGCATCCGTGAACAGGGCGGCGCCTACGGCTTCCATACGCACGACATCGCAGGGCCCATGCGCGCACCCGTCCAACCAGACTGAAACACCGCCCGACGATGATCCCCTGGCTCGAGGCCCATACGCCGTTTCCCGACGTATCCGAAGCGTTGACGACCGACGCGCCGGGCCTGCTCGCGGCCGGAGCGGACCTCTCGCCGCAACGCCTGCTGCAGGCGTACCGGAACGGCATCTTCCCCTGGTTTTCCGAGGGCCAGCCGATCCTCTGGTGGAGCACCGACCCGCGCATGGTGCTGTACACCGACCACTTCAAGGTCAGCGCAAGCCTCCAGAAGACCTTGCGCAAGATCGAGCGCAGCCGCCTGGCCGGCGGACCGTGGGTCGTGCGCTTCGACGGCGCCTTCGAAGCCGTGATGCGCGCCTGCGCCGCGCCGCGCAAGGACGGGCCGGGCACGTGGATCTCGGAAGACATCATCGCCGGCTACACGGGCCTGTTCCGCATGGGGTATGCGCACTCGTCCGAGGTGTGGCTGGACGGTGAGCTGGTCGGCGGCGCCTACGGCGTGTGCATCGGCCGCATGTTCTATGGCGAATCGATGTTCGCGCGCGTGTCGGACGCGTCGAAGGTCGCGCTGGCCTACCTGGTCGCCTTTTTACGCAGCCGGGGGGTGCGCATGATCGACTGCCAGCAGGAGACCGGCCACCTGGCCTCGCTGGGCGCCGTGCCGATCCCGCGCCGCGATTTCCTGCAGCACCTGCGCCACACGATCCAGGAACCGCCGATCGACCGCTGGGAAGTCGCGTCACCGTTGACCACCTAACGGTGCGCGGCGCCGTCTTTGGCTACAATGGGTTCCACACACGTCGTTCCGAGAGCTTTGCATGACGCACCTGAATGATCTGCCATTTTCCACGCTGCAGTTCTATACGACGGCACCGTATCCTTGCAGCTACCTCGATGCACGCCAGGCCCGCTCCCAGGTCGCCACGCCGTCGCACCTGATCAATGCGGACGTGTATTCGGAACTCGTGCGCAACGGCTTCCGCCGCAGCGGCATCTTCACGTACCGTCCCTATTGCGACGGCTGCCGCGCCTGCATCCCCGTGCGCGTGGCCGCGGAGCACTTCACGCCCAACCGCAGCCAGCGGCGCGCCTGGCAGCGCCACGACGACCTGACGGCGATGGTGGCCAACCTGTCGTTCTCCGACGAGCACTATGCGCTGTACCTGCGCTACCAGACCACGCGCCACGTGGGCGGCGGCATGGACCAGGACAGCCGCGACCAGTACGCGCAATTCCTGCTGCAAAGCCGCGTCAACACGCGCCTCGTCGAATTCCGCGAACCGGACGGGACCTTGCGCATGGTCTCGATCATCGACGTGCTGTCGGACGGCCTGTCGTCCGTCTACACGTTCTTCGACCCGGACGTGGCGGGCGCTTCGTTCGGCACGTACAACGTGATGTGGCAGATCGGCCAGGCGCGCGAACTGGGGCTGCCATACGTCTACCTGGGCTACTGGATCGAACAGAGTCCGAAAATGGCGTACAAGATCAATTTCAGGCCGCTGGAAGCCCGTATTGACGGCGTATGGGGTGTGCTGGACCGCTGATCGGCCGGGAAACTGCGGCATTGCTTGCATACAAGCGAACCTCGAAGAACCGTCGCGAGCGGCAGCAGGTCAGGCCGAGAAGCGCAGCTGTACGGATAGTGCAGCGAGCATCGGAAGCCTGAACTGCAACGCGCAGTAGGTTATTCGACGTTCGCGCAGGTAAAATGTCGCGAATTCTCGATTAGGCCACCATGTCCGACAAACTCCTGTACGCCCTCGCCCGCCCGCTGCTGTTTTCCCTCGATCCCGAAACGGCCCACAATGTCACCCTGCCTGCCCTGCGTCGCGCGGCGGCCCTGGGTCTGACGGGCGTCGTCAGGAAGCCGAAACCCGATCCGCGCACGGTCATGGGCATCACGTTCCCGAACCCGGTCGGCCTGGCCGCCGGCCTGGACAAGGACGGCGCGTACATCGATGGCCTGGCCGCCCTCGGCTTCGGCTCCATCGAGATCGGCACCGTGACGCCGCGCGCCCAGCCCGGCAACCCGCGCCCGCGCATGTTCCGCCTGCCGGCCGCGCGCGGCATCATCAACCGGATGGGCTTCAACAACGGCGGCGTCGACGCCTTCGTCGCCAACGTCCAGGCCTCGCGCTTCTACCAGGAGCGCCAGGGCGTGCTGGGCCTGAACATCGGCAAGAACGCCGACACGCCCATCGAACGCGCCGCCGACGACTACCTGGCGTGCCTGCGCAAGGTGTATCCGTACGCCAGCTACGTCACCGTGAACATCTCGTCGCCGAATACGAAGAACCTGCGCCAGCTGCAGGGCGCCTCCGAACTGGATGCCCTGCTGTCGCAGCTGAAGGAAGAGCAGTCGCGCCTGGCCGACAAATATGGCCACTACGTGCCGCTGGCGCTGAAGATCGCGCCGGACGTGGATGGCGACCAGATCCGCAACATCGGCGGCGCCCTCGTCCGCCACGGCATCGACGGCGTGATCGCCACCAATACCACGCTGGCCCGCCGCGACGTGGAAGGCATGCGCCACGCGACCGAACAGGGCGGCCTGTCGGGCGCGCCCGTGTTCGAGCAGTCGACCATCGTGATCCGTGCGCTCAGGGCCGAAGTCGGCACCGCCGTGCCGATCATCGGCGTGGGCGGCATTCTCAGCGGACGCGATGCCAGGGCCAAGATCGAGGCCGGCGCCCAGCTCGTGCAGCTGTACAGCGGCCTGATCTACCGAGGCCCCGCGCTCGTGCGCGAGTGCGCGGACGCGCTGCGGTCGTAGGGTGGGCACCACGTACCCACGCGTGACGTATGCGGTGTGCTTGCGTTACGCGTGGGCGGAGGGCCGCCCGCCCTACTCCGCGACGGCGGGGTGCAGCGCCTTCTCGATATCCGACTTGGTAAAACCCTGCGCGAAGCGCTCGATGAAGTCGTAGGCGTACGCGCGCAGGTACGCACCGCGGCGCACCGCGAGACGCGTCACGTTCGGCGCGAACAGGTGCGACGATTCGATCGCGCGCAGGCCGCGGTCGCGACCGTGGTCGAACGCCATCGAGGCGACGATACCGACACCCATTCCCAGCGACACGTATTGCTTGATGACGTCGGAATCCATCGCCGTCAGCATGATGTCCGGGCTCACGCCGGCGGCGGCGAATGCCGCGTCGATGTGGCTGCGGCCCGTGAAGCCGACGTCGTACGTAATCAGCGGGAATTCGGCCAGGTCGGACAGTTTGATGGGCGACTTCTGCAGCAGCGGATGGCCATCCGGCACGACGACGAGGTGGCTCCAGCGGTAGCACGGGAACGACACGAGATCGGGGAACGTGGACAGGCCTTCCGTCGCGATGCCGATGTCGGCGCGGCCCGACAGCACCCATTCCGCGATGTGATCCGGCGCGCTCTGTTGCAGGGCGATGCGCACGCCCGGGAACGCCGTGCGGAACGCCTGCACCACCTGCGGCAGCGCGTAGCGCGCCTGCGTGTGGGTGACGGCGACCGTGAGCGTGCCGCTGTCCTGCGCGGCGTATTCGCTGCTGGCCTGCTGCAGGTTCTCCGCCTCGACGAGCAGGCGCTCGATGATCTTCAGGATGCCCTTGCCCGGATCGGTGAGGCCGGTCAGGCGCTTGCCGTTGCGCTCGAAGATGACCACGCCCAGTTCGTCCTCGAGTTCGCGGATCTGGCGCGATACGCCGGGCTGCGACGTGAACAGGGCGTTGGCCACATCGGTCAGATTGAAATTGCGGCGCGCGGCTTCGCGCACCGAACGAAGCTGTTGGAAATTCAAATGCCTTCTCCTTGGTCGACGAATACGTGCATGCGCCTTGGTTTCACCAGCAGCGTCTCGCCGTCGCGCAGTCCCAGTTCGCGATAGCGCTCGTTCGGGATGACGGCCTCGATGATCTGGGCGTTGTCGGCGCGCTCCAGGTCCAGCTGGGCCAGCGGGCCGATCGCGTGCGCGCGGCGCAGTTTAACCGCGACACCCTCGCCACCCGCGACGTAGCGTTCCACGTCGAGGTCGTGCGGCCGCACGTAGGCGATGCCTTCGCCATTCTTGACGTCCGCGAACTGCGGCGCGTGGAACGTGGCGTCGCCGCTGGCCAGCACGCCGTCGTTCACGCGGCCGTGGAACAGGTTGACGTTGCCCAGGAAGCCGTAGACGAACGGCGAGGCCGGGTGGTTGTAGACGTCGCCCGGGGTACCCAGCTGCTCGACGTGGCCCTTGTTCATCAGCACGATCTGGTCCGCCACTTCGAGCGCCTCTTCCTGGTCGTGGGTGACGAAGATCGACGTCACGTGCAGCTCGTCGTGCAGCTGGCGCAGCCAGCGGCGCAGTTCCTTGCGCACCTTGGCGTCGAGCGCGCCGAACGGCTCGTCCAGCAGCAGCACGCGCGGCTCGACGGCCAGGGCGCGCGCGAGGGCGATGCGCTGGCGCTGGCCGCCCGAGAGCTGCGGCGGATAGCGGTCGGCGATCCAGTCCAGCTGCACGAGCTCCAGCAGCTTTTTCACCTTCTCGCGGATCTGCGCTTCCGACGGACGCTCCTTGCGCGGCTTCACGCGCAGGCCGAACGCGACGTTCTCGAACACGGTCATGTGCTTGAACAGCGCGTAATGCTGGAACACGAAGCCGACCTGGCGCTCGCGCACGTGACGCGCCGAGGCGTCGTCGCCGTCGAGCAGCACGCGGCCCGCGTCCGGAAACTCCAGGCCGGCGATGATGCGCAGCAGGGTCGTCTTGCCGCAGCCGGACGGGCCCAGCAGCGCCGTCAGCTCGCCGTCGGCAAACTTCAGCGACACGTCGTCCAGGGCCGTGAACTGGCCGAACTGCTTGCGGATGTGTTGGACTTCGATCGTCATGGTATTACTCCGTGGTGTGGTCCTGCACGCTGGCCTTCCGGGCCTGGTGCATGCGCCATTCGATAAAGGTTTTCACCGCCAGGGTCACGAGGGCCAGCAGCGCCAGCAGCGACGCGATCGCGAACGCGGCCGTGAAGTTGTATTCGTTGTAGAGGATCTCGACCTGCAGCGGCATCGTGTTCGTCTCGCCGCGGATGTGGCCGGAGACCACCGACACCGCGCCGAACTCGCCCATCGCCCGGGCATTACACAGGATCACGCCGTACAAGAGGCCCCACTTGATGTTCGGGAGCGTGACCTTGAAGAACGTCTTCCAGCCGGAGGCGCCCAGCACGAGGGCAGCCTCTTCCTCTTCGCTGCCCTGCGCCTGCATCAGCGGGATCAGTTCGCGGGCGACGAACGGGAACGTGACGAAGACGGTCGCCAGCACGATGCCGGGCACGGCGAACAGGATCTTGATGTCGTGGTCCATCAGCCACGGGCCGAACCAGCCCTGCGAACCGAACAGCAGCACGTAGATCAGGCCGGCGATCACGGGCGACACCGAGAACGGCAGGTCGATCAGCGACAGCAGGATGCTCTTGCCGGGGAAGTCGAACTTGGCGATGGTCCACGCGGCGGCCACGCCGAACACGAGGTTCAGCGGCACGGCGATGCCGGCGGCGATGAACGTCAGCCTGATGGCCGACAGCGCGTCCGGGTCGATGACGGCTTCCCTGTACGTGTCCCAGCCCTTCTTGAGCGCTTCCGTGAACACGGCCACGAGCGGCACGAACAGGAACAGCGTGAGGAACGCGAGCGCGACGAAGATCAGCGCATAGCGCACCCAGCCCGGCTCCAGCGCATTGGTGGCCTTGCGGGGCGCGTTCGCAACGGCCTCGGCCTTGTCTTTCAGGCGATTGTCGAGAACGGCACTCATATTATTTACCCGCACGCTTGCGCGCCCAGGCCTGCAGCAGGTTGATGGCCAGCAGGAGGATGAACGACACGAGCAGCATCACGACGGCGATGGCCGTGGCGCCCGTGTAGTCGTACTGCTCCAGCTTGGTGATGATGAACAGCGGCGTGATCTCGGAAATCATCGGCATGTTGCCGGCGATGAAGATCACCGAACCGTATTCGCCGGTGGCGCGGGCGAACGCGAGGGCAAAGCCCGTCAGCAGCGCCGGCACGACGCCCGGCAGGATCACGCGGGTGAAGGTCTGCCACGGGCTCGCGCCCAGGCTGGCGGCGGCCTCTTCCAGTTCGCGCTCCGCGTCTTCCAGCACCGGCTGCACCGTGCGCACGACGAACGGCAAACCGATGAAGGTCAGCGCGATGACGACGCCCAGCGGCGTGAACGCGACCTTGATGCCGAGCGGTTCCAGGTGCTTGCCGATCCAGCCGTTGGACGAATACAGCGCCGTCAGCGTGATGCCGGCGACGGCCGTCGGCAGCGCGAACGGCAGGTCGACGAGCGCGTCGATGAAGCGCTTGCCGGGGAACTGGTAACGCACGAGCACCCACGCGACGATGCCGCCGAACACGACGTTGATGGCCGCGCCGATCAGCGCGGCGCCGAAGCTTAGGCGGTACGACGCCATCACGCGCGGCGACGTGACGGCGCTCACGAACGCGTCCCAGCTCATCGTGAACGTCTTCAGGAAGATGGCCGACAGCGGGATCAGCACCAGCAGCGCCAGATAGAAAATCGTGAACCCGAGCGTGAGCCCGAACCCGGGAATCACCCGGTTGGCGCTGCTGCGGGAAAGTAAAGTGGTCATCGTACGCCTTATTACAATTTCTTCTAACGGAACGGAATAATCTCATCGGAATAACATATTACAAACGAAGCATTCCTCATTTGCATAGACGATTCCCGCATGAGCGAATCCAAAAAACAGGAAAGGCGCCTTGCGGCGCCTTTTCCTCAGTTCAACTTAGTGGAGCAGCTTGACCGCCACTCCCGCCAGCGTCATCGCCAGCAATCCCCGGAGT
>JBJMVU010000442.1:0-12985 GCA_045810485.1 Massilia sp. | reverse complement strand
GCACCTTGGCGTCCAGCGCGGACAGCGGTTCGTCGAGCAGCAGTACGCGGGGCTCGACGGCCAGGGCGCGGGCCAGGGCAACGCGCTGCTGCTGGCCGCCGGACAGCTGGTGCGGGAAACGTTCGCCCAGGTGGCCGAGGCCCAGTTGCGCGAGCACTTCGCGCACCTTCGACTCGATGTCGCGCGCGGCCAGCTTGCGCAGCTTGAGGCCGTAGGCGACGTTGTCGAACACGGTCTTGTGCGGCCACAGCGCATACGACTGGAACACGAGGCCCAGGTTGCGCGCCTCGGCCGGCAGCTCGAGTTTTTTACTGCCGTCGAACACGCGGCGCTCGCCGATGTCGATCGTGCCCGCTTTCGGACTCTCCAGGCCGGCGACCGCGCGCAGCAGCGTGGTCTTGCCGCTGCCCGAGGGGCCCAGCAGGGCCACCACTTCGCCGCGCTGCAGGTGCATCGACACGCCCTTCAGGATCGGGTTGGTGGTGGCGCCGCTGCCGTAGTCGAGGTGCAGGTCGTTGACGGTCAAAACGTTCATGATGTGTCTCGTATTGAATTAGTTATGAAGCTTGACGCCGAAGCGCAGCGCAATGCCCAAGCCGATGGCCACGAGCGTGATGTTGATGAACGAGAGCGCGGCCACGAGGTCCGTCGAGCCGCCGGCCCACAGCGACACGAGCATCGCGCCGATCACCTCGGTGCCGGGCGACAGCAGGTACACGCCCGTCGAGTATTCGCGCTCGAAGATCAGGAACACCATCAGCCAGGCGCCCAGCATGCCGAACTTGATGAGCGGGAGCGTCACGTCGCGGGTAACCCGGCCGCGGCTCGCGCCGACGGCACGCGCCGCCTCTTCCAGTTCCGGGCCCACCTGCAGCAGCGACGTCGACACGAGGCGCATGCCGTACGCGAGCCACACGACGGAGTACGCGAGCCACAGCGCGAAGATGGTCGAGCGGACCTGGCGCAGCGCCGGGATGACGTGCTCCGACAGCCAGGCGGCAACAACGTTGTCCATGCCGTGCAAGATGCCGTCCAGCCAGTTCGGCACGAACAGGAACACCCACAGGAACGACAGGCCGGCCAGCAGGCCCGGCACGGCGCGCGGCACGAGCACGCTGTAGTCCAGCAGGCGCGTGATGCCGTCGGCCTTGCGGTGCATGGCCAGGGCGATCGCGGTGTAGCAGGCCACGGCCAGCGCGCCGCCGATCACGCCGATCAGGATCGTGTTGACGATGCCGCGCACGAGCGACGGCTGCTCGAAGATGTCGCGGAAGTGCTGCAAGGTGAGCACGTCGGCCAGGTTTACGCCCTCGCCCCAGTACTGGACGAACGAACGCAGCACGATGCCGGAGAGCGGCAGCACGACGGTGACGAGGATCCACAAGCCCAGCACGGCGAACGCCATCCACTTCCATTTACCGAGTGCGAGCGGCTTCTGGCGCGCGCCCTTGCCCTTGATGGAGACG
The DNA here is from genome assembly GCA_045810485.1 of Massilia sp. GTDB lineage: Bacteria > Pseudomonadota > Gammaproteobacteria > Burkholderiales > Burkholderiaceae_D > Telluria. The sequence continues at coordinate 11,519 of JBJMVU010000442.1, read as the reverse complement.
TATTTGTTGGCCGACTTCAGGAGCCAGCGCTGCAGCATCACGAGCGGCATCGTCACGGCGACGAGGCACACGGCGACGGCCGCCATCAGGTGGTACGACGGCGTGCCCAGTTTATTGGTCAGCTTGTACAGGTAGGTGGCGAGCACGAGGTGGCCTTCCGGGTCGCCCAGCACGAGCACGAGGCCGAACACTTCGAAGCCGAGGAAGAACACCAGCACGCCCGCATACGCGAGGGCCGGCATGATCATCGGCAGCGAGACGTTGAACATCACCTGCCACGGCGACGCGCCCGAGACGCGCGCCGCTTCTTCCACGTCGGAGCCGAGGCTCTTCAGCGCGGACGAGGCGTACAGGTACACGTGCGGCACGTGCGTGAGGCCGGCGATGACGACGATGCTCGTGAACGAGTACACGTTCCACGGCACGAAGCCCAGCAGGGCGTGCGCCCACGTCGAATAGAAGCCGACGGGGCCCATGGACACGACGTAGCCGAAGCCCATCACCATCGGCGACACGAAGATCGGCACGAGCAGCAGCGGCGCGACGAAGCTGCGGCCCGGCAGGTCGGTGCGCACCATCAGGAAGGCGAGCATGCCGCCCAGCGGCACGGCGATCGCGGCGAGACCGCCGGCGAGCACGAGGCCATTTTTAAAGGCGAGCCAGAAGTCGGCGTCGTCGAAGATGAAGCGGTAGGCGTCCAGCCCGATCATCTTGTCGGGCATGAAGAACGGCGCCGTCAGGAAGCTCTGGTAGAAGATGAGGTACAGCGGCAGGAAGATGGCCACGCAGGTGAGCAGCACGACGAGGCCGCGCGTCCAGTTGAAGCGCGGCGTGCGCACGGCCGGCAGGTTGCCGACGTCGGCGTCCTTGGATTCCAGTGGCATGGTTGAAGTAGGCATGGGGTGTCCGATCGATATGGAACTTCCACCGTCGTTCCCGCGCAGGCGGGAACCCATGCTGAGTGTCTTGTTCGGCTCAGCATGGATCCCCGCCTGCGCGGGGATGACGGAACAAGAGCCGGCTTACTTCTTGCCGGCAGTGGCCTTCCACTCCTTCAGGAACGCGAGGCGGAGCGCCGGATCCAGGTATTCCGCGACGGCCGGGCTGACCGGCAGCGGCTTGACGTTCTTCTCGCCGACCATCTTGATCAGGTCACTGGACGTCGTTTCGCCCGTGACGTCGGCGCGGATCGCGTACAGCTTGGAGCCGTTGGCGATGATCGTCTGGCCGCGATGCGACAGCATGTAGTCCGTCCACAGCTTGGCGGCGTTCGGGTGCTTGGACAGCTTGTTGATGAACTGGACGCGCGAAATGATCAGCGTGTAATCCTTCGGCAGCACGACGCCCAGCGATGGATCGGCCTTGGCGCGCACCAGCGCGTACGAACCGAGCACGTTGTAGCCGATCAGATTTTCACCCGACGAGATGCGTTCCAGCATGGTGCCGGTCGAGGACTGCACGCGCACCCTGGCCGCGCCGAATGCCTGCTCGAGCTGCTTGTATTGCGGGTTGGCGCGCGCATCCTGCGTCATGAACATGAAGCCGACGCCGGATTTCTCGATGTCGTAGGTCGTGACCTTGTCCTGGAATTTCGGCTGCTGGATGATGCGCACGAAGTCGGCGTGGGTCTGCGGGACTTCCTCGGGCTTCAGCAGGCGCTTGTTGTAGACGAACGCGGCCGGCTCGAACGTGGTGCCGTAGGCCATGTCCTTCCAGACGGCCCAGCCGGGGATCTTGGCCGCTTCGACCGACTTGTACGGCAGCGCATAGCCGCCCGCGGCGAGCTTCATCTGCAGGTCCATCGCCGAGGACCACAGCACGTCGGCCGTGTCGCCGCCGGCCGCGTTCTCGGAGAAGAAGCGGTTGTAGACTTCGGTCGAGTTCATGTCGTTGTACTCGACCGTGATGCCCGGGTACATCGACTTGAAATCGGTGATCAGCGGTTCGGCGGCCTTGCTGTCGGTGGCGCCGTAGATCACCAGCTTGGCTTCCTTCTTGGCGCCGTCGATCAGTTGCTGGTAGCCGGCCGGATAGCCCGCCGGGACCTGGGCCAGCACCGGCGCCGTCACTGCAAAAACAGCTGCCGCAATCAGGGTCTTCTTGATGTTCATGGTTGTCTCCTAGGGTGTTGTCAGTGTTCGCGGACCAGGTTGAATTCCCTGGCCTGTCGGTTGTAATCGTTGATGGCCTGCTTGACCCAGCGCGTGAGCGCGTCGCCCGTGAGCGAGAACGGATACAGGCCGGCCTGGGCGCGCAGCTGCGCAAAATCGGGGGTTGCCTGCACGCGGGCAAAGGCGTCGACCCAGCGGCGGTAGTCGGCATCGGGCACGCCGGGGCCCATCCACACGCCGCGGATCACGGGCCACACAATGTCGTAGCCCTGCTCGCGCGCCGTCGGCACGGACGCCAGCACGCCGGGGAGACGCTTGTCCGCCAGCACGGCCAGCACGCGCACCTTGCCGGGACCGGCGTACAGCACCGCTTCCGACGCGTCGCCCGAGATCACCTGCACGTAATTGGCGCTCATCGCCGTGAAGGTCTCGCCGCCGCCTTCCAGCGCCACGAAGCGCAGCCGGCGCGATTCGATGCCGGCGCGGCGCGCCAGCAGCGCCACCTTCATCCAGTCCTGGCTGCCGATGGTGCCGGACACGCCGATCAGGACCTGCTGCGGATTCTTCCGGATCGCGTCCATCAGTTCGTCGAGGCTGTGCCACGGCGCGTCGGAACGCACGGCGATCATGCCGTAGTCGACGCCGAGCGCCGCGACCCAGCGCACGTCGCCGGCCGTCGCCTTGCCGAACTTGCCCTCGGCGAGGTTCAGCAGCGAACCGCCCGAGAACGCGACGAGGGTGTCCGGCTCGGCGCGCCGCTGCGAGACGAGTGTGTGCCACGCGACGGCGCCGATCCCGCCCGGCAGGTATGCCAGCTTCAGCTTCGTGTCCGGCAAGGCCTTCTGGGCCAGCTTGCAGGTCAGGTCCATGGCGCCGCCCGGTTTGGACGGCACCACGCATTCGGCGTTGGCGTTGGCGGCGGCTGCGGCCGCTGTCGCGTAAAGTCCCGCGAACAGGCCTACCGCGGTCAGGATCGAGATGGCGCGCTTCATGATGTTGCGGCCGTGGTCGGGTCAGAACCGGTGCTGGATGCCGGCGGTGACGCCGGTCTGCGTCGACGCGAAGCCCGGATCGTCGCGCGACAGGCCCACGAACTGGCCGTGGTCGGCCTTCGCGTGCGCGGCCGACACGTACAGCCAGGTGCGCTTGGACAGCGAGTACATGGCGCGCGCCACGAGCATCGTCGGATCCGCGTCCTTCTCGCTCGGCAGGTTCTTGGTGTTGACGTGGTAGACGGCGCCGGTCAGGGTCCACGGGTACACCCCGTAGGTGGCGCCGGCCCAGTAGGTGTCGCCGCGGACATCCGGCGTGGCGGCCTTGCCCGCCTGGAGCTTGTAGCCGCGCATGCCGGCCTGGTAGCTCATCGGACCCGCCTTGTAGTCGGCGGCCAGGTGGAAGGCGGTCGTCTTGTCGCGGTTGCCGGTGGCGGCGACCGTGTTGCCGTTGACTTGCTCGTACGCGGCCATCAGGCCGAGGCCGCCGCCGAACCAGGAACCGCCGACGGCATACTTGCGGCCATCGGCCTCGCTGCCAGCCTGTTCGCCCAGGCCGACGGTGGCGCCGTAGGTGAAGCCGCCGGTGGTGCCGGTGTACTTGATCAGGTTGTCGAACGCGGTCGTCATGCCGTACTTCGACGGGCCGGTGGCGTTGCCGCTGGTCGCCCAGGAATAGTTGGGCGCGAAGCCCATCGGGTCGAACTTGATGACCAGGTCGTAGGTCGTGGTGAACGAGCGACCGATGATCACGCGACCGAAGCCGCCTTCGAGGCCGACGTTGGCCTGGCGCTTGAACAGGTTGCCGTCCTGGGCGCCGGTGTCGAGCATGACGCCGCCTTCCAGGTTGAACACGGCTTTCAGGCCGTTCCCCAGGTCTTCGCTGCCGCGGAAGCCCCAGCGCGACGTATTCTTGCCGCCCGAAACCACACGCACCTGGCTGCCGTCGTTGGCGGCGGCGTGGTTCACGTATTCGACGCCGGCATCCATGATGCCGTAGACCTGGACATTGGTCTGGGCGGATGCGTTCAGGGAAAGCGCTGCCAGGACGGCGAGCGCGAGGGCCGATTTCTTCATGTTGTCTCCGTTGTGGTAATCCGTGCGGTCGGGTGCCGCTTCGTGAGACCAAGGATAGGGCCGCCAACCTTTCAATCAGCTTTCACTGAACCTTTCAATCGCCACCGTTGTGGAAAACACGTAACGATGGAGACACGACGCTGTCGGTGGCTTACACTGGCGCGATGCGAATCCTCTTAGTCGAAGACCACGTCGAGCTGTCGCACTGGGTATCCAAAGCCCTGCGCGACGCCAATCTCACCGTCGAATGCGCGGCCACCGGGGCCGACGCCGACGCGCTGCTGCACACCCAGGACTACGCGCTCGTGATCCTGGACCTGACCCTGCCCCGCATGGACGGCCTGGAGGTGCTGCGCCGCCTGCGCGCGCGCGGCGGCACGCGCGGACGCACGCCCGTGATGATCCTGACGGCGCGCGGCGGGCTGGAAGAGCGCGTGCAGGGCCTGAACCTGGGCGCGGACGATTACCTCGCCAAGCCGTTCGAGCTGGCGGAACTGGAAGCGCGCGTGAAGGCGCTGCTGCGCAGGAGCGTCGGCAACGAGGCGCTCGTGCACAGCTGCGGGCAGCTCAGCTTCGACACCGTGTCGCGCATGTTCACCTACTGCGGCGAACCGCTGGCGCTGACGCCGCGCGAGCACGCCGTGCTGGAAGCGCTGATCTCGCGCCCGGGCCGCGCCGTGTCGAAGGAAAAGCTGTTCGACGAAGTATTCGCGCTCGACGACGAGGCCAACCTCGACGCCATCGAACTGTACATCCACCGCGTGCGCAAGAAACTCGACAAGCGCCCGGACGGCGGCGCCGCCATCGCCACCCTGCGCGGCATCGGCTACCTGCTGCAGGAACGGCCCCCCGCCGCATCGTGACGATGCCGGCAGCGGCCCTGAAGAAGCTGCGCCGCGCGCCTGACGGCGCGACGGCGAAAAAACTCGGCAGCCTGCGCAACCAGCTGCTGCGCTGGCTGATCGTGCCGCTCGTGATCCTCGTGGCGGCCAACGCCGTGTCGCTGTACCGCGACGCGCTCGACGCCGCCGACATCGCCTACGACCGCTCCCTGCTCGCGTCCACGCGCGCGCTTGCGGAGCGGGTGTCGGTCCGCGACGGCAAGGTCGTGGCGGACGTGCCCTATGTGGCGCTGGACAGCTTCGAGACCGACACCCTGGGCCGCATCTACTACCGCGTGGGCGGGCTGCACGGCGAAACGGTGTCCGGGTACGACGATTTGCCGCCCGTCCCGAAGGACACGCCGCGCTCGGAACTGTATCCGGCCCTCGTGCGCTTTTACCACGCCGACTACAACGGCGAGCCGGTCCGCATCGCCGCCCTGCTGCAGCCCGTGTACGACGATTCCATGCGCGGCATCGCGCTGATCCAGGTGGGCGAGACGCTGGATGCGCGCCGCGCGCTGTCGCGCCGCATCCTGCTGAACACCCTGTGGCGCCAGGCGCTGCTCGTGCTGGCCGTGGCCACGCTCGTGTGGTTCGCCGTGCGGCTCGTGCTGCAGCCGCTGATGCAGTTGAAACAGGTCGTGGAGACGCGCGCGCTTTCCGACCTGTCCGACGTCGACGAAGCCCTCGTGCACCGCGAAGTGCGCCCGCTCGTCGCCGCGATGAACGGGACGATGGCGCGGATGCAGAACCTGATCGCGAGCCAGCGCCGCTTCATCGCCGACGCGTCGCACCAGCTGCGCACGCCGCTGACGGTGCTGAAGACGCAGGCCGAACTCGCGCTGCGCGCCAACGATCCGGCCGCGATGCAGGCGATCGTGCGCTCGATCGCGGCGACGACCGATTCGACGGTCCACCTCGCGAACCGCCTCCTGACGCTCGCGCGCATCGAGCACGGCGGCGCGAACGCGGCGCTCGCGCCGGTGGTGCTGTCCGACGTGGCGCGCCAGGTGGGGCTGGAACTGGCGCTGCCGGCCGTCCAGAAAGGCATCGACCTGGCGCTGGAAGCGGAGGACGACGGCGCCACGACGATCGCCGGCCAGGCGCTGCTGCTGCACGAACTGGTGAGCAACCTGGTCGACAACGCGATCCGCTACACGCCGCCGGGCGGCATCGTGCTGCTGCGCGTGCGCCGGCTGATCGGGGTCGTCGTGCTCGACGTGCAGGACAGCGGGCCGGGGCTCGATCCGGCAGAATACGACAAGGTGTTCATGCCCTTCTACCGGGCGCAGGCCGCGCTGGAGAGCAATCCGGGCGGCACCGGTCTCGGTCTGGCCATCGTGCGCGACATCGCGACGGTGCACGGGGCGGCGCTGGCGCTGAACCGCGCCGAGGGCGGCAGCGGGTTGAAGGTGAGCGTGACGTTCGCGGCGCCGGAGCATGACGCTCCGAAGTGATCAACCCATGTCAGGCCGCGTCATACGCGAGCGACGTGGATAACTCACGATGTGCCCCGGCTTGCGCGCGCAACGCATCGGCCTTGGCCTCGAACGTCTGCACGGCATCGCCCCCCGCGGCGAAACGCGTGGGCGGCTCCGCCAGTCCGGCAAGTTGCACGAGCGCGGCGGCCAGCCTGGCCGGATCGCCCGACTGCTTGCCGTTCATGGCGTTCCAGGCTGCGACGGTCTGCCTGGTGCGCTCGGCATAATCGTCGATGGAAAGCGCCGCGTAACGGGTCGAATCGGCCGTCAGCAGATCGGTACGGAAGAAGCCCGGCTCAACCAGCATGGTACGTATCCCGAACGGTGCGATCTCCGGGGCGATGGATTCCATCCAGCCTTCGACACCGAACTTCGCGGCGGCATACGCCGTGCAGAACACGCCGCCCGTGATGCCGGCGGTCGAGGAGATGGTGAGCAACAAGCCGGAACGCTGCCTGCGCATGACCGGCAGCACGGCACGCGCGACGTTCATCGGACCAAACAGCAGCGTATCGACCTGCTGGCGGACCTGTTCCGGGCTGAGCTCTTCGAAAAACCCGGCGAAAAAATTTCCTGCGTTATTGACCAGAACGTCGATCCGGCCGAACTTCGCGAGAGCCTCCGCGACGGCCGCTTGCGCATCCTCGGGCCGGGTAACGTCCAGCCTGACCGTCAGCAGGTCCTCGTGGGAACCGAGCGCCGCGGCAACCTTGCCTGCATCCCGTCCGGTGGCGACGACGCCATGTCCGGCGGCCAGCGCCGCCTTCGCAATATCGAGGCCCAGGCCGCGGCCCGCGCCCGTAATGAACCAAACTTGTTTGTCAGCCATGTGATGCTCCTGTCGATCGATGATGGTGTGGATGGCTGCATGGTAGTTCGGGGCGGGCTCAGTGATAAGATAGCTGGATCTTCATGAGCTTATAAGTCGAGTTAATAAATGCGGCGCGAAGAAATGGCGGACCTGACCGCGTTCCTGGTCGTGGCGGAAGAGCGCAGCTTCACGAAGGCTGCGGCCAAGCTCGGCATGACACAGTCCGCCCTCAGCCAGCTCATGCGGCGGCTGGAGAAACGGCTCGGCCTCCGTCTGCTGGCGCGCACGACGCGCAGCGTCGCACCGACCGAAGCGGGCGAACGCCTGCTGCAAACGCTCGCGCCGGCGTTGGCGAATCTGGATGCGAGCCTGGCCGCGCTGAGCGAACTGCGCGACAAACCCGCCGGCACGATACGCATCACGTCGGTCGAACACGCGGCGCGAACGATCATCTGGCCCGCGCTGAAAACGCTCCTGCCGCGCTACCCCGACATCAACGTCGAACTCTCCCTCGACTATGGTCTGGTCGATATCGTGGCGCAGCGGTATGACGCCGGCGTGCGCCTGGGGGAACAGGTCGAGCAGGACATGATCGCGGTGCGCATCGCACCGGACATGCCCATGGCGATCGTGGGCGCGCCGGCGTATCTTGCCAGGCACGCGCCGCCCACCGTGCCACAGGACCTGGTGCAGCACCGGTGCATCAACCTGCGCCTGCCGACCTCCGGCGGCCTGACCACCTGGGCATTCGAGAAGGATGGGCGAAAACTCAAGGTCCGCACCGGGGGACCGCTGATCTTCAATACGATCGACCTGATCCTCGACGCGGCGGTCGATGGGTTCGGCCTTGCCTATCTGCCGATGGACCAGGTGCGGACGCATCTCGACAGCGGCCGGCTGGTACGCGTGCTGGCCGACTGGAACACGATATTGTCCGGTTATCACCTGTACTACCCCAGCCGCAGGCAGCCCACCGCCGCATTTGCCGTGCTTGTCGACGCCCTGCGCTACGATGGCACGGCCCGGCGCCGTTACCGGTAATCGTCCGGCGTCAGCCCATACTTCTGCATCTTGTAGTACAGCGTCTGCTTGGGCATCCCGAGCGTGGCGGCGACGTCCACGACGCTGCCGGCCGCCCTGCGCAATTCCTGTTCGATTACGGCGCGCTCGAATGCGCCCACCTGGTCCGCGAGCGGCACCGGCGCCGCCGTGCGCGCGGCCAGCAGGCCGTCCGCGCCGCTCGACAGGCCCAGCACGAAGCGCTCGGCGATGTTGCGCAGCTCGCGCACGTTGCCGGGCCAGTCGTGCGCCATCAGCGATTGCATGAGCGGCCCCGGCACCGTGGGCACGCCGCGCTTGTAGCGTGCCGCCGCACCCAGCATGAAGTGCTCGAACAGCAGCGGGATGTCCTCGCGCCGTTCGCGCAGCGGCGGCAGGTTCAGCACGATCAGGTTCAGGCGGTAGTACAGGTCGCTGCGGAATTTCTGCTGGTCGGACCATTCCTTCAGGTCGACCTTGGACGCCGCGATCACGCGCACGTCCACCGGCACCGGGTGGTTGGAACCGAGCCGCTCGACGTAGCGCTCCTGCAGCACGCGCAGCAATTTGACCTGCAGCGACAGCGGCAGGCTTTCGATCTCGTCGAGGAACAGCGAGCCCTTGTCGGCATGCTCGATCTTGCCGATCTGGCGCTTGGTCGCGCCCGTGAACGCGCCGGGCTCGTGGCCGAACACTTCGCTCTCGAAGATGTTTTCCGGGATCGCCCCGCAATTCAGGGCGACGAAGTGGTGCGTACGGCGGCGGCTGAACTGGTGCAGGCAGCGCGCCACCATTTCCTTGCCGGTGCCCGTTTCGCCGTAGATCAGCACGTCGGCGGATTCGTCGGCCAGGTCGAGGATCAGGCGGCGCAGGTCGCGCATCGCGGCCGAATCGCCCAGCAGCATCGCCTCGATGCCGTCGCCGTTCGCGATGCGGTGGCGCAGCGTCTCGACTTCCAGGATCAGGCGCCGCGTCTCCAGCGCGCGCTGCACCGCCTCGACCAGCTGCTCCGACGAATACGGCTTGGGGATGAAATCGTAGGCGCCGCCGCGCATCGCGCCCACGGCCATCGAAATGTCGCCGTGGCCCGTCACCAGGATCACCGGCACCTGCGCATCGATGGCCTTGACGGCGGCCATCAGCTCGATGCCGCCCATGCCGGGCAGGCGCACGTCGCTGACGACGACGCCGGCGAAACCGGGTTTCACCTGCGCCAGCGCCGGCTCGGCGGCGTCGAAGGCGTCGACCTGGAAACCGGCGAGATCGAGCGCCTGCGCGCTGCCCGCGCGGACGATGGCGTCGTCTTCGACGAGCAGCACTTTCATGGATTCATACGTAGTCATGGACGCTATCCTACTCCGCGCGGGGCAGATCGATGATGAAACGGGCGCCGCCTTCCGGTGGCGACTCGGCCCGCAGCCGGCCGCCGGACTCGCGCACGATCTGCTCGGAGATCGCGAGCCCGAGGCCCAGCCCCTTGCCCTGCGGCTTGGTGGTAAAGAAGGGTTCGAACAGATGCGCGCGGACCTCCTCCGGGATGCCGGGACCGCTGTCGGTCACGGTGATGAGAACCCGCGCGCCCTCGCGCCCGGCCTCGACGACGAGCTGGCGCGGGACACTCCCCGCCATCTCCATCGCGTCGAGCGCGTTGCTGAACAGGTTGACGAGCACTTGCTGCAGCCGGTTGCTGTCGCACAGCGCATACAGGTCGCGCGGGTGCGTCGCCATGCGAAAGCCCACGCGCTCCTGCGCGATGCGGCGCTCGACGAGGAACAGGGCCGCCGTGACGGCGTCCGCCACCGGCACGGCGCTCGGCCGCGTGTCGGACTTGCGCGCGAACTGGCGCAGCTGCCCGGTCAGGAGGCCCATGCGTTCGACCAGTTGCGAAATCGTCGTCAGGTTGTTGCGCGCGTCGTCGAGCCGGCCGCGCTCGATCAGCACGCGGGCGTTGTCCGACATCGTGCGCAGCGCCGTCAGCGGCTGGTTCAGTTCATGGGTGATGCCGGCCGACAGCTGCCCCAGCACGGCCATCTTGCCCGCCTGGACCAATTCGCTCTGCGCCTTGCGCAACTGCTCTTCGGCCTGGCGGCGCACGACGTTCTCGTCGCGCAGGTCGCGCGTCATCCGCTGCAGGCTGGCGGTGCGCTCGGCCACCAGGTTTTCCAGCTGGTCGTAGGCGCGCTGCAGATCCTCGCGCGCCCGCTGGCGCTGGCGGCCCAGGCGGTGACGCTGGCGCGCGTACAGCACCAGCATGATCGCCAGCGCTTCCGACAGCACCGCCAGCAGCGCCGCCGCGCGGGCGCTGGCACGGGCCGGCGCCAGATCGGACAGATAGACCATCTGCCAGTGACGGGACGCGAGCGCCCGCGACTGGCTCAGCATGGGACCACTGGCCGGCGGCGGCCCGGCGACGATGCGCGCGCGGCTGTCGAGCGGGCGCACCTCGCGCAGGCCCAGGGGCGTCAGCGGATGGGAAAAATACTGGCGCGACTGTTCCAGTTCCTGCCGCACGGCCGGCGTCAGCGGCGCCAGCGTGCGGTATTTCCATTCGGGCACCGAGCTGAGAAACACGACGCCATGCGCATCGGTGAGGAGCGCCCTGCCGCCGGCCTCGGCCCAACTCGCCTCCAGGCTGTCGATATTGACCTTGACGGTCGCCACGCCCAGCATGCGGCCGTCGTCATAAACGCCGCGGGCGAAGTAATAGCCGGGCTCGCCCCGTGTCGTGCCGACCCCGTAGAAGCCGCCCGGCATGCCGCGCAGCGCGTCGCGCACGTAGGGCCGGAACGCGACGTAGTCGCCGACGAAGCTGTCGGGCGCGCGCCAGTTGCTGGCGGCCTGCGTCACGCCTTTCAGGTTGACGATGTAGATGCTCGTCGATCCGGCCAGGCGGTTGACGCGCTCCAGGTAGGTGTTCACGCCCCGGCGCAGGGCCTCGTCGCCGGGCTGGCGCAGCAGCGCGATGACGTCCTTGTTCAGTTCGAACGTGCCGGGCAGGAAATCGTACTTCGACAGCAGGTGTTCCAGGCTGGACGCGTACGTGTCGAGCCGCTGCGCCCCGGACAGCCGCAACCGCTCGATCGCAAGGTCCTCCGCATAGCGATAGGCCACGGCCGCCAGCGCCG
>JBJMVU010000441.1:0-12790 GCA_045810485.1 Massilia sp. | reverse complement strand
CGACCGCGGTGGTCGACCATAAGGCGCACCCGTCGCGCGAAGCGTTCGACGCGGCCCTGCAGGAGGTTATCGACGGCTTCCAGCCCGACCTGGTGGTGCTGGCCGGATTCATGCGCATCCTGACGCCGGCCTTCGTCGAGCATTACGCGGGCCGTATGCTGAACATCCACCCGTCGCTGCTGCCGCTGTTCCCCGGACTGCACACGCACCGGCAGGCGCTGGACGCGGGCGTGGCGGAACACGGCGCGACCGTGCACTTCGTCACCGCCGAGCTGGATCACGGTCCGGCCGTGATCCAGGCGCGCATCCCCGTGCTGCCGGGCGACACGGAAGACAGCCTGGCCGAACGCCTGCTGGCCGAGGAACACGTCATTTATCCGCAAGCGGTGCGCCTGTTCATCGAAGACAGGCTCAGCATCGAAGACGGCGAGGTCCGGATCGCCGTGACCCCCTGAATCCAACAAGGAACACCCATGAGATTGCCACCCGCGATACTCGGCAATGCTGAAGAAGTATTGCGCGAGATCCTGCGCTTTATGTCCCCCGCCGACGTCACCCTGTCGCGCTACTTCAAGGACCATCCCCGCCTCGGCGGACGCGAACGCGGCGCCATTGCCGAATGCATCTATTCCGTGCTGCGCAATAAAACGTTCTTCACCGATTTCGCCGGTACCGGCGCGACGATGCGCCGCCTCACGGTGCTGGGCATGGCGGAAGCCATCGGCGCCGACTCGCTGGGCGGCCTGACGGAAGACGAAACGGCCCTGCTGACGCGCATCAACGAGATCGACCGTTCGTTGCTGCCGCCGAAGAAACTGGCGAACCTGCCCGACTGGCTGTACGACAAATTCGTCGCCCAGTACGGCGAGGAAGAGACGCTGGCCCTGGCCGCCGTGCTGAACACGCCGGCCCCGCTCGACCTGCGCGTGAATTCGCTGAAGTCGGACCGCGACAAGGTCATGGCCGAACTCGCGACCGCCCCGATCGCCGCCGAACCGACGCCGTACTCGGCGCTGGGCCTGCGCATCTGGAAGAAGCCGGCGCTGCAGAACTTGCCGCTGTTCAAGGAAGGCGCGATCGAAGTGCAGGACGAGGGCAGCCAGGTGCTGGCCCAACTGCTGGGCGCGCGCCGCGGCGAGATGGTCGTCGACTTTTGCGCTGGCGCCGGCGGCAAGACGCTGGCCATCGGCGCCATCATGCGCAGCACGGGCCGCCTGTATGCCTTCGACGTGTCGGAAAAGCGCCTGACCAAGCTGAAGCCGCGCCTGGCGCGCAGCGGGCTGTCGAACGTGCATCCGGTCGTCATCGCGCACGAACGTGACGCCAAAGTGAAGCGTTTGGCCGGCAAGATCGACCGCGTGCTCGTCGACGCGCCGTGCTCGGGCATGGGCACCCTGCGCCGCAACCCGGACGTGAAATGGCGTCAGCAGCTGGAAGGTATCGCGGAGTTGACCGAAAAACAGGCCTCGATCCTGGACGGCGCCGCGCGCCTCGTGAAATTCGGCGGCCGCCTCGTCTATGCGACCTGCAGCCTGCTGGATGAAGAAAACGAGGGCATCGTGCAAGGCTTCCTCGCCTCGCATCCGGATTTCGAACTGGTGCCGATGCACAAGGTCCTGGCCGAGCAGCGCATCCCGCTGGACATGGGCGATTATCTGAAAATGCTGCCGCACAAGCACGGCACGGACGGCTTCTTCGCCGCCGTGCTGGAGCGCAAGGCCGCGCCCGCCAAGGCCGTTGCCGCCGAATCCGACGAAGACGCTGCTTCGGACTCGGTTTCTTAATAGTCGGAGCCGATGCCGCTGACCAACCTGATCGATGACCTGCTCGATGACCTGAGCCGTCCCGGCATGCCGTGGCAGCTCGGGTCCATCGTGGCTTCCATCCTGTTCGGTTGGCTCAGCGCGCAACTGGTCCGCGTGTGGTGGCGCCGCCGTCGCGGCGAGGACGGCGGCCTGCTGCACACGGGCGTGGAAAGTTTTACCCGCGTCGTGGCGCCGCTGCTCGTCGTCGGGCTGCTGTACCTGGCGCAGGTCGTGCTGACCAAGACCCACTTTCACACGAACATCGTCAAGGTGGCGATCCCCGTGTTCTGGTCGCTGGCCGCCATCCGCCTCGTGTTCTACCTGCTGCGCCGCGTGTTCGCGCGGCGCGGACAGCTGGGGCAGGCGCTCGTCACGTTCGAAAAGATCTTCGCGCTCGTCGCCTGGCTGGCGGTCGCGCTGTACATCACGGGCCTGTGGCCGGACATCTTCGATTTCCTCAACGATTACAAGATCCAGTTCGGGCCGAAGAAAGCCAACAGCGTCACCCTGGCCGACATCCTGCAGGCCATCGCGTCCGTCGTCGTGATGCTGATGCTGGCCTTGTGGGCCGGCGCCGCGCTGGAAGAGCGCCTGATGGGCGTGCACGCGCTGCACAGCTCGCTGCGGGTGGCGCTGGCGCGCCTGAGCCGGGCGCTGCTGATCGTCGGCGGCGTGCTGCTGAGCCTGAACCTGGTCGGCATCGATCTCACCGTGCTGTCCGTATTCGGCGGCGCGCTGGGCGTCGGCCTCGGTCTCGGCATGCAGCGGATTGCCAGCAACTACGTGTCCGGCTTCATCATCCTGCTCGAGCGGAGCCTGTCGATCGGCGACATGATCACGGTCAGCACGTTCACCGGCAAGGTCACCCAGATCAACACGCGCTACACCGTGCTGCAGGGCCTGGATGGCGTCGAGACCGTGTTGCCGAACGAGCTGTTGATTTCCGGCCCCGTGCAAAACCAGTCGCTGACGACGCGCAGGGTGCGGGCGTCGACCAAGATCACGGTCGCCTACGGTTCCGACCTGGAACAGGTGATGCCGCTGCTGGTGGCGCAGGCCGTCGGTACGCCGCGCGTGCTGGAAGACCCGGCGCCCGGCATGTCGCTGTCGCGCTTCGGGCCGGACGGCTACGAGCTCGACCTGGGTTTCTGGATCGCGGATCCGGAGAACGGGCAGGGCGGTGTCGTTTCGGACATCAATAAAAAAATCTACGCGCTCGTGCACGCCGGCGACATCAAATTGGGCTATCCATCCGTTGATACGCGCCTCCTTGATTCCCATATAGCATCGGTTGTGGCGCGGATCACGCAGCCGGCGCAGAATTCCGGGCCGGGAGCGCATTGATTGCGCAACGGCGTGCCGTGCAGCACTGGTTACGCGTAAAATGGGTGTTTGCGTCATGCACCAACGCGTGACACTTTGTCATAACGACTGTTCCATAGAAAGAACAGCATTTCTTCATCCTTAGTGGAGCTTCGATGGATTTTCTCAGCAATATCCTGCACGCCGTGCTGTCCTTCCTGGACGGCGGCCTGGTCGACCTGTCGGTCTGGCAGACGGTCGTGTACACGCTGGTCGTCACGCACATCACGATCGCCGGCGTGACGATTTATCTGCATCGCCACCAGGCGCACCGCGCGCTGGACCTGCACCCGATCGTGAGCCACTTCTTCCGCTTCTGGCTGTGGCTGACCACGGGCCAGGTGACCAAGGAATGGGCGTCGGTGCACCGCAAACACCATGCCAAGTGCGAGACGGTCGAAGACCCGCACAGCCCGGTGACGCACGGTATCAAGGAAGTGTTGCTGCGTGGCGCGGAGCTGTATCGCGCCGAAACGAAGAACCAGGAAACGCTGGACAAGTACGGCCACGGCTGCCCGAACGACTGGATCGAGAACAACCTGTACACGAAGTACAGCTGGCTGGGCGTGTCGGCGCTGCTGCCGCTGAACGTCGCGCTGTTCGGCGTTGTCGGCGTCACGATCTGGGCCGTGCAGATGCTGTGGATCCCGATCACGGCGGCCGGCATCATCAACGGCATCGGCCACTACTGGGGTTACCGCAACTACGACTGCAACGATGCGGCCACGAACATCATCCCGTGGGGCATCATCATCGGCGGCGAAGAGCTGCACAACAACCACCACACGTTCGCGACGTCGGCCAAGCTGTCGAGCAAGTGGTACGAGTTCGACATCGGCTGGGCGTACATCCGCATGATGGAAATGGTGGGCCTGGCCAAGGTCAAGAAGACCATTCCGAAGCCGAAACTGCAAAAGAACAAGCTGGAAGCCGACTTCGACACGCTGCAGGCCGTCATCGCCAACCGCTACGACGTGATGGCGAAATACGCCAAGTCCGTCAAGTACGCGTTCCGCGAAGAAGTGGAGCACCTGAAGCAAAAGGCCGAGCTGGAATCGCGGTTCCTGAAGAGCTCGCGCAAGCTGATGCAGCGCGAGCCTGCCAAGCTGCAGGCGCCGCAACAGGCGCAGCTGGTCGAACTGTTCCAGCACAGCAAAGCCCTGGAAACGATGCACCAGATGCGCGTGGAACTGGGCGCGATCTGGGAACGCTCGCACTCGACCCGCGACCAGCTGCTGCACCAGCTGCAGGACTGGTGCGCCCGCGCCGAAGCGTCGGGCATCAAGTCGCTGCAGGAATTCTCGATGCGACTGCGCAGCTACGCATAAGCAGGCATGACGCGGCCGGCCCGGCCGGCCCCCGACAGACACCCCTCGCGCAGGGGTGTTTTCTTTTTGGCCCGCGCACAAAATGAACGTGCCCTGAAATGGCTGGCACATCGAACGGGCCGCGCGTATGATCGCCGCAAGGGTATTGACGCCATTCATCCTCCCGTCCGCAACGCTTACCTCGCTCAACGCCACATGGAACACCAACAGGTTCCACTCCAGGTCATCCGCCCGGCCCCGGCCCGCCCTGACCTGCACCGCCGGCCCAGTCCGGAGCAATCGATTTCGAAAGCAATCACGCCTTCGCCGGACAGGTCCGGCCGATAGGCGGGCGCGACCCGGCGTGTTCCGGTTCGCGTATCGAAACAGGGGGTGATCATGACGATCAAGACCGCGCGAGCGTATGAACTGGAGCGGATGCACGCCTTGCTGGGCGTATCACGTGAATTGCTGCAAACGGACGAGGTGCCGCAAGTGCTGGCGCTGGCGGGCCTGGCGATCGTGGAACTGGCAGGGGCGGAGGAGGCGTTGTTGATCGTGCGTTGCGGCGGCGAGCACGTCGTCGAATTCGACGGCCGGGGGCGTCCGCACCGCGCCGACGCCGCGCATCCGTGGTACGGCATGGCTGCGGACATCTTGAGCGGCAAAGCCTGCCAGGGCACGCGGGACCGGCGCATCCTGGCGCTCGGTGTTCCTGCGATAAACGCTGTCTCGGCGCTGGTGGCCGGCTGGGGCCGCGATGAGAACGAGGCGCCGTGGGATGAGCGACGGCGCCTGCTGGCGACCATCCTGGGCCTGACCGTGGCGGCGCTGGGCAAGATACGGACGCGCAATTCGCTCGAGGAACTCGTCACTACGCAACATGAACAGATAGCGGATTCCATGCGCGCGCACGCCAGCGAACTGGCGCGGCGCGACGCGATCGAAGACGAGATGCGCCTGGTGGCGACGACCGATGTCCTTACCGGCCTGAATAACCGTCGCGGCTTTTTCGCCGAGGCGGGACAAGCCTTCCGGCTGGTGCGGCGCCAGCACGCGCACAGCGCGGTGATCTTCGCCGACGTCGACAACCTCAAGCAGGTGAACGACGGCCTTGGCCACGAGTCCGGCGACCATCTCCTCTGTGACGCGGCGGCCGTGTTTCGCGAGTCGTTCCGCGGCGCCGACGTGGTCGCCAGGCTCGGTGGCGACGAATTCGTCGCCTTCACGCTGGACGATGCGCAACCGAACGTCATCCTGTCCCGCCTGCAGGACAACCTGCGCGCATTCAACCTGATGCAGGAGCGTCCCTACCGGGTCTCGATCAGCGCCGGCATCGTGCAATGCGATCCGGAAGGGGAGCGCGGTCTGCGCGACTATGTGCTCCTGGCCGACGAGCAAATGTACCTGGAAAAGCGGCGGCGCCTGCACTAGGTGGCGATCAACGGCACAACGCCACCGATGGAAATCCGCAAGCGATCATCGTCCCCACGTCCGGATTCGCCAGGTAATCCAGGTGCGCCGTCATCGGGTTCTCGATCAGGCCCAGCCACGTCCTGTCGTTCGACACGAGCACATCCGCCACGGCCACGTCCGGCGCCGTATAGCGGGCAGGCAGCAGGCGGTACGACAGCACATCGTTCGGATCGGTGAAGGCGACGACGGCCAGTCGCTGGAGGGTGTCCGCGCGGCGGTTGGGCTGGCGCCGGCGCAGGTCGAGGAAGCGCTGCAGGGCGTCGGCTACCCGCATGTCTTGCGTCGCGATCGCGCGCTGTGCCGCCGCCGACTGTTCGGCCAGGCCGAGGATGGGCAACTGGTTGCCGGCCATGAACAGCAGTCCGAGCCGGCGCGCCGCCTGCTGGCCCAGCGCCCGCGTCTGCGGCTGCCACGATTCCAGCATGGCGCCCAGGGCATCGAACAGCATCTTGCTGCCCAGGCTTTCCGCGACGACGACGAGAGGCGTTTCGCTGTCCGGATTGTTCTCGAGCACCTGCGAGATCGTCCGCACCATCGCGTCGCGGATCGCGACGTGGCTTTCTCCCTGGTAAATGACGGCGTCGGCCAGGCAATCGTTCAGCAGGTTGTCCTTGACGTGGCCATTCAGCCAGGCGCGCTCCGGCTTGCATGCGCCGGCGGCCGTGCAATCCGTCGGCGTGCCGGTCATGTCGACGTCGAGCTGGTGCTTCAGCCCGGCCGTCAGCGACGACCACACAAGGGCGTGGAAGCGGACCGTGCCGCCGGCGAGCTTGCGCGTGCGCTCGACGATTTCCACGCGCGGTGGGGTAGCGGCGGCGGCCGGCGTCGGCGCAGGCGCGTGGTCCTCGACGATCCCCGCGATGCGGTCGATCTGGCGCTCGGCCCAGCCCGTATCGTGGGTGCACATGCCGTGGACGAGAAGTACGTCGACAGGCAGCCCGTTGGCTTGCGCGACGGTGCTGGCGATGCCGGGAAAGGTCGCGCTGTCGTGCACGACGACGGGCGGGCGGTAGGGCGTGGCGCAGGCGGCGAGAAGGCCGAGGGCAGGCAGGAGCGACAGTCGGGTATGCCACGTCATGCGATTCTCCAGCGAAGGTGGACGATCGACTATAGCGACGCGGGCGGGTGGATCAAATGACCCCAATCAATGGCTTAGAAAAACAAAAAAGCCGCGCGCAGTGAAGCGGGCGGCTTTTCTTGAAGAAAACCAGATTACTTGATCTTGGTTTCTTTGTAGACCACGTGCTTGCGAGCTTTCGGGTCGAATTTGGTGATTTCCATCTTCGCCGGCATCGTGCGCTTGTTCTTGGTCGTGGTGTAGAAGTGACCGGTACCTGCGGTCGATTCCAGTTTGATCTTGTCGCGGCCAGTTTTTGCCATGATGACTCCCTAATTAGATTTTCTCGCCGCGGGCGCGCAGGTCGGCCAGCACAGCGTCGATGCCGAGCTTGTCGATGACGCGCAGGCCGGCGTTCGAAATACGCAGGGAGACCCAGCGGTTTTCGGATTCTACGAAGATGCGGCGGTTCTGCAGGTTCGGCAGAAAACGACGCTTGGTTTTGTTGTTGGCGTGGGAGACGTTGTTGCCAACCATCGGACCCTTGCCAGTAACTTGGCAAACACGTGCCATAGCGCACTCCTTGAATAAACTTCCACAATCGGAAAAACGAGAGTATAGCTTGAAAACCGTCGAGTAATCAACAACTTGCGGAAAAAAATTGTTACTCGATAAATAAGCGAGATTTAACAATCGTGAAGTTTCGCAATATTTGCTTCGTAAGGGCTTGTTTACACACTGTTATTCGCACGTTCGACATGCGCAACGAGCGCCCGCAGTGCGGCCGTGATCGGCGCCGCGAAGCGTGGTTCGGACGTAATCCGGTCCGGGTCGACGCGGGAACCGATGACGGGAATCCGCAGGCAGGCGTCGAGGACGAGGTCGGCGGACATCGTGCGCAACGTCTCCTTCAGCGCCTCGTCGGCATGAAAGGATTGATACGACGGATTCAGCACGGCGACAGGCCTTCCCGCGAACGGCGCATGGTTCACGACCCAGTCCAGCGTGTTCTTGATGGTGCCCGTGACGCCG
This sequence comes from Massilia sp., assembly GCA_045810485.1. Taxonomy (GTDB): domain Bacteria; phylum Pseudomonadota; class Gammaproteobacteria; order Burkholderiales; family Burkholderiaceae_D; genus Telluria. The sequence goes on along the minus strand of JBJMVU010000441.1, from coordinate 4,751 downwards.
TGCGCGTACTCGGGGCTGGCGATGAGGAGGGCGTCGGCCGCCGTGATCGCGTCCTGCAGGGCGCGTACGCCCGGCGGCACGTCGGTGCGTTCAGGATTAAACAGCGGAAAATCCTTGTGCTGCTCGAACAGGTCGACGGCGACGCCGGCGGGCGCGAGGTCGCGGCAGGCGCGCAGCAGGCCGGCGCTCATCGAACGGGCGCGCTGGCTGCCGCAGAGGGCGAGGATGCGGAGGGACATAAGCTCATCTGTTTGCTAAAACAGTCATGCTAGCTCAGATCTGCCCATGCTCCGCGAATGAGTGCACGAGCGGCCCGGCCACGACGAAATGATCGAGCACGCGGATGTCCACGAGGCTGAGCGCCTGGACGAGGGCGCCCGTCAGGCGCAGGTCGGCGTCGCTCGGCTCGGGCAGGCCGGACGGGTGGTTGTGCGCGAGGATCACGCTGGCCGCGTTGTAGTCCAGCGCCTCGATGACGACTTCGCGCGGATAGACGCTCGTCTGCGTGAGCGTGCCGCGGAACAGTTCGCGGTCGGCGATCAGGCGATTCTTGACGTCGAGGAACAGCACGACGAACGATTCGTGGCGCTGGCCGCCCAGCTTGATGCGCAGGTAGCGCTTGACGAGCTCCGGCGAGCCGAACGCTTCGCCGGTGTGCAACTGCTCGGCGATGGCGCGCCGGGCCAGTTCCATCACGGCCTGCAATTGCGCATATTTCGCCATGCCGAGGCCGTGCACCTCGGAACAATCGTCCAGGGTCGCGCCGAACAGGCCGTGCAGCGAGCCGAAGTGCTGAAGAATGTCGCGGCCCAGTTCCACGGCGCTCTTGCCGCGCACGCCCACGCGCAGCAGCAGCGCCAGCAGTTCCGGATCCGACAACGCCTGCGCGCCTTCGCGCACGAGCCGTTCACGCGGCCGGGTCTGCTCCGGCCAGTCTTCGATACTCATGTAAAACCCTCCGTCGACGCGACCGTGCATTATTCGCGCGACGGGAGCAGGGTGGTTTGGGCATGCGCAAGCCGGTGACAATGGCGTTTTTGCAAGTGCAACAGATCGGCGACAGAAATCGCGACGGCTGAGGCGGGGACGGCACGGGTGGCTTACAATAGCGGTTTGCACGTCAACCGAACACGCAACAATGTCCTCCACTAACGCTCCCGTCGTCACCGAATCGTCGTACCTGACCCTCCATTATCGTCTTGCCACCGCCGACGGTAAGGACATCGTCACGACCTTCGGCGCCACCCCGGCCACGCTGCTGCTGGGCCAGGGCCAGCTCGCCCCGTTCCTCGAGCAGCGCCTGCTCGGCCTGGCCGAAGGCACGCACACGACGTTCGACCTGACCGCCGCTGAAGGATTCGGCGAGCGCAACCCGGACCTGATCCAGGTCGTGACGAAAAAGACCCTGGACGAGAACTCGGAACCGGACGCCGATTACCAGGTCGGCGATCTCGTCGACTTCCGCGCGCCGGGCGGCGGCCGCTTTGCCGGCGTGCTGCGCGAAATGCGCGCCGACGACGCCGTGTTCGACTTCAACCACCCGCTGGCCGGCCAGACGCTGAAGTTCGAAGTCCAGCTGATTTCCGTCCTCTGACCACAGCCCATTACCGAACCATGGACAACGAGATCCTGTTAGCCCAGCCGCGCGGCTTTTGCGCCGGCGTCGACCGTGCGATCGAGATCGTCGAGCGCGCCCTGCAGCAGTTCGGCGCGCCCATCTACGTGCGCCACGAAATCGTCCACAACGCCTACGTCGTCAACGACCTGCGCAACAAGGGCGCCATCTTCATCGAAGACCTGGACGACGTCCCGGCCGGCAACACGCTCGTGTTTTCCGCGCACGGCGTGTCGAAGGCCGTGCGCGAGGAAGCCGAATCGCGCGGCCTGAAGGTCTATGACGCCACCTGCCCGCTGGTGACCAAGGTCCACGTGGAAGTGGCCAAGATGCGCAAGCAGGGCGCCGAGATCGTCATGATCGGCCACGCCGGCCACCCGGAAGTCGAGGGCACGATGGGCCAGGCGGAAGAGGGCATGCACCTCGTCGAGACGGTCGCCGACGTGGCGACACTGAACGTCGGCAATCCCGACCTGCTGGCCTATGTCTCGCAGACGACCTTGTCCGTCGACGACACCGCGGAGATCATCGCCGCGCTGAAGGCCCGCTTCCCGAACATCGTCGAGCCGAAGAAGGGCGACATCTGCTACGCGACGACGAACCGCCAGGAAGCCGTGAAATTCATGGCGCCGCAGGTGGAAGTCGTGGTCGTCGTCGGCAGCCCGAACAGCTCGAACTCGAACCGCCTGCGCGAAGTGGCGGAAAAGAAGGGCACGCCGGCCTATATGGTGGACAACGCCGCCGGCATCGATCCGGCCTGGATCGCCGGCAGGAAGCGCATCGGCGTCACGGCCGGCGCCTCGGCCCCGGAAGTGCTCGTGCAGGCCGTCATCGAGCGCCTGAAAGAACTGGGCGCCGCCAGCGTGCGTGCGCTCGAGGGCGTCGAAGAGAACGTCACGTTCCCGCTGCCCAAGGGCCTGGACGGCGGCAAGGCGACCGCCGCGGCCTGATCGGTCCTCTGCCTGACCCATGAACGTATTCGACCTGCGCCCGCGCTCGCCCTCCGGTTTCGATGCCATTCCGCTGGAATTCTTCCAGGATTACCCGGAACCGGGCGTCAACTTCATCGACGTGGGCTGCGTCTTCGACAACCCGCACCACTGGCAGCTCGCCATCGACGCGCTGACCGAGCGCACGGCCCACCTCGACGTCGACTTCCTCCTCGCGATGGATGCGCGCGGCTTCATGCTCGCGGGCGCGCTCGCGTACCAGCGCGGCCTCGGCTTCGCGATGGCGCGCAAGCCGGGCAAGCTGCCGGGCGCCGCGATCGGCATCGATTACCGCCGCGAGTACGGTAGCGCCACGATCGAGATCCAGCCGGAACGCATCAAGGGCCAGCGCGTGCTGATCGTCGACGACGTGCTGGCGACCGGCGGCACGATCGAGGCGGCGGCGACCCTGCTGCGCCGCATCGGCAAGGACGTCGTCGGGGCTGCCGCCCTGTTCGATGTCGCGTTCTTCAAGGACAAGCGCGATTTGACCATGCCGGTGGTGACCCTGCGCGACGTGTAAGTTAGCTGGAAAACCGTCGTTCCCGCGCAGGCGGGAACCCAATTGCTGCGTGACGGCGCCCATGACCTGGATCCCCGCCTTCGCGGGGAGTCATTTCCGGCAGTGCCGGGAATGACGAAGTTTTCATTTTCCAATGTTATGATGACGCTCGGAATTATGTTGCTTGAATGGCGGCACTCGTACCACGGGTGCCGTTTTTGTTAGTTCGAAAGGAAACCACACAAGCATGGAAACTTTTGTCCAACAGATCCTGAACGGGCTGGTGCTGGGCAGCATGTATGCGCTCGTCGCGCTCGGCTACACGATGGTCTACGGCGTGCTCAACCTCATCAACTTCGCCCACGGCGACGTGCTGATGATCGGTGCCATGGTCGGCCTGTCCATCCTGAAACTGCTGGACGGCGCCTTCCCCGGCCTGCCCGGCGGCGTGCAGCTGGCCATCGCCATCGTCGGCGCAATCCCCGTCACGATGCTCGTCAACGTCCTCATCGAACGCATCGCCTACCGCCGCCTGCGCAACGCGCCGCGCCTCGCGCCGCTGATCACCGCGATCGGCGTGTCGATCCTGCTGCAGACGTTTTCCATGATGATCTGGGGCCGCAGCCCGCTGCCGATCCCGCAACAGCTGTCGTCCGACCCGATCATGATCGGCGGGGCCGTGATCTCGCACACGCAGGTGCTGCTGCTCGTGCTGGCGGCCGCCGCGATGGTCGGCCTCGTGTTCCTCGTCGAGAAGACCCGGATGGGCCGCGCGATGCGCGCCGTCGCCGAGAATCCGCGCGTGGCCGGGCTGATGGGCGTGGATTCCAACCGCGTCATCGTCGCCACGTTCGCGATCGGCGCGGCGCTGGCCGCCGTCGCCGGTGTGATGTGGGGCGCGAACTATGCGTCGATCCAGTTCGCGATGGGCACCGTGCCGGGCATGAAGGCGTTCTCGGCCGCCGTGCTGGGTGGTATCGGCAATATCTATGGCGCCATGATCGGCGGGATCGTCCTCGGCATCATCGAAAGCCTGGGGGCCGGCTACATCGGCGACCTGACCGGCGGCTTCCTCGGGAGCCACTACCAGGACATCTTCGCGTTCATCGTGCTGATCCTCGTGCTGACCGTGCGTCCGTCCGGCATCATGGGCGAACGCGTGGCCGATCGCGCGTAAGGAGAACATAGCCATGGCTCTCCTGACTTTCGACACCGTCCACAAACCCCGCCAGTCGTACGCCAGCATGGCCGTGCTGCTGGCCGTGATGCTCATCTTCCCGTTCGTCGCCGCGCAGTTCGGCAACTCGTGGGTGCGCATCCTGGACATGGCGCTGCTGTACATCATGCTGGCGCTGGGCCTGAACATCGTCGTCGGCTACGCCGGCCTCCTGGACCTCGGCTACATCGCGTTCTACGCGGTGGGCGCCTACTCGTTCGGCCTGCTGGCGTCGCCGCACATGACCGACACGTTCGACTGGTTCAAGAACACGTTCCAGCACGGCCTGCATGCGCCGATCTGGCTCGTGCTGCCGATCGGCGCGGCGGTGGCCGGCACGTTCGGCATGCTGCTGGGCGCCCCCACGCTGCGGCTGCGCGGCGACTACCTCGCCATCGTCACGCTCGGCTTCGGCGAGATCATCCGCGT
>JBJMVU010000440.1:0-7529 GCA_045810485.1 Massilia sp. | reverse complement strand
GCGGGAATAGAGTATCAGGTCGCTGCTGTCCGGGGAGTCGGCGCGGACCTGGACCATGATCAGGTCAGGAAAATTGAACACCGCGCTGCGGGCAACGTAATGAACCTGGCGCTGTTCCGGATAGAGCGCGGCCTGGTATGTCTTCGGTTGTTCGGCGGCCACGTCGCGCACCAGGGCGAACAACCGGTCAGCCGGCATGTGATAGAGTGGCGTCACGATATCGGGCGTCGGGCTGAACCCGGCCGGTGCGGCCAGGGCAGTGTTGGGCGTATCGGGGCGGACGATGTGCGCCACGTCCATCAGCGGCGGCGTGGGCAGTCCCTCCGCCGCGGGAAAGCCGCAGGCAGGCAGGATAAGGCTGATCAGCCAGGCGAGAGGGTTCATGCGGCGTTCGCGCACATCATCCCGCGGGTGATGCCCGGAAAGTACGCAGGCGGCAAGACATTTGCGGTTACGAGTCAGTCATGTTCCGCAGTCGGGGCGGGCTGCCGGCGGCCTCGCTTGACCCGCCGCAGTGGTCCGCACAGTGTTCGCCCGATCAGGAGGAACCCAAGCATGGCCAGCCACAACGGCAGCACCGACAAGCGTCTGAGATCCCGCCGATGGTTCGACGATCCGTCCGATCCGGCGATGACCGCCCTGTACCTCGAGCGCTACATGAACTACGGGATCACGCCGGAGGAACTGCGTTCCGGCCGTCCCATCATCGGCATCGCCCAATCGGGCAGCGACATCAGCCCGTGCAACCGCATCCACCTGGAGCTGGCCAAGCGCGTGCGCGACGGCATCCGCGACGCCGGCGGCATCCCGATGGAATTCCCGCTGCACCCGATCTTCGAGAACTGCCGCCGCCCGACCGCGGCGCTGGACCGCAACCTGGCCTACCTGGGCCTCGTCGAGATCCTGCACGGTTACCCGATCGACGCCGTCGTGCTGACGACCGGCTGCGACAAGACGACGCCGGCCCAACTGATGGCCGCCGCCACCGTCGACATCCCCGCGATCGTGCTGTCCGGCGGCCCGATGCTGGACGGCTGGTTCGAAGGTGAACTGGTCGGCTCCGGGACCGCGATCTGGAAGGGCCGCCGCCGCCTGGCCGCGGGCGAGATCGACGAACAGAAATTCATCGACATCGCGACCGCGTCGGCGCCGTCGGCCGGCCATTGCAACACGATGGGCACCGCGTCGACGATGAACGCCATCGCGGAAGCGCTGGGCATGTCGCTGACCGGCTGCTCGGCCATTCCGGCGCCGTACCGCGAGCGCGGCCAGATGGCCTACGAGACCGGCAAGCGGATCGTCGGCATGGCGTTCGAAGACCTGCGCCCGTCGCAGATCCTCACGCGCGACGCCTTCATCGACGCCATCGTCGTCAACGCCGCGATCGGCGGTTCCAGCAACGCGCAGCCGCACATCGTGGCGATGGCGCGCCATGCCGGCGTCGAGATCGCGACCGAGGACTGGATGGAATACGGCTACGACGTGCCCCTGCTGCTGAACATGCAGCCGGCCGGCAAATTCCTCGGCGAGCGTTACCACCGCGCCGGCGGCACGCCCGCGATCATGTGGGAGCTGGAGCAGAAAGGCCTGCTGCGTTCGAAACGCCTGACCGTCACCGGCAAGTCGATGGCGGACAACCTCGTCGGCCGCGAAAGCCACGACCGCGAAATGATCACCCCGTTCGACCAGCCGCTGAAGCAGAAGGCCGGCTTCATGGTCCTGAAGGGCAACCTGTTCGACTTCGCGATCATGAAGACGAGCGTGATCTCGGACGCCTTCCGCCAGCGCTACCTGTCGACGCCGGGATCGGAAAACGCGTTCGAGTGCAAGGTCGTCGTGTTCGACGGTTCGGACGATTACCACCACCGCATCAACGACCCGGCGCTGGGCATCGACGAGAACACGATGCTCGTGATCCGCGGTTCCGGTCCGGTGGGCTGGCCCGGTTCGGCGGAAGTCGTCAACATGCAACCGCCCGATGCGCTGATCAAGAAAGGCATCAACGCGCTGCCGACCTTGGGCGACGGCCGCCAGTCCGGCACGTCGGACAGCCCGTCGATCCTGAACGCGTCGCCGGAAAGCGCGGCGGGCGGCAACCTGGCGCTGCTGCGCACGGGCGACCGCGTGCGCGTGGACCTGAACACGGGCAGTTGCAACGTGCTGATCGCCGACGAGGAACTGGAAGCGCGCCGCAAGGACGCGCCGCCGCCGATCCCGCCGAACCAGACGCCGTGGCAGCAGATCTACCGCGCGACCGTCGGCCAGCTGCACACGGGCGCCGTGATGGAGATGGCGCTGCAGTACCGCGGCGTCGGCCACGACATGCCGCGCCATAACCACTGATCGCGGTCAGTCTCACCAGGGCCCGTTCGCGGGCCCTTTTTTTATGTCGGAACCAAAGATGCTCGCTACCATGATCCGCGTTTGCCGGGTGCTCGTCCTGGCGCTGTCCTGTATCGCCACCGCCCAGGCGGGGCCCCGCACCGTCACGGCGCTGGACGGCGGATGGGAATTCGCCAGGGGCGCACCGGTCGGCTGGACGGCCGTCGCGCTGCCCCACACGTTCAATGCGGCAGACGGCACGTCGCCGCATCCCTACCGCGGCGCCGGGTGGTATCGGCGCACGATCACCGCGCCGGCCGGCAAGGCGGGCCGCACCTGGCTGGAATTCGACGGCGCCGCGCTGTCGACGGACGTCTGGCTCAACGGTGCGCGCGTGGGCCGCCACGAAGGCGGTTTCGCGCGCTTCCGCTTCGACGTCACGGATCTGCTGCGGGCCGGCGCCAACGAGCTGCGCGTCCGCGTCGACAACGCGCGCCAGCCGGACGTCGCGCCGCTCGGCGGCGACTACACCCTGTACGGCGGCCTGTATCGGCGCGTGCGGCTCGTGACGACGGCCGACGTGCACGTCGACATGCAGGATGCGGGTGGACCGGGCGTGTATTTCAGCACGCCGCAGGCGAGCCGCCCGCACTGGCGCGTGCGCGTGGCGAACGACCGCGCGCGGGCGGAGCGCGTCGTCGTCACGGCCCGGCTGCGCGATGCGGCCGGCAAGGTCGTGACGACGGCGCAGCGGTCCGTCGCGCTGCCCGCGCGCGCCGTCGTGCCGGTCGACCTGGATGCGGTGTTGACTGCGCCGCACCTGTGGCAGGGCGTCGAGGATCCGTATCTGTACACGAGCGAGGTGACGGTGGCGCGCGCGGGAGCGCTTCTCGACCGTATGGATAACGAGGTGGGCGTACGCACCGTGCAGCTCGACCCCGACCGCGGCCTGCTGCTGAACGGCCGCCCGTACCGCGTCCATGGCGTGAACGTGCACCTGACGTACGCGCCCGGCAAGGGCGTGGCCGTCGACGACGCGGACATCGACGCCGACTACCGCATCCTGGCCGACCTGGGCGTCACGGGCCTGCGCTTCGCCCACTACCAGCACAACGAGCACAGTTACGCGCTGGCGGACCGCAAGGGCTATCTCGTGTGGACCGAACTGCCGCTGACGTCCGAGGTGGGCGCGAGCGACGCGTTCGCGGCCAACGCGGCGCAGCAGGCGCGCGAGCTCGTGCGCCAGAACTTCAACCATCCGTCCGTGTTCGTGTGGGGGCTGGGGAACGAGATCTACAAGGTGGATGGCACCAGCGGCCGCGTGCTGGACGCCATGCAGAAGCTCGTGCGCGCCGAGGATGCGAGCCGCCCGACCGCGTACGCGAACTGCTGCGCCCCGATCGACGGGCCGCAGGCCATGCATACGGACGCCGTCGGGTCGAACGTCTACTTCGGCTGGTACGACAAGGAATTCGCCGATCTCGCCCCGTTCCTGGCGTCGAACCATGCGGCGAGGCCGCACACGCCGGAATCGCTGAGCGAGTACGGCGCGGGCGGCAGCGCACTGCAGCAGGAAGACCCGGTGCGCCGGCCGGTGGCGCCCAGTCGCTGGCACCCGGAGCAGTACCAGGCGCTGTACCACGAGGCGGCCTGGCGCCAGATCGACGCGGCGCCGTGGCTGTGGGCCAGCTTCGTGTGGACCGGCTTCGACTTCGCATCGAGCGGCCGCAACGAGGGTGATGGGCCGGGCGTCAACGACAAGGGCCTCGTCAGCATGGACCGCACCGTCCGCAAGGATGCGTATTACTGGTATCAGGCCAACTGGTCGACCACACCGATGGTCTACGTCACGTCGCGCCGCGCGGTGCGCCGGACCGTGGCGGATGTGGAGGTGAAGGTGTACAGCAACCAGCCGGCGGCGCGGTTGCGGGTGAATGGCGCCGACCTGGGCGAGCGGCGCGTCGAGGGGCACATCGCCCGGTGGCCGGTGCGTCTGGCGCCGGGCGTCAATCGGATCGAGGTGCAGTCAGGTGCGGTGGTCGACAGCGTGGAATGGACGTTGGCGCCCGAACCGCGTTGACGACTTTTACTACGCATGCTTTCCGCGTGGGCGCTCATTTGGGGCCACTGGCCCCAAATGCCCGCCCTACGATGTACGGTGACCGTATTGACGTGCGCGTACCGCATGCGCTCCGCGTGGGCACTCATTTGGGGCCACTGGCCCCAAATGCCCACCCTACGATGTATGGTGACCGTAGGGTGGGCGCCCTGCGCCCACGCGTGACGTGCGCGTGACGCCAATTATTTTGCGACCTGCAGCATGCCGTCGACCATGCGCGTCAGCCCCAGCGGATTCTCATCCCGCAGCGCCTCCGGCAGCAGGTCCGCCGGCACGTCCTGGTAGCACACAGGACGCAGGAAGCGTTCGATGGCGGTCGCGCCGACCGACGTGGTGCGGCTGTCCGACGTGGCAGGGAACGGGCCGCCGTGGACCATCGAATGGGACACTTCGACGCCGGTCGGGAAGCCATTGAACAGGATGCGGCCGGCCTTGCGTTCCAGCGTCGGCAGCAGCTTCGCGGCCAGTTCGCGGTCGGCGGCCGTCGCGTGGATCGTGGCGGTCAGCTGGCCTTCCACGTGGCGCGTCACTTCCTGCAGTTCGTTCTCGTCCGCGCACACGACGATCAGCGACGTCGGCCCGAAGATCTCTTCTTCCAGCGCGCTGTTCGACAGGAACGTCGCGGCGTCCACCTGGTACAGCGCGGCCTGCGCGGCGCAGCCGCAGCCGTCCGAACTGCCCTGGGCGATCAGTTCCACGCCGGCCAGGCCGGAGCGGCGCGCGACGGCGTCGACATAGGTCTGGTGGATGCCGGCCGTGAGCATCGTGCCGGCGCCCTTGGCGGCCAGCGCCTCGGTCGTGGCGGTGCGGAACACGTCCAGGTCGGGGCCGGCCAGGGCGATCACGAGGCCCGGGTTCGTGCAGAACTGGCCCGTGCCCATCGTGAGCGAATCGACGAAGCCCTGCGCCAGGTTGGCGCCGCCCGCGGCCAGTGCGCCCGGTAGCAGGTAGAACGGATTGATGCTGCTCATCTCGGCGTAAACCGGGATCGGTTCCTTGCGCGCCTGCGCCGCGTTCACGAGCGCGAGGCCGCCCGTGCGCGAACCCGTGAAGCCGACGGCCTTGATGACCGGATGGCTGACCAGCGCGAGGCCGATCTCGAAGCCGGCCCCGATCAGCATGGAGAAGGTCCCTTCCGGCATGCCGCAGTCCTCGACGGCCTGGCGGATCGCCTTGCCGACGAGTTCCGACGTGCCCAGGTGCGCGTTGTGCGCCTTCACGACGACGGGGCAGCCCGCCGCCAGCGCGGACGCGGTGTCGCCGCCGGCGACGGAGAAGGCGAGCGGGAAGTTCGACGCGCCGAACACGGCGACCGGGCCGAGGCCGATCTTGCGCATGCGCAGGTCGGACCGCGGCGGCGTGCGCTGGGGCAGGGCGGAGTCCAGCGTCGCGTCGAGGAAGTGGCCGTCGCGGACGACCTTGGCGAACAGGCGCAGCTGGTTGCAGGTGCGGCCGCGCTCCCCTTCCAGGCGTGCCGCCGGCAGGCCGGATTCGGCGGAGGCGCGCTCGATCAGCAGCGGGCCGATGTCCATGATGCGGTCGGCGATGGTTTCCAGGAAGCGGGCGCGCTGCTCGAGCGGCTGGGCGCGGTAGGCGTCGAACGCCTGCTCGGCGAGCAGGCAGGCGGCCGCCAGGTCGTCCATGGTGGCGGCGCCGAATTCGGGTTCCATCTCGGCGCGCGTGGACGGATTGTAGGCACGCAGCGTGCCGGCGCTGCCGCGCGCGGCCTGCTGGCCGATGATCATTTGGCCTTGGATGTTCATGTGGGCTCCTTGTTAAAAAAAAAGCGCCGCCGCGACCTGTGAAGGCCGCGGCGGCGGTGCGCAGGATTCGATCAGCGATTGTATCGAATCATGCGGATTCCCGTCGGGACGGGGTGCTGTCCCTCAAACTATTAGAACGAGTACTGGGCCAGCAGCGTGTAGCGCGGACCGCTCATGAACACCTGACGCGTGAAGTTGCCCGCGTGTTGTTCCATGATCTGGCGCGTGTACGCGTTGGTCAGGTTCGTGGCTTCCAGGCCGACGCGGAACTTGTCCGTGAAGTCGTAGAAGACCGAACCGTCCAGCTGGCCGTACGGCGCCTGGTACAGCGGCAGGCCGAACGCCTGGTCGTTGACCGTGGTCGGGATCAGGTACTTGTCGGCGGGCGCGGCCGGATTCGTGTTCAGGCCGTTGGTGCCGCGGCTGCCCCACTGGGTCACGCCCAGCAGGTAGCGCGAGCGCCAGTTGTACGCCAGGCGCATCGACAGGCCGTGCTGCTCGTACATGACAGCCAGGTTGATCGTGTGACGCGACAGGCCCTGCAGCGGGGTCTTGCCGAATGCACGCGCATCGGTGTCGCAGCCGTTGATGAACAGGTTGTAGTTGGACGATGCGTCGTTACCCGAGCACCACGCCTCGAACACAGGCTTGTTCAGCTTGCGCTCGCTCGACACATAGGTCCAGCTGGCCTGGGTACCGATGCCGCGCAGCCAGTCAGGTACGAAATCGTAGTACTGCTGGTGCGCGATCTCGAAACCGCGGGCAAAGCCCTTGGCGCCGTTGACCGGACCGGTCACGTTGAAGGTCTGCGGCTTGCCGTTGACGTCATTTGCAATGTAGCTGTACTGCTGCGTGGTGACGATGTCCTTCAGGTCCTTGTTGAAGGCCGCCAGGGTCAGCGAGCCGGCCTTGGCGAAGTACCACTCGGCGGTCAGGTCGACGTTGGTCGAGGTGGTCGGCTTCAGGTGCGGGTTGCCGTCGCTGGTGCCGGTCAGGCTGGTGCCGTCGAAGCGGACCGCGGTCGTGTTGCCGGCAGCGTCCTTGAAGGTCGTCTGCTGGTTCGAGGCGCTCAGCGTGGTCTGCACCTGCAGCTGGTTGAAGTCCGGACGGGACATCGACTTGGCCACGGCAAAGCGGAACTGCAGCTTGTCGGTGGCTTTCATGCGCAGGTTCAGGCTCGGCAGCCAGTTGTCATACGATTCCCTGGCCGACTGGGCTTGTGCGAAGGCCGCGATGTTGATCAGCTTTTCCTGGCCGGTGACGGGGATGCCGTTGCCGATCGTGGTGCTTGCGGGCGGCGTGAAGGACACGTAACCGCTGCCCTC
>JBJMVU010000439.1:0-6403 GCA_045810485.1 Massilia sp. | reverse complement strand
TTGGCATTCGCCGGTACGCCGCTGACGGCGCCGCCGGAGGCCCAGATCATGGCATCGGCGATGTCCGAGGTATAGCCGCCGCATTTGCCGAGCACGCGCGCGGGCACGATCCTGGCGCCATCGGCGACGCCGGCCACGCCGATGCCGTTATTGGCTTTGGCGGCGATGGTGCCGGCCACGTGGGTGCCGTGCCAGCTCGAGTGCTGGTCCGCAGCCGGGACGCCCGTGCCGCAGCTGCCGGCCGGGGTCCAGTCGCCCGGATCGCTGGCGTCCGTGTCGCGGCCGCCGCCGTCGTTGGCGATCGTGGTCGTGGAGATGAAGTCATGGCCCTGCAGGATCTGGCCGGACAGGTCGGCGTGCGGACGGTAGCCGGTGTCGATCACGGCCACGTTGATGCCGGCGCCGGTCGACTTGTCCCAGGCGGCCGGGGCATTGATGCCGCCCGCGGTTTCATACAGGTCCCACTGCTGGGTGTAGCTGGGGTCGGTCGGGATGGCCAGCGGGACCATGATGCGGTCCGGCTCGGCGTACTCGACGTTGGCGTCGCGCGACTTCAGTTCGGCGGCCAGCTGGCGCGCCTCGTCGAGCGACATCGTGCGGTTGAGCTGCAGGACGTTCGCGCCGTTCGCCGTCGCGCGCAGCGCGCGCATCGTGGCGCCATAGGTCTGGCCGGCGCGGTCGATCAGGGCCTGGCGCGCACGGTCGATGCCGCGGGCAGCCACGCCGGTCTTCGACGTGTCGCTGTCATCCTTGTACTTGACGATCAGGCGGTCGGTCTCGACGACGGCGTGATTGGCCTGGGCGTGTGCCTGACCGGCGAAGCCGGCGGCGACCAGGGTCGCCGCACAAATTTTAAGCAAAGAAGAGATCTTGTGGCGCTGCGTCATGCTGCATCCTTTCAGTGGACTGAACCATGCAGCGTAATGAAAAACGGCCCGCACGGGGCCGCTTTTCGGGTTTTTTACAACAGGAAAATTTCGTTAAGTAATTGAATTTTAACGGTTATTATTCATGTCATAACGCATTACCAGGTCAGCTTGAGCGTGTACTTGCCGCTGGTCGAACCCGTGCCGCCGCTGTAGTACACGACGCGCACATAGCGGGCCGACGTGGTCGAGCCGGTGTTGGACGACGATGCGGTATCCGCGGTCCCCGTGCCGTTCTCGCTGTACGACAACAAGGTGCCTGCGCTGTTGTAGATGTACAGGTCGTAGTCCGAGCTCGCGTTCGGCGTCATCGTCGCGGACAGCGTTTTGCCGGCCGGCAGCTGGACGACGAAATAATCCGAGTCCGACGTGCTGCCCATCGCGCCGTTGACCGTCGTGCCGGACGTCGTCACGCTGTTGGCCGTGCTGACCGTGTTGTTCGACTCCGTTTCCGAGATCGTCGTGCCGGTCCCGCCACCCGTGCCGGCGGCGGCATCCACCGCGGCCGAGGCGTCCACGATGCCCGTGCCGCAACCCGAGCAGCTGGCCGGGAACGGACGCGTGCTCGACTTCAGGCGCGACTCGACGTCGTCCGGCGTCAGGCTCGGGTTCTTGGCCAGCATCAGCGCGACGACACCGGCCACGTGCGGCGTCGCCATCGACGTCCCCATATACCCCGCATAGCTGTCGGCGCCCGGCGCCTTGGTGCCGGCGTTCAAGGTGGACAGGATGGCCGCGCCGGTATCGCCGCCCGGTGCCGCGACGTCGACGATAGTGCCGTAGTTCGAGTACGACGCACGGCCGCCGGAGCGGTTCGTCGCCGCCACCGCGATCACGCCCGCGCAGTTGGCCGGGTTGCTGTTGCTGGCGTTCTGGGACTCGTTGCCGGCCGCGACGACCACGACGGTGCCGCGTGAACGGGCGCTGTTGATCGCGTTTTGCGTCGTCGTGTCGCAGGCGCCGCCGCCGCCCAGCGACATGTTGATCACCTGGGCGCGCGCCGCGATGTTCGGCACGCCGGACACCGTACCGCCCGATGCCCAGATGATGCCGTCGGCGATGTCGGACGTGTAGCCGCCGCACTTGCCGAGCACGCGCACCGGCACGACCTTGGCGCCGTACGCGACGCCGGCGACGCCGGTGCCGTTGTTCGTGGCCGCGGCGATGGTGCCGGCCACGTGGGTGCCGTGCCAGCTCGAGTTCGAGGCCGGTTCGCCGGCGCCGCACTCGCCCGCCGCGGTCCAGTCGCCCGGATCGCTGGCGTCGCTGTCGCGGCCGTTGCCGTCGTTCGAGACGGCGGTGTCGGAAATGAAGTCATAGCCGGCCAGGATCTGGCCCGACAGGTCGGCGTGCGGACGGTAGCCCGTATCGATCACGGCCACGCGGATGCCGGTGCCGGTCGACTTGTCCCAGGCGGCCGGCACGTTCATGCCGCCGGTCGCTTCGAAGTAATCCCACTGCTGGCTGTACATCGAGTCGTTCGGCGTGAACAGCGGGTGCATCATGCGATCCGGCTCGGCGTACTCGACGGACGCATCGCGCGCCTTCAGCTCGGCCGCCAGTTGCGCGGCGTCGGCCAGCGACACCTTGCGGTCCAGCTTGAAGACGCGGGCGCCGGTGGCGATCGAATGCGATTCCTTCACCGACATGCCGAACTGCTGGCCGGCGCGGTCGACCAGAGCCTTGCGCGCGGCCGCCAGCGGCATGGCACGTGCGACCGACACCTGGCCGCCCTTGGCGACGACGGGAGCGCTCTCATCCTTGTACTTGACGATGATGCGGTCGGTCTTGTCCGAGACGGCCACACCCTGCGCGGCGGGTGCGGCCGGCACGTTCGCGGGCACCCCCGCGCCCGCGACGCCGGCGCCGAGACCGAGGACGGCCGCAGCGCACAGTTTCAACATTGCCGGGTACTTCGATTGCTGAGACTTCATGTTTATTCCTTTTAGAAAAACACAAAAGTTGATTTTCCGCAGGCGTGATTGCCTGAGATCTAGTTGTCTCAACGCTTTTTTGAGCGTCGATTTCCCGTCTGAAAAGCGGGGATGCCAGATTAGCGCGAAAGAAATGAACGTGTAGAAATTTCACAATTGAATTCAATGTCTATACAACACATTCGGCTTCTGATAGCGCTAAAACCTAGATTCTTCGGAAAACTGTGAACTCAGCAGAAGAACATATCGATTTTTTAAGTCCCATGAATTAACAATGCGTCGTGACTATCAGGCGTTGCTCACATATGCATCGTCTCAACATTGAGAAACCTCAATCGTCGCCAAGACTTCAAGTTCGGGGTCAGAGCACTTTTTGGTGCACGAGCTTTAAAGCAACTCGCGTTCGAGGCCCCGGTTGCTCCTTACAGGCGATATCCCGACGGCGCACGCGGACCTCAACGGTTTTGTTGCGCAGGAACATTGATCCGAAATGTGCTCTCGTCAATTCGGGGTCAGACCCCGGCTTTAGGCACGATCTTCGAGGCAAAAAAAAGGCCGCGATCGCTCGCGGCCTTTCTGTCTGACGACTTGGTAAAACTTAGAAATTGCCTTTGAACTGGACACCGTAGGTGCGCGGTTCATTAGTGAAGCCCGTCAGGTTGTTGAAGTCGATGGCGCCCGAGATGCGGCGCTGGTCGAGGATGTTGCGGCCGAAGGCGGCCACTTCATACTTGCCGTCGGCCCAGATGTAGCCCAGGCGCAGGCCGCCTTCCGTCAGCGGCTTGCCCGTGAACTCTTTCGCTTCGTACAGGAAGAAATTGATCTTCGAACGGTACGACCAATCGGTGTAGACGTAGAACTCGCCATTGGCGACCGGCATGCTGTAGCGGGCGTTCAGGTTGACGATCCACTTCGGTGCCTGCGGCAGCGGGTTGCCGTCGATCAGGACGTTGCCGGCGGCGTTCAGCGGATCGGTGATCGTGCAGGCCGCGCACTTCGTCAGCGACAGGCTCGGGTCACGGATTTCCGTGAAGTTGTACGACGTGCTGGCGCCGACGCGCAGGTCCGGCGTCACGAGGCCTTCGAGGTCGAACTCGGCGCCGCGGCCCGCCGTCTTCTTCGCGTTGATCAGCTTGGTGACGTTGGTGTTGCCGCCAACCACAGTCAGCTGCTGGTTCTTGATCTCGTAGTCGTACAGCGAGAACGCGACGCGGGCACGACGCTCGAACAGGTCGGCCTTGATGCCGCCTTCGTACGACGTGATGGTCTCGGCGTCGGCGATGGTGATGCCCACCGGTGCGAAGGTCGAAGCCGGCGCGATGCTCGGCGCGCGGAAGCCGGTGGCGATGCGCGCGTACAGGTTCACGTCACGGTTCAGCTTGTACGTGCTCGACAGGTCCCAGCTGAACTTGTCCTTGCTTTCGCTGACGCTGTTCGGACCCACCGGGGTGAAGCCGATCGCGGTGACGGTGGCGAAGTCCTTCTTGTCGTCCGTGTAGCGGATACCGCCGCGCACGGACAGGGCGTCGTTGATGTTGTACGTCACGGAACCGAACGCGGCCCACGCCTTGTTGTTCTGCTCGCTGGCCTGGCGCGACGTACGGGCGCCGGTGGCGCTGTTGTAGCCGTCGCTGCCGCCGGTCACGTCTTCCTTGAAGTAGTACACGCCGGCCTGCCAGTTCAGCGGACCCGTGTTCTTCGATTCGACGCGGAATTCCTGCGAGTACTGCTTCAGGTCGTCGATGAAGCCGCCCGTCTCGGACTGGAACGGAATGAAGCCCGGGCCTTGCGGCGTGCCGCCGTCGATATCGCCGCGGCTGTAGTAGCTGCCGACCGACTCGTAACCGGTGATCGAGTGGAAGATGACCGGACCCAGGTCCCACGTCAGGCGGGCATTGGCGCCGTTCGTCTTGAGGTTCTGGAAGTTCTGGGCGTTCGTCACGATGCTGTCGAGGTCGTAGCCGTCGGCAATGTCGTTCGTGCCCTTCTTGATCAGGTTCGCGCGGAACAGGCGGGCGCTGCCGTTGGTCGTGCGCTGATGCACGTTGAACAGGGCGCTGAAGTTGGTGTCCGGCTTGTACAGGAATTGCACGCGTTCGGCGTGTTCGTTGTAGCCGTCCAGTTCGCCGGTCTTGTTCGTCTTCGCGACGTCGCTGTAGTTGTCGACGAAGTCGTCGCGGTGCTGGCGCAGGGTCGATACGCGCATCGCCCACTTGTCCGACAGCGGCACGTTGATCGCGCCTTCGACGTTGGCCGTGCCGTGGGTGCCGTACGACACGTTGTAGTAACCCTCGGTCTTCTTGAGGTTCGGCTTCTCGGATTCGAATTTCACGACGCCGGCCGGGGTGTTGCGGCCGAACAGCGTGCCCTGCGGGCCGCGCAGCACTTCCACGCCGGCCAGGTCGAAGATCGGGTAGCCCTTCAGGATCGGGTTTTCCTGGACGATGTCGTCATAGATCAGCGACACCGGCTGCGACGCGAAGGTCGAGAAGTCGGTGTTGCCGTAGCCGCGGATATAGAAACGCGGGAACGTGCGGCCGTTCGAGGACTCGACGTTCAGGCTGGGGGTCTTGCCGGCCAGCAGGCGGATGTCTGCGCCGCCGGACACGAGCACGTCCAGCTTCTCGCCCTTGATGGCGGTGACGGACACGGGGACTTCCTTGATGTTTTCGGTACGGCGCTGTGCGGTCACGGTCACCGTCTGCAGTTCGGTCGCCTGCGCAGTCTGGGCCAGGGCTGCGCCGCCGGGTACGGCTGCGAGCGCCAGCATTGCGCCATGCGCGGCGATGACGCGCTTGTGCATCTTGGACATCTTGATCATTGAGTTTTTCCTAGCTGGGAAGAGTGAAAAAAACTGCCGCGTTGTCTCCGCCGGTCTCTCCTGGGGCGCCCTGGTGGGGAGCATCGCAAAACCTGCTGCGCGTTGCACTGTCATCCTGCGATGCTCGCTGTACTACTCGTACAGCTGCGCTTCTCGGACGATATTGCTGCCGCTCGCGACGGTTTTTCAAGGCTCCCAGGGGCAGGCTGTCGCCTCGGCAAACTCGCACCTGATGTCGATGTCTAAATATTGCCGGCATATAAACCGGCAATTGTCGATTATGTGTATATCCTTATGCAAGGAATACGAATCGGCTTACACATCCAAACAACAGATTGTTGTATATGAGAACGTGGCACTTTACATCCCCGTCTATTTTTTTCGGAAAAACCCTTGCGCGTTTTCGAAGGGATACGCTATGATTCGGGCCTCTTCGGACGTGATGACAAACGTTGGCAAGAAGACCCTGGAACAGAGGACGGGCGCTTAGCTCAGTTGGTAGAGCGGATCCCTTACAAGGATTAGGTCGGGAGTTCGAGCCTCTCAGCGCCCACCAGTCAGTTTCAGACATCTTGCAAAGTGAAGAACCGATCAGAGTAAACGGAGCGGTAGTTCAGTTGGTTAGAATACCGGCCTGTCACGCCGGGGGTCGCGGGTTCGAGCCCCGTCCGCTCCGCCAGAATGTAGCTGTAAAAAGTGTTCCCCCTGCGGGGAACACGTAT
>JBJMVU010000438.1:0-31461 GCA_045810485.1 Massilia sp. | reverse complement strand
GGTCGCGTGCGACCGCAGTGGGCAAACTCTGGACTATCACACGGGACGCGGCCCGGTGACGGTGGCGCAATTGCACGAGTGCCTCAAGCCGGTACTGCCCACCGACGTGCTGCTGATCAGCGACGGCGCCATCGCCTATCGTCATTTCGCAGTCGAGGCTGGCATCACGCACGAAGCGGTGAACGTGCAAGCCGGCGAACGGGTGCGCGGCGCGATTCATGTGCAAAACGTCAATAGCTGGCACAGCCGTTTCAAAAGCTGGCTGGTACGGTTCCGCGGGGTCGCCAGCCGCTACCTGATCAATTACTCGGGATGGCAGCGCGTGCTGGGCGCTCACCGCTTGACGACGCCCGCGCACCTGCTGTGCGCTGCGGTCCAGCTCGGCTAAGCGGCCACGTTACCGAATTAACGCGCACACAGCCTTTTTTTGTCTACGACCCCGTGCTTCCCGTATGACCCACGCTGTTCGATGGTAGCCTATGAAAGGAACGCAACGGGCCGGCGCCCGCACCGGAGGCATCGATGACCGTAAAAGTCTACCGTTTCGCGCAGCACCCGATCGACAATGACGAGACGTTGGCGCATGCCTACGCAACGATGGAATTCATCATCCTCAACAAGCTGACTGCCGTACCGGACAGCGAGATGGACGTCGACCCGACGCACGTCGACGAGAAAGGTCGCTACCTGGGACTGAACAGCGGCAAGCCTGCCTAGCCCGTCGTGGCAAGCACCGCCCGCGCCAGATGCGGACGGTGCTTGCCATGCTTGCCGCTCATGCTTACTTCGTGCCGCCCGCCACGTTGATGAACGGGACCGCACCACCGGACACGCTCGGCAGCTTGCCGTCCCACTTCTCGATGGCCATGCGCTGGTTTTCCATCTCGCGCAGGCGGATCAGTTCCGGCGTCACCTGCTGGCGCTGCACGGCCAGCGATTCGGCTTCGGCACGGGCCTGCGCCACGCGCTGCTTCGCTTCCACCTCGATGCGTTGCAGGTCGCGCTCCGCCTTCAGCTTCAGCTGCTCGGCCGTCGTCTTCGCTTCGATCGCGTCATTGAACGAGCGCGAGAAATTGAAGCTCACGATCGAGAACTCGTCCACCACGATGCCGTGGCGCGCCAGCCGTTCGCGTAACTGGGTGATGATCTGGTCGCGCACATCGGTACGCTTGGCGATGAGTTCCTCGGCCGTGAAGCGCGCCGTGACGGCCTTCACCGCTTCCTGCACGGCCGGGATGATGATGCGCTGGCCCGGCTCGTTGCCCAGGTCGCGGAACACCGTCATCGCGGCATCCGGGCGGATGTGGTAGTTCAGCGCCACGCGGGTGTGCACGGTCTGCAGGTCGCGCGAGGCGGCGTCGCCCTCGCCTTCGCCCTTCTGGATCGCGACGTTGACGAGGTTGAGCTTTTGCGCCAGCGGCACGCGGAAGTGGATGCCCTCGCTCAGCACCTGGTCGCTCGGGCTGCCGAACGTCGTCATCACGCCGCGATGGCCGGCCGGCACCGTCCCGAACGGCGCCAGCGCGAACAGCAGGATCAGCACGACGATCGCGATGACAACCTTCACGCCGGCGTTCAATGACACTCGATTCATTTCGATTCCCTTTCAGCTTTGGTTCCGCCGATCGACTTTGGATCGGCAGGCCGCCTTATATTGACGACCAACAAAGTGTAAAGCTGTCAGAGCAACAAAAGAATCAGAAATATCGGAAATAGAACTTCGGGAAACTCGAAGCACCGCGCGCGCAGTGGCCGATTCAGGCCGCAGCGATGCCTGCCGCAAACTCGCGATACGTGCGCAGCGGGCGCCCCAGCAGCGCCGTCAGGCGTGCGACGTCGCCGGCTTCCGGCACCATGCCGTCGGTGAGGAAGCGCTCGCTCATCAGGCGCATGTCGTACGCCATCCACGCCGGCATGAACTGGCGCAGGTTCTGTTCGAAGGCGGCCGTGCCGTCGCCGCCGTACGCGATGGGCCGGTGCAGCACGTCGGACCAGATCGCGGCGACGTCGCTCCCCGTCAGCGTGTCCGGGCCGACGACGTTGATGCGCTCGAGCGGCAACGGTTGCGCGGCGTCGTGGCGGCGGACCAGCTCGATGGCCGCGACCTCGGCGATGTCGCGCGCGTCGACCATCGCGAGGCCCTTGCCGCCGACCGGCATCGGATACACGCCATGGCCGAGCACCACGTCCTTGATCGTGACGTCGTTGTCGATGAAATAGGCCGGGCGCAGGATGGTGGCGGCAAAGCCCATCTGCTCGAGCATCCGTTCGACGCCGAACTTGCCCGCGAAGTGCGGCACGTTCACGTACACGTCGCTGTGGATGACGGACAGGTACACCACCCGCCGCACGCCCGCTTCCCGGGCGACGTTGAGCGTCACGAGCGCCTGCGTGAATTCGTCGGGCACGACGGCGTTCAGCAGGAACAGGGTCGATACGCCATCGAACGCGCGCCGCAGCGCATCGACGTCGAGGAGATCGCCCTGGACGACCTCGACGCCGGCCGGAAATGCAGCCTTGCCGGGATTGCGGACGAGTACGCGCACGGGGGCGCGCTGGACGAGTTGGTCGACGACGTGGCGGCCCACGTTGCCCGTTGCGCCGGTGACGAGAATGGTCATGATGTTTGCTCCTGGTTGGGTTCGTAAAGTGTCGGTTGACGCTTCACAGCTTAGACGTCCCACCATCGGCCCGATAGACGGTAATATTGGACATCCCGTCTCACAGGTGGAACACATGGACTTGCTCGCCCTCGCCGATTTCAACCTCGTCGCCCGCCACGGCGGCTTTGGCCGCGCCGCCCGCGAGACGGGCCGGCCGAAGGCGACCTTGTCGCGCCGCGTGGCCGAACTGGAAGCGGACCTGGGCCTGCGCCTGTTCGAGCGGGGCGCGCGCGTGCTGAAGCTCACGCAGGAAGGACGGGCGCTGCACGAGCGGACGGGCGCGCTGCTGGCGGAGATCGACGAGACGGCGGCGGCCCTGGCGTCGGGCGGCGACCGGCCGCGCGGCCGCCTGCGCATCAGCGCGCCGCTGCTGTTCTCGCAGACGGCGATGGGGGCGCTGGCCGCCGGGTTCACGCTCGCCTGTCCCGACGTGCGGCTGGAAGTGACGACGGAAGACCGGCCCGTGGACATGGTCGAGGAAGGCTACGACCTCGTCATCCGCGTCAATCCGGATCCGGATGAGAACCTCGTCGGCCGCATCTTCCTGCGCGACCGGCTCGTCGTCGTGGCGAGTCCCGGGCTCGCCCGGCCGGCGGACGGCGTGGTTGTGGCGGCCGTCATCAGTGCCGTGAGCGACCGGGCGGCGTGGAAGGTGGTGGGCCAGCCGGACATCGCGATCGACCCGGTGCTGCGCCTGTCATCGCTCGTGATGGTGCGCGACGCGGTGCGCGCGGGTGTGGGTGCGGGCTGTTTGCCCGCGTCGGTGGTCAGCCACGATCTCGCGGCCGGCCGGCTGGTGCGGTGGGGCGACGTGGCCGGGCCGGAGATCGCGCTGTGGGCCCTGTACCCGTCGCGGCGGCTCCTGAGCGCGCGCGTGTCCGCCTTCCTCGATTATCTGAAAGCGGCGTTTCCGAAGGGGACGCCGGACGAGCTGGCGGCGTATCTGGCGCCTTGATCAGCGCACGAGCCGCGCGACGACGCCCTCGTTCGTCATGACCACGGGCCGGATCGTGCCGTCGTCGTTGAAATACAGGCGCTCGATCGCGAGCTCGCGGTGGTTGCCGTCGGTCTCGCCGAGCGGGCGGCGATGGTACGCGACATACCACTCGTCGGTGCCGGGCACGTTGACGATCGAGTGATGGCCGGCGCCGCGCGCGATGCGGCCGTCCTGCGCGAGGATCGTGCCGATGCGCTTGAACGGCCCGAACGGCGACGAACCCATCGCATACGCGACGCCGTAGTCCGGCCCCGTCCAATCCCCTTCCGACCACATGAAGTAGTACACGCCGCGGCGCTTGGCCATGAACGGGCCCTCCACGTAGTGCGGGTCGGGCGTGATCTCCCTGAACGTCGTCCCGTCCGGGAACGGCACGACACTGAGCAGGTCCGGCGCGAGTTTCACGACGTTGGCGTGCTTCCAGCCGCCGTACACCATGTACGCCTGGCCGTCGTCGTCCCTGAACACCATCTGGTCGATGGGCTGCGCGCCGTTGTGGATCTGGCCGATCAGCGGCTTGCCGAGCGCGTCGCGGAACGGGCCTTCGGGCCGGTCGCTGACGGCCACGCCGATGCCGCCCACCTGGTGGTCGCTCTTGATGTCGTTCGCGCCGAAAAACAGGTAGTACTTGCCGTCGTGCGCGATGGCCGACGGCGCCCACACTGCGTACGCGGCCCAGGCCACGTCCGCCACGTCGAGCACGTGCTCGTGCCGCGTCCAGTGCACCAGGTCGCGCGACGAGAACGCGTCGAGGAACGTCTGCTTGAGGAACGGCGCCCAGATCAGGTCCGGGCGGTCGCGCATGCGCCGCTGTGCCGGCGTGAAGACCGGCGCCAGCGCCGGCTTGTCGTAGTCGGCCGAATACGTCGGATAGATCCAGTACGTGTCGCCGAAGATGCGGATTTCCGGATCGGCATACCAGCCCTTGACGATCGGATTCGCCGCCTGCGCGTTCAGGGCGACAGTGGCGGCTGCGGCTAGCAGGGTGCGCATCAGGATGTTCATCGTGCGAGCGTGAAGCGGAACGTGGGTTCGATGCCGCGACCGTGCAGGACGCGGACGATGTCTTCCAGGGTCGCGTCCTTCAGCAGCAGGCCATCGGCGGCTGGAAGCGGAGGCGCCGCGACAGGTGCCGCGGGGGCGTCGAGCCGCGCCAGCGCGTCGCTGAATTGGCCCGGCGCGATGCTGTCCAGGCCTTCCAGGAACGCGACCTGCCCCGCCGCGGGCGGCGGCATGTCGAGCCCGGATTCATCCGCGAACGACGCGCCCATGCCCGGATGGATGAACGCGGCCCACGTCCCGGTCGCCGCGTTCGCGCACGGCGGCAGTTCGACCGGGACGCCGATGGTGTCGGCGGGCGGCAGCGTGTCCGGCCACAAACGTCCGAGGCCGGCGACGAAGCGGCGCGCGTCCGCGACCGGCACCGGCGCCGCCAGCGACAGCCACAGCACGAAGCCACCCGCGCTGGCCACGCTCACGGCGGGCGCAGGAAAACCGAAGTCCCCCTGCAGGCCGTTCGCGACGGTGCACAGGCGTTCCCAGTGCTGGGCGTCGGCGCCGGCCACTTTGCGGAACGGGATCGCGATGGCGCGCACGAGGCCCGCGCCGGAGACGAGGTCCGCGTTCGTGCCGGGACCGCTGTGCGCGGCCGGGCTGTCCGGCAGCAGGTACAGCCGCTTCAATTCAAAGATCAGTTTTTCCATGCGCGTGATTGTGACACAGGCTCAGAAGCCCAACCTGAACCTGGCCTGCAGGGCCGAGTTGTTGGTGTCGCCGCCCCACTTCTTCGCGCTGTTGCCGTACTGCTCGTAGCCCGCGGTCACGGACGCCTTCCCGTTCACCTTGTAGCGCGCGCCCATGCCGACGTACGGTCCCACGTCGGTATCCGACACGGTGGAACGCAGCGTCCTGTCGTGGGCCACGCGTTCGCTGACGGCGACGCCCACCTTGCCGTAGGCGGAAAACTGGTCGTCGACGGGCACGTTGAGCCGCGCCGCCAGATAGCTGTTGAAACCCTTGGTGCCGAGCGCGCCGTTCACTTCGTCGGGACGGGCGTAATCGGCGAAGTGGAAGCCGCGCGTGAACAGGTTGGCGTAGCCCGTCTCGATGGCGACGTTCGGCGCCAGGTTGACGCCGGCGAACAGTTTGGGGTCGGAGACGTAGACGCCGAACGCGCTCTTGTCCTGGTACCGCAGGCCGTCCGTTTCCGCCGCATTGCCCATGTACGTGCGCGGGACGGGCTGGATCTTCGCGAACGGCGGGGCCGGCGCGGGCGTGGTCGCCAGCTCCTTCGGCGCCGCCGCGCTGTCGAGCAACTGCGCGTGCGCGACGCCGGCGGCGAGCAGGCCGGCCGCCAAGGCGATATGGATGGTGTTCATGCGCTCCCCCGTTGTCATGGATACCTCGCATTACGATAGCAGCCGGTGTTCAAGATCGCAAAATTTTGAACGTAGTGTCTGTTACCAAAGGGCATACATATTCAATCGCGCACGCCGCACCATCACGTGTGGTCGGCGAGTTTGCCACGCAGCAGGTCGAGCTGACGCTTGATCGCAGCGAGGTCGGACGGTTCGCACGCGGTGGCGCACAGCACGCCGTCGTAGATCGCGGCGGCTTCCTGCTCCAGCGCGCGGCCGGCGGGGCTCAGGGCCACGACGACCTGCCGTTCGTCGGCGGTGGAACGGGTCCGGGTCACGAGGCCGGCCGCTTCCAGCCGCTTGAGCAGCGGCGTCAGCGTGGCCGAGTCCAGGAACAGCCGGCCGCCGATCTCGGACACCGTCTGCTCGTCCTTTTCCCACAACACCAGCATGACGAGGTATTGCGGGTAAGTCAGGTCCAGCTTGCGCAGCAGCTTGCGGTACACCTTGTTCATCGCCAGACCGGTCGAGTACAGCGCAAAACACAACTGGTCGTCGAGCATCGGGGTCCGCTTGCCCTGCTTGGTCGATGTGTCGTTCGCTTCCATGGTATGCCTATGAGATCGCGAGACGGGCTCCACCTCAGTGTAGACCTTTTACAGCCGCGCAGCGCACGGCATCACGCCGCGGCGCCGTGCCCCTCGCGCGCGACGACGCGGTTGCGGCCGGCGTCCTTGGCCTCGTACAGCAGCCGGTCGGCCACGTCGACCCACGCCAGCGGGTCGTCGCACTCGGCCAGCGCCGGGTGGCCGACGTACAGGCCCAGGCTGAGGGTGACGCGGCCGGCCGGATTGTCCGGATGGCGCAGGTCCAGGGCGGCCACGGCCGCGCGGATCGCGTCGACCACCGCGTTGGCGCCGGCGAGATCGGTGTCGGCCAGGATGACGGCGAATTCCTCGCCGCCGTAGCGGGCGGCCAGGTCGGCCGGCCGGCGCGTGCCGGACTCGATGGCGCCGGCCATCTTGCGCAGGCACTCGTCGCCGGCCGGATGGCCGTAGCGGTCGTTGTACTGCTTGAAATGGTCGACGTCGGCCATGATGAGGGCGAACGACGCTCCGCTGCGGCGCGCGCGCTCGAATTCGCACACGAGGCGGTCTTCGAACAGGCGGCGGTTGGCCAGCCCCGTCAGCGGGTCGCTCTCGGCCTGGTTCTGCAGCGACGCGTTGTGGCGCTTGAGCGAGACGCCCAGGCGGCGCAGCTCGCCCTCGAGCCGTTCGCGGATGCGGATCTGGCGCACGAGGACCACGCCGCCGCAGGCCAGCAGGATCAGCGCCGCCGTGCCCAGCACGGCCGTCTGCACCGTGGTCCGGCGCCAGCCGGCCAGCATCTCGTCGGTGGCCTGGCCGCTGGCGACGAACAGCGGAAAGCCCTGCAGATGCCGGAAGCTGTACAGGCGCTCGACGTTGTCGATCCGGGGCGTCGCCACAATGGAACCGGCCTGGCCGTCGTGCTGGATCTGCTGCCAGATGGTGCCGGTGCGGATGTCCATGCCGACCTGGTCGTCCTGGAACGGCCGGCGGTAGATCAGCGTGCCGTTGTCGAGCGCGAGCAGGATGGTGCCGTGCTCGCCGACGTCGAAGCTGTCGTAGAAGCGGCCGAACCACGCCAGGTTCAGTGTGGCCAGCGCCACGCCCGCGAAGCTGCCGTCGGGCGCCTCGACGCGGCGCGACAGCGGCAGGATCCACACCCCGGTCGAGCGGCTGCGCACGGGCACGCCCACGTGGGTGCCGCGCCCGCCGTGCAGCAGGTGGAACTGGAAGTATTCGCGGTCGAAATTATTGCCCTGCATCGGACGCGGCAGCGACGACGTCAGCCACTTGCCGTCCGGCCCGTACACGAACAGCCCGTGCAGTTCGCCCACGTCGCGCGTGATGGTGCGCAGCCGTCCCGTCAGGCGCGCCGTGGCGCCGTCGCCGAGGCCGTCGTGCTCGATGCGCTCGACCATCTCGGCCAGCACGGCATCGCCCAGCCTGATCGACGTCTCCGCATGCGACGCGAGCGCCCGCGCCATATTGGCCGTGGCGACGCGGCTGTCCTCCCGCTGGGCCTCGTAGGCACGCCAGGCGCTCCAGCCCTGCAGGCCGGCCAGCAGCAGGCAAAAGCAGGACAGCAGCCCGACGGCCAGCGCCACCAGCGGACGGCGCTGGCCGTCGAGCGCGGACAAACCATCGCCGTCGTGGTCGGCATTGTGCATTGAACGCTCCGAGTCCCCTCCGACTCCAGCTTAGCCGCGTCGGACGCCGGCGTCCATCGTTAGATTTCGACCTGCGTGCCCAGTTCGATGACCCGGTTGGTGGGAATCCGGTAGTAATCGGCGGCGTCGCGGGCATTGCGCTGCATCGCGACGTACAGGTGTTCGCGCCACGGCGCCATGCCTCCGCCCGGCGTCGAGATCACGGTCTGGCGCGCGATGAAGAACGAGGTCCGCATCATGTCGAACGCCAGGCCGTGCGCCGCGCACTGGCCGAGGACGCCGGGGATGTCCGGCTCGTCCTTGAACCCGAACCGGATGTCGACCTGGTGGCAGCCGTGTCCGAGTCCGGTGATGCGGATCCGGGACGCCGCGTCGACGTACGGCTCGTCGGCGATGTGCACGGTGAGAAACACGACGCGCTCGTGCAGCACCTTGTTATGCAACAGGTTGTGCAGCATCGCATGGGGCACGCCATCGCTTTCGCCGCGCAGGAAGATCGCCGTGCCGGCCACCCGCGTCGGCGGCGCAATGAACAGTGATTCGAGGAAAGCGTCGAGCGGGATCGCATGCTTCTGCAGGTTCGCGAAGACCTGCTCGCGGCCGCGACGCCAAGTGAGCATCAGCGTGAACAGCAGCACGCCCAGGGTCAGCGGGAACCAGCCGCCGTGCAGCAGTTTCAGCACGTTCGCGGAAAAGAACGCCGCATCGATCGCGAAAAAGAACCCGGTCGCGCCCAGGCACAGCAGCAGGTTCATGCGCCAGCGGTAGCGGATCACGAAGAAGGTGAGGATCGTCGTCGCCAGCATCGTCGCCGTGACCGCGATGCCGTACGCGGACGCCAGCGCATCGGACGAGCCGAACCCGATCACGGCCAGCAGCACGGCGATCAGCTGCAGCCAGTTGATGACCGGCAGGTAGACCTGGCCGATCTCGCGCTCCGACGTGTGCACGGTGCGCATGCGCGGCAGGAAGCCGAGCGCGATCGCCTCCTTCGTCATCGAGAACGTGCCCGAGATCGTCGCCTGCGACGCGATGACGGTGGCGATGGTCGACAGTACGACGAGCGGGTAGACGCTCCACGCGCCCAGTTGCTGGTAGAACGGATTCGCGATCGCGTCCGGCCGCGCGAGCAGCAGGCCGCCCTGGCCGAGATAGTTCAGTGCGAGCGCCGGAAAGGCGACGGCGAACCACGCGAGCCGGATCGGCTTGCGGCCGAAATGCCCCATGTCGGCATACAGCGCCTCGGCGCCCGTGAACGCCAGCACGATGGCGCCCAGCGCCAGGAAGCCGAGGCCGCGGTTGTCGATGAAGAAGCGCAGCGCGTGCCAGGGGTTCAGCGCGACCAGGATGCCGGGATTGCGCACGATGTTCACCACGCCCATCGCCGCCAGCGCCGCGAACCACACGAGCATGATGGGGCCGAACCAGCGCCCGATGCCGGCGGTGCCGTGGCGCTGCGCCGCGTACAGGCCGATCAGTACGACGATCGTCAGCGGCACGACCCAGGCCTGCATCCCCGGCGCCGCGACTTCCAGGCCCTCGATGGCCGACAGCACCGAGATCGCGGGCGTGATCACGCTGTCGCCGTAGAACAGCGAGGCGCCGAACACCCCGATCAGCAGCAGCGCGACGTGCAGGCGTTTGCGGTCGCCGACGGCGCCCAGCGCGAGCGCCAGCAGCGCCATGATGCCGCCCTCGCCGCGGTTGTCCGCGCGCAGCACGAGCGTCACGTACTTGAACGATACGATGACGGACAGGCCCCAGAAGATCAGCGACACGACGCCGACCAGGTTGGCGGGCGTGAGCGGTAGTCCGTGCGTGGGATCGAAGACGGTCTTCAGCGAATACAGCGGACTCGTGCCGATGTCGCCGTACACGATGCCGACGGCGGCCAGCGCGAGGCCGGCGATGTTCTTGTTCTGCGTATCCAACCAGGTTCTCCAGCAATGATCGTGGCTGGTATCGTACTGGCGGCGCCGTAAAGATTTTATAAAAAAGCGGTGGTCAGTTGCCCACGACCAGCACGGACGCCGTGTCGCGCCCCGCATGCTTGGACCGGTACAAGCCCTCGTCCGCCGCGTGGCCCAGGGCGCCCTGCTCCGGGCGCGCGCTCCACGCGATGCCGATGCTGCTCGTGACGGCGAGCGTGTGCCCGTCCACCATGAACGGCGGGCGGATCGCGTCGAGCAGCTTGGCCGCGACGCGTTCGCATTCCAGCGGCGAGCCGACCTGCTCCAGCACGACGACGAATTCGTCGCCGGCCAGGCGCGCCACCGTGTCCGAGCTGCGCACCGTGGCCGCCAGCCGGCGCGCGAACTCGCGCAGCACGCTGTCGCCCACCGCGTGCCCGAGGCTGTCGTTGATCCGCTTGAAGTGGTCGACGTCGAGGCAGGCCAGCGCCAGCGGCGCGGCGGCGCGGCGCGCGCGCGCGATGGCTTGCGCGAGGCGCTCCTCGTAGCTGCGCCGGTTCGGCAGGCCGGTCAGGTGGTCGGAATGCGCGAGCGCGTGCAGCTGGCGCTCGTATTCGCGCGCGGACGTCGCGTCCGTCGACAGCACGTAGATGCCCTGCACGACGCCGTCGCGCATGTGCGGCAGGTAGGTCGAGCTGATCACGCGCGTGCGGCCGCGGCGCTGTTCCTCGATCTCGAGGTGCGACGCGTGCCCGGCCAGGCAGCGCTCCAGCGCCTCGCGCCGCGACGCATAGAACGCCTCGCCCATCGATTCCCGCACGGTCTTGCCGATCATGTCGCCGGTCTTCACGCCGAACCATTCGCGGTAACGCTCGTTGGCGAAGCGGTAGCGCAGGCCCGTGTCGACGTAGGCGATCAGCGCCGGCACGTTGTCGGCGATGGTGCGCAGCCATTCACCGCTCTCGGCCAGGCGCGCGCGCGACGCGTCCAGTTCCGTCACGTCCTTCATCGCGACGACGGCGCCCAGCGGCTCGCCGGCGATGCCGTGCAGCGCGCGGCCGCTCGCCAGCAGGCGGCGCGGCGCCGCGCCCGCCACGTGGATCGTCATGCCGGCGTCAATCACGCGCTCGCCGCGCAGCGCGCGCACGAGCGGGATCTGGTCCGGGCCCAGCGGCGTGAGGCCATCCTCGCCGAACAGGTCGTAGTGCGCGGTCCAGTCGGCCTGCGGCAGCGCGCTGTCCGCGTCGAGACCGTGGAAGCCGCGGGCCGCGCGGTTGAACAGCATCAGGTGGCCTTCGGCGTCGCACGCGACCACGCCCACGTCCACCGTTTCCAGTACGGCGTCGAGCAGTTCCTGCTTCTGGCGCAGGGCCCTTTCCGCCGCCATGCGCAGGCGCATCGTCAGTTCGAGGGTGGCGTTCTTGTCCTGCAGCTCGCGCATGCGCGCGCCGACCAGCACGTCGCGGTTCAATTCATCCTGCACCAGTTGCGCGAGATCGCACAGCATGCGCCGCTCGGCGCCGCCGAACGTGCGCGGCGCGGTATCGATGATGCACAGGGTGCCGAGCGGCTGGCCGTCGACGCTGTGCAGCGGCTGGCCGGCATAGAAGCGGATGCGGGGCGCGCCCGTCACGTGCGGATGCGTCGCGAACCGCTCGTCGGCCAGCGTGTCGGATACGACGAGCATGTCGTCGAGGGCGATGGCGTGGCTGCAGAACGCGAGCGGGCGCGGCGTTGCGCAGTAATCGAGGCCGGCGTGCGACTTGAACCACTGCCGTTCGCGGTCGACGAGCGACACGAGCGCGATCGGGACGTTGAATGCCGCCAGCGCAAGACGGGTGAAACGGTCGAACCGGTCTTCCCGGGGCGTATCGAGCAACCCCAGCGCGTGCAAGGCCTGCAGGCGTGCTTCTTCGGCGAGATCTTGTTGACTGAGCATGGTCATCCTTGAGCGGCGAAGCACGCCTTTTCAACAAATTCTATCCGATTCTCACCGGAATGTGCACTTAGGCCACAACCGTTGCATCGCAGGCACACCCCGTGCCGCTGTAAAACTTTGCCAATATTTTACCGCTAAAAAATTGATGAGAATTCATTCTTTATGCAAAAATCATGCTGGCTGCTGCACAAATGACACACTGCGTTGCCAGATCGACCAGACTGTGTGTGTGAGCGAACCGATAGGCCGCAGCGGGGACCGTATGGTGGCGTTTTTGCCTCGACAAGGACGGCCATGGACGCTCACCGGCACTACCCCATCCGCCTGCGCATCAACGGCCAGGACCGCGCATTCGACGTCGAATCGACGGTGACGCTGCTCGACCTGCTGCGCGAACGCGCCGGCCTCACCGGCACCAAGAAGGGCTGCGACCACGGCCAGTGCGGCGCCTGCACGGTGCTGCTGGACGGCCGCCGCATCAACGCCTGCCTCACCCTCGCCGTCATGCAGGACGGCCACGAGGTGACGACGATCGAGGGCCTCGCTGACGGCGACACCCTCCACCCGCTGCAGCAGGCGTTCATCGACCACGACGCCTTCCAGTGCGGCTACTGCACGCCGGGCCAGATCTGTTCGGCGGCCGGCCTCGTCGCCGAGGGCCAGGCGCGGACGGTCGACGACGTGCGCGAGCTGATGAGCGGGAACCTGTGCCGCTGCGGCGCCTATCCGCAGATCGCGCGGGCCGTGTGCGACGTGATGGGCATCGCGCCATGAACCCGTTCGCCTTTACCCAACCCGCGGACGTCGAGGCCGCGCTGGCCGCCCTCGCCGCACCGGGCGCGCGGCCCGTCGCCGGCGGCACCAATCTGCTGGACCTCATGAAGGAGGGTGTGATGGCGCCGTCCGGCCTCGTCGACATCAATCCGATCGCGGGCCTCGATGCAATCGAGGAAGACGGCGGCGGCCTGCGCCTGGGCGCCCTCGCCCGCAACGCCGACACGGCTTACCACCCGCTCGTGCGCGAACGCTATCCGCTGCTGGCCGCCGCGATCCTGGCCGGCGCCTCGCCCCAGCTGCGCAATATGGCGACGAACGGCGGCAACCTGCTGCAGCGCACCCGCTGCGTCTATTTCTACGACGTGGGCACGCCATGCAACAAGCGCGAGCCGGGCACGGGCTGCCCCGCCAAGGCCGGCGTCAACCGCCAGCTGGCGATCCTCGGCACGAGCGCGCAGTGCATCGCCACGCATCCGTCCGACATGTGCGTGGCCCTGCGCGCGCTCGACGCCGTCGTGCACGTGCGCGCGGCGAACGGCGAACGGGCGATCCCCTTCGCCGACTTCCACCGCCTGCCGGGCGACACGCCGGACGTCGACAGCACCCTGCAGGCCGGTGAACTGATCACACATATCACCTTGCCCGACGCGCGCCGCTTCGCGCAGCGCTTCGAGTACGTCAAGGTGCGCGACCGGCTGTCGTACGCGTTCGCGCTCGTGTCGGTGGCGGCCGCGCTCGATCTCGCCGCCGACGGCACCGTGCGCGCGGCCCGCATCGCGCTGGGCGGCGTTGCGCACAAGCCGTGGCGGGTCGAGGAAGCGGAAGAGCTGCTCGCGGGCCGGCCCGCAAGTGAAGCCGCGTTCGAACAGGCCGCCGGCCGCATCCTGCAGGGCGCGCGCGGGTACGGCCAGAACGACTTCAAGATACCGCTGGCGCGCAATGCCATTGTCCAGGCCTTGACGACCGCAGCGCGAAAGGGAGACAAGCAATGACCGACCTGATTCCCGAACTGCGCACGCCGACGGCCCCCGAGGGGACGGGTCGCGTCCACAGCGGCATGGCCGTGTCGCGTACCGACGGCCGCGCCAAGGTGACGGGCGCCGCGCATTACGCGGCCGAGATCCCGGCGCCGGATCTCGCGTACGGCGTCGTCGTCAGCGGCACCGTCGCGCGCGGCCGCATCAAGGCCATCGACACGGAGGCGGCACGCGCGGCGCCCGGCGTGATCGACGTGATCACGCACGAGAACCGGCCGAAGATGCGCGCCAACGACCTCGCGTACAAGGACATGACGGCGCCAGGAGGCTCGCCGTTCCGTCCTCTGTTTTCAAGCCGCGTGTTCTGGAGCGGCCAGCCGGTGGCGCTCGTCGTGGCCGAGACGTTCGAGGCCGCGCGCCATGCGGCCAGCCTCGTGCGCGTCACGTACGACATCGAGGAACACGACACGAACCTCCTGTCGAACCTGAACAAGGCGTACAAACCGCGCCCGATGAAGGCGGGCTTCACGCCGCCCGGTGCGAAGGGCGACGCGGACCGGGCGTTCGCCGCGGCGCCAGCAAAAATCGAGGCGGAGTACTACAACGCTGTCGAGCACCACAACCCGATGGAGATGTTCGCGTCCACCGTCGTCTACGGCGACGATGGCCACCTGACGATCTACGACAAGACCCAGAGTTCACAGAACAGCCGCTGGTACGTGTCGCACGTGTTCGGGCTCTCGAAGAACAAGGTCACGGTGCGCAATCCGTACGTGGGCGGCGCGTTCGGGTCCGGCCTGCGTCCGCAATATCAACTGCCGCTCGCCGTGATGGCCGCGCTGAAGCTGAAGCGCTCGGTGCGCGTCGTGCTCACGCGCCAGCAGATGTTCAGCGTCGGCCACCGGCCCGAGACGTGGCACAAGGTCAGGCTGGCGGCCGACAAAGACGGCAAGCTGCAGGCCGTGTGGCACGAGGCGATCCAGGAGACGTCGCGCCTGGAAGACTACGTCGAGGTGGTCGTCAACTGGTCCGGGCAGCTGTACGCCTGCGACAACATCCACCTCGGCTACCAGCTCGTCGAGCAGGACCGCGCCACGCCCATCGACATGCGCGCGCCGGGCGCCGCGCACGGCGTGCATGCGCTGGAAGTGGCGATGGACGAACTGGCGTACGCACTGCGCATGGATCCGCTCGAGTTCCGCCTGAAGAACTACGCGGAGCACAACCACCTGGAGGACAAGCCGTTCTCCAGCAAGGAACTGCGCCAGTGCTACCGACTCGGAGCCGAGCGCTTCGGCTGGAAGGACCGGCCCATCGAGCCCCGTTCGATGCGGGATGGCGATGAACTCGTCGGCTGGGGAATGGCGACGGGCATCTGGGATTCGCTCGTGATGATCGCGCGCGTGTCGGCCGTGCTGCATGCGGACGGGCGCCTCGTCGTGTCGAGCGCCGCGACCGACATCGGCACCGGCACGTACACCGTGATGGCGATGATCGCGGCCGAGCGCCTCGGCCTGCCGCTCGAGCGGGTGACGTTCCAGCTGGGCGATTCCACCCTGCCGCTGGCGCCGGTGGAAGGCGGCTCGTCGCACGTGACGACGGTGGGCGGCGGCGTGGCCGGCGCCTGCGACAAGCTCAGGACAACGCTGTTCAAGCTCGCGCAAAAGGAGCCGGCGTTCCGGGACCTCAAGGCGAAGGACGTGGAATTCGCCGACGGCCGCATCCACCCGCACGGGCAGCCGGACCAGGGCATTTCGTTCACCGACCTGCTGGCGCGGGCGGGACGCGAGCGCATCGAGGAAAAATACCTGATGACGCCGCAGATGCTCAGGCAGCGCAAGTTTTCGCGCGCCGTGCACTCGGCGGTGTTTGTCGAGGTACGCGTGAACGAGAAGCTCGGCATGGTGCGCGTGACGCGCGCGGTGTCCGCCGTCGCGGCCGGCCGCATCATCAATGCGAAGACGGCCGCGAGCCAGGTCAGCGGCGCGGTCGTGTGGGGCATCAGCCAGGCGCTGCACGAAGAGACGTTCACGGACCATCGCCTCGGCCGCTTCATGAACCACAACTTCGCCGAGTACCACGTGGCGGTCAACAAGGACATCCACGCCATCGATGTGATCTTCGCCGACGAGGAAGACCGCATCGTCAGCAGGCAGCTCGGCGCCAAGGGCGTGGGCGAGATCGGCATCGTGGGCGTGGCGGCGGCCGTCGCCAACGCCGTGTTCCACGCCACCGGCAAGCGCCTGCGCACGACGCCCATCACGCCCGACAAGGTGCTGCTGGGCGATCACGAAGTGCCTGTCGGCAACTAGTTATCGTCGTCCTCGCGCACGCGGGGACCCATGCTGAGGTGCAGGACGCTTGGCATGGGTTCCCGCTTTCGCGGGAACGACGAGCCATGCGCTATCGAACGCACTCCTTCATTTCCACCCGGAATTTGAATCGTCGCATCGGCAACACTGTCGAAACGAAATCTCTCTAAAACTCATTTTTTGCTTGCCCTGCCAAACGATCTGACCCTATTCTTCCCGTTCGTAGCTCAGCTGCGAAGAGTCTGCCCGGCATAACAACGGACGAGAAGACATGACGCATAACGACACGGGCAATGTCGAGGCAACCCTCGACGAAGTCCTGATCACGCACGAACTCGCGCGCCGCCCGGTGCGTATACCCGACCACCGCGCCGAGAGCCGCGCCCTCACGCTGCTCAGCCGCGAGCTCGTGACCCGTCCGCACGGCGTATTGCAGCGGCTCGCCGAGCTCGCGCTGCAACTGTGCCGCGCCGGCACGGCCGGCGTCAGCATCCTGGAACACGGCGCGCATGGCGACGTGTTCCGCTGGCACGCGATGGCCGGTGCGCATGCCGCCATGGCCGGCGGCACGGTGCCGCGCGGGGACAGCCCGTGCGGCGTCGTCATCGAACGCAATACGACCTTGTTGTTCGACGGCCCGGCGCGCCGCTTCGCCTCGCTGCGCTGCGACGGTCCGGCGCTGGTCGAATGCCTGCTCGTGCCGTGGACGGTCGACGACCAGCCGATCGGCACCGTGTGGGCCGTCTCCCACGATGCGGCGCACCGGTTCGACGCCGAGGACGCGCGCCTGCTGGCGGAACTGTCGTCCCTCGCCGCCGCCGCGCACCAGATCGTGCGCGCGCTGGACGGCGCGCAGGCGGGCCGCGACGACGAGCGGCGCCAGGCTTTCCTGCTGCGCCTGAACGATGCCCTGCGCCCGCTGGCCGATCCGCGCCGTATCCAAGAAGAAGCCGCGCGCGTGCTGCGCGAACACCTCGCCATCGACCGCATCGGCTACGCGGCCGACTGCGGCGACGGCGAACACCTGATCGTCACCTACGCCGACGGCGCCACGGCGCCGGGCCTCGCGGAAAAGCTGCGCTATGCCGACTACGGCCCCGGCCTGCTGGCCGCGCTGCGCACGGGCCAGCCGGTCGTGCGGCCGGACGTGCAGGCCGCCAAGGACCTGGACGCCGCCGCGCTTGCGGCGCACGCGGCGCTCGGCGCCGCCGCCGTGGCCGACGTGCCGCTCGTGAAGGACGGCCGCCTCGTCGCCATCCTGTTCGCCCACCACGGCCGCGCGCGGCCATGGAGCGACGCCGACCTCGCCGTGATGCAGGAGACGGCCGAGCGCACCTGGGCCGCCGTCGAGCGCGCGCAGGCGCAGACCGAACGCGAGGCCGCGCACGCGGAGCTGATGCGCCAGTCGCGCTTCGTCGCGACGACGCTGGATGCCCTGCCCGACTTCGTGTACGGGTTCGACCGCGCGCACCGCTTCGCCTACGTCAACCGGGCGATGGAAGAACTGTACGGCATGGAAGCCGGGGCTCTCGTGGGCCGCGGCTTCGCCGACCTGGATTTCCCGTCCGACCTGGCCGCGCGCCTGGACGGCCACCTCGACACCATCTTCCGCACCGGCGTCACCATCCAGGACGAGGTGTACTTCACGAGTCCCACCGGCACGAGCGCCTATTTCCAGTTCCGCTGGGGCCCGGTGCTGGCCGAGGACGGCACGGTCGAGCAGGTCGTGGGCGTCTCGCGCGACACGACCGGGCGCCGCATGCTGGAAGCGCGCCTGCGCGACAGCGAGGAACGGGCGGCCTTCCTGCTGCGCCTGTCCGACGCGATGCGCTCGCTGGACGATGCCGACGCGATCGAGACGACGGCCACGCGCATGGTGGCCGCGCACCTGGGCGCGAGCCGCGTGCTGATCGGCGAATTCGAGGACGGCCGGGTCCACATCCGGCGCGACCACGTCGATGGCGTGGCGTCGCTGGCGGGCACGTATCCGCTGCCCGCGCTGGGCAAACGCGCGCTCGCCGCGTTCGAGCGGGGCGAGCCCTTCGTCGTCGAGGACACGGCGCGCGATCCGCTCTCCGACAGCACCACGCGCGCAGGCTGGGTCAGCGTCGGCATCGCGTCGCACGTCGGCGTCGGCCTGTATTCCGGCGGACGCGTCGCGGGCGTGTTCTGCGTGCACCACGCGGCGCCGCGGCACTGGAACGCGGCCGAGGTGAACCTCGTGCGTGAAGCCGCCGAGCGTACGTGGGCCGCGATCGAGCGCGTGCGCGCGGAACAGGCGCTGAAGGACGCGGACCGGAGAAAGGACGAATTCCTCGCCACGCTGGCGCACGAGCTGCGCAATCCGCTCGCGCCGATCAGCAGCGCGATCCAGCTGATGCGCCGCACGGAAGGGCGGGACGCGACGGACCGCCTCACCGGCATCGTCGAGCGCCAGGTGCGGCAGATCGTCAAGCTGGTCGACGACCTGATGGAGATCGCGCGCATCTCGCGCGGCAAGATCGAACTCGAGCGGCGCCCGCTGGCCCTGGCCGACATCGTGCGCGACGCCGTCGAGGCGAGCCGCCCGCAGGTCGAGCGTGCCTGCCACCGCTTCGACGTGGCCGTGTCGGATGCGCCCCTCGTCGTGCATGGCGACGCCGTGCGCATGACGCAGGTGCTCACGAACCTGGTCAACAACGCCGCCAAGTACACCGACGCGGGCGGACGCATCGAACTGCTCGCCCAGCGCGAAGGCCATGCCGTGGCCCTGCGCGTGCGCGACAACGGCCGCGGCATCCCGGCCGCGCAACTGCCGCACGTGTTCGACATGTTCGCGCAGCCGCACCTGGGCAACCGGGGCGACGGCGACGGCCTGGGCATCGGCCTCGCCATCGTGCGCAAGCTCGTCGAGATGCATGACGGGACGGTGGAAGCGCACAGCGCGGGCCCGGGCTGCGGCAGCGAATTCGTCGTGCGCCTGCCGCTCATGCACGACGCGATGCCGGCCGGCGCCGCGGACATGGCGCATGCGGCGCTGGCGGGCCACCGCATCCTCGTCGTCGACGACAACGCCGACGCGGCCGACACGCTGGCCCTGCTGCTGGAAGCGCACGGGGCGCGGGCGCGGGTCGTGTACGGCGGCCCGGCCGCGCTGGCGGTGCTCCCCGGGTTCGCACCCGACGTCGTGCTGCTCGACCTGGGCATGCCGGAGATGGACGGCTTCGACGTCGCGCGCGCCATCCGGGCCGAAGGCAACCGGCACGTGCGCATCGTCGCGCTCACCGGCTGGGGCCAGCAGGCCGACCGCGAGCGCACGCGCGCGGCCGGGTTCGATCATCACCTGACCAAGCCGGTGGACCTGGTGGCACTCGCCGCGTGGCTCGGGAATCCGTAACGCCGACACATCACGAACGTCCGCGTGGGCGAAGGCCGCCCACGCGGACGTTTTCGCTATGTTCGCGTTACGGAAGTGAGCGCTGCAACTCGCACACCAGCTGCGCATGGAGACGCCGATCGCCGCACGCCAGCACCGTGCCGCCGTGCTGCACATCGCCGCCATCCCACGCCGTGATGACGCCACCCGCCCCCTCGATGATGGGCACGAGCGCCTGCACGTCCCACGGCTGCAGCCCGGCTTCGATGACGGCGTCGACGAGGCCGGACGCCAGCATGCAGTAGGCGTAGCAGTCGCCGCCATAGCGCAGCAGCCGCGCGCGGCCCGCGACGGCGTCGAACGCGGCGCGCTGGGCGGGATCGAAGATGTCGGGCGACGTGCACATCACGTACGCGTCCGCCAGCTGCGCGCACGGCCGCGTGTGCAGCACGTGGCCGCCGTTCCACGCGCACTGCGCCGTGCCGACGAAGCGCTCGCGCGTAAAGGGCTGGTTCATCAGGCCCAGCACGGGGCGCGTGCCGTCGTTCAGCGCGATCAGGGTACCCCACAGCGGCAGGCCGAGGAGGAACGCCCTGGTGCCGTCGATGGGGTCGAGCACCCACGTCAATCCCGTCCCCCGCCCGCATTTACCCTCTTCCTTACCCTCTTCCTTGCCCTCTTCCTCGCCGAGGATGCCGTGGTGCGGATAGCGCGCGCGGATCAGCGCCCGCATCACGCGCTCGGCGCCGCGGTCGGCCGCCGTCACCGGATCGAAGCCGTGCGCGCTCTTGTTCTCGGCGCCGCTGCCGGCGCGGAAATGCGGGAGGATGGCGCCGGCGGCCGCGTCGGCCAGCTCGTTGGCGAACTGCAGGTACTCGTCGAATTCGGTGGCGTCGATGGGCATCGGCTATCTCGCGGGAAGGCGGCACGGCGCCGCCTCCGTCATCCTACCGCTAACCCGTGACGGATTGGTGAAATACGCACGCCTCGCCATCGTCGGGCACCCGCACCCGCGCCACGAGGTCTTGCGTATCGACCCACGCCCGCAGCGCGGCCCGCGACAGCATGCAGTGGTTCACCGCTTCCAGGTGGCTCGCGACGATCGTCGCCCGCGGCGCGGCGCGCACCACGTGCGCCACGTCGTCCAGGTCCATGATGATGGGCCCGAGTTCCGGCACCTGCGCGTCGCCGCAGTTCAGCACGACGACGTCCGGATCGTACGCGGCCAGCGCGTCCGCCACGTGCGCGTTCCACACGGTGTCGCCGGCGATGTACAGCGTGGGCTCGTCCGGATGGCGCAGCACGAGGCCGCTCACCTCGCCCATCCGCGCCCCGATGGCGGCCATGACCGTGTCGCTGCCGTGCTGGCCCCGCGTCTGGGCGATGCGGATGCCGTCGAACAGCGTGTCGCCTTGCGCCGACAGGGGCCGCACGTCGGTGAAGCCGTCGGCGCGGATGGCCTGGGCATCGGCCTCGTTCTGCGCGAAGACAGTGAGGTTACGCGGCAGCTTGCGCCGCGCGACTTCATCCCAGTGGTCGGCGTGCAGGTGGGTGACGAGCACCGCGTCCACGTCGAACAGCGTCGCCAGCGGCACCGGCAGGTCGACGAGCGGATTGGCGAGGTGGCTGTTGGCGGTGCCGGCAAAGCCGGGGTAGGCGCCCCGGTCGGCCAGCAGCGGATCGACGAGCAGGGTCTTGCCGGCGTAGTCGATGAGCAGGGTGGCATTGCGGATCTGGGTCACTTGCATGGCATCTCTCCTTGGTTGTGTGACGCCATTGTCGCGGCCGGGCGCAGCGACCGACAGTGGCCCGCAGGACAACCTTCGATATAATCGGGCCATGACCCGATCCGATCCCTCCACCTACCGCGTGGCCGTCATCGCCTTCGACGGCATGACGCCCTTCCACCTGTCCGTGCCGTGCCTCGTGTTCAGCGGCCGCCCCGGCGCGGACGCGCGCTCGCGCTTCGAGCTGACGGTGTGCGGCGCGAGCCCCGAAGCGCCGCTGGCCACGAGCGCCGGCTTCGGCATCGTGCCGGGCCACGGCCTGGATGCGCTCGCAGGCGCCGACATCGTCGTCATGCCCGCCTGGCACGACGACTGCCGCCCCGCCCCGCCCGCGCTGCTCGACGCGCTGCGCGGGGCGCATGCGCGCGGCGCCTGTATCGTCGCGCTGTGCCTCGGGGCGTTCCCGGTGGCCGAGGCGGGGCTGCTGGATGGCCGCACGGTCGCCACGCACTGGGCGCTCGCCGCCGAACTGGCGCGCCGCCACCCGCGCGTAAAAGTCGATCCGGACGTGCTGTACGTGGACGATGGCGACGTGCTGACGTCGGCCGGCGTGGCGGCCGGCATCGACTGCTGTTTGCACCTGATGCGCCGGCTGTGCGGCGCGGATGCCGCCAACCACGTGGCGCGCATGCTCGTCGTGGCGCCGCACCGGCAAGGGGGCCAGGCCCAGTTCATCGATCGGCCGCTGCCCGTATCGCCCAGCGACGGCCGGCTGTCCGCCGTGCTGGACTGGGTGACGCGGCATCTCGCCGAAGACCACGCCATCGACGACCTGGCGCAGCGCGCCGCCATGAGCCGGCGTAACTTCACGCGTCACTTCCGCCAGGCGACGGGCACGTCGTTCAAGCAGTGGCTGCTGGCCCAGCGGCTGGCGCACGCGCGCTGGATGCTGGAGACGGGCGACGCGGCCGTCGAGGTGGTGGCGCAGGAAGCGGGCTTCGGCTCCGCGCTGTCGCTGCGCCAGCATTTCCGCGCCGCGCTGCAGACGTCGCCGGCGGCCTACCGCAAGGCGTTTCAGCGGTCCGCGCCCAGCCACGCGTGAAGCATGTGCAGATCGACCGGCTTGGTGAGGTGAAAATCGAACCCGGCCCCGCGCGTGCGTTCGCGGTCGCCCTCCTGCCCCCAGCCCGTCAGCGCGACGATACGTACGCCGGA
Source organism: Massilia sp. (assembly GCA_045810485.1). Lineage (GTDB taxonomy): Bacteria > Pseudomonadota > Gammaproteobacteria > Burkholderiales > Burkholderiaceae_D > Telluria. The sequence continues at coordinate 8,978 of JBJMVU010000438.1, read as the reverse complement.
CCAGGCGGGATCGGCGCGGATGCGGCGCGCCACTTCGAAGCCGTCCATGTCCGGCATGCCCAGGTCGAGCATCACCGTGTGCGGACGCAGGGCCGCCAACGCGGCCAGCGCGGACAGGCCGTCGTACACGGCGCTCGCCCGGGCGCCGTCGGCCTCGAGCAGCATCGCGAGCGTATCGGCCGCGTCCTGGTTGTCGTCCACGACGAGGATGCGCTGCCCCGCCAGCGGCGCCGCCCCTGCGCCCGCGGCGGCGGCGGCGTGCGCGGCCTCGGGCGGCTCGGCCAGCGGCAGGCGCACGATGAATTCGCTGCCAAATCCCGCGCCGCCACTCTTCGCTTCCACCGTCCCGCCATGCATCAGCACGAGGCTGCGCACCATCGCGAGGCCGATCCCGAGCCCGCCCTGTCCGCGTCCGGCCGCGCGGTGCGCCTGCGTGAACATGTCGAACACTTCGGGCAGATGGCCGGGCGGGATGCCGATGCCGTTGTCGCGCACCGTGATCTCGACTTCCAGGCCATCGCGGCGCGCCTCCAGCGCGATGCGCCCGCCCTGGTCGGTGTACTTGGCCGCGTTGTTCAGCAGGTTCGCGAGCACCTGCGTGAGACGCACGCTGTCGGCATGGAGCGTGAGCGGTTCGTCGGGCAGGCGCACGTCCAGGTGATGGTGCTGCTGGTCGATCAGCGGCCGGCTCGTCTCGACGGCGCCGTGCACGACGTCGGCCAGCCGCAGCGGCTGGCGGTGCAGCTCGATCTTGTCGCGCGTGATGCGCGAGATCTCGAGCAGGTCGTCGACGAGCTTGATCATCTGGCGCACCTGGCGGCCCAGCATCTCGACGAGACGGTCGGCGCGGCGGCGGCCGTCCGGATGGCGCAGCAGGTGCACCGCGTTGCTGATCGGCGCGAGCGGATTGCGCAGCTCGTGCGCCAGCACGGCCAGGAATTCGTCCTTGCGGCGGTCCGTCTCCTTCAGCGCCTGCTCGGCCAGCACCGCGTCGGTGATGTCGAGCGAGGCGCCCACGTGGCCCGCGTAGCTGCCGTCCGGCGCGAACAGCGGCTGCGCGTAATTGTCGAACCAGCGCCACTGGCCGTCGCGCCGGCGCACGCGGTCGAGGTAGCGCCAGGGCCGGCGCGTGCGCACGGCGTCCATGTAATCGGCGATGTACGCGGGCGCGTCGTCCGGGTGCACCAGTTCGTGCCAGCCCATGCCCATGACCGCTTCGACGTCCTTGCCCGTGAAATCGAGGTAGTACTGGTTGACGAACACGTTGCGGCCTTCCACGTCGTTCTGCCAGATCAGCACCGGCACCGTGCCCGCGAGCGTGCGGAAGCGCAGTTCCGACGCCCGCAATGCGTGCTCCACGCGCTTGCGCGCCGTGATGTCCTGCACGATGTTGACGGCGCCCGCGATGCCGCCCGCGTGGTCGCGCAGCGGGGTGATGTTGAGCAGGACGTCGATGCGGCTGCCGTCCGGCCGTTCGATGGACAGTTCGCGGTCGACGACGGGTTCGCCCCCGGCCAGCACCTCGCGCAGCGGCGCCGCGAAGTTTTCCAGCCGGTGGCCGTTCCCCGCGCAGGCGTCAAGCCCCCAGCACGCGGGCATCGCGCCGGGCGGACCGCCGCACAAGGCGTCGGCGCAGGCGTTGTGGAACACGACCGTCCCCGCCGCGTCGCACGCGACGACGCCGGCCGGGATCGCGCCGATCAGGTCACGGTAGCGCTGTTCGCTGGCGCGCAATGCCTCGGCGGCCTCGCGCCGCTGGGCGATCTCGTGTTCGAGCACGCGGTTGTGCCCCGCCAGCACGCGCGTGCGTTCCTCGGCCGCCTGCACGAGCTCGCGCCGGCCCTCGGCCGTTTCCTCGAGCGCGACGATGGCCTGGTACGCGGCGGCCGCGAAATCGGCCAGGTTGCGCAGCACGCGCGCATCCTCCGCGTCGAACTCGCGTTCGGGGCGATGGCTGATCACCCACACCGTGCCCACCGCGCGGCCTTCCGCCGTCCACGGCACGAGCAGGGTTTCGATCATCGGCGGCTCGAAGCCGACCATTGCATCGAAGCAACGCTCGCCGTAGCGCATGAGCATGGTTTGATTGCGGTCGACCACGGCGCCGCAGGGACTGGCGGCGAAGTCGATTGTGCCGCCCAGGTGGTCCGCGAACAGCCCCGCCGCCGCGCGCCAGCGGAAGAACCGGTGTCCGTCCTGCTCCTCGAGCAGACTGATGCCGGCCGATCCGGCGTCGCACAAGGCGAGCACCAGTTCGACCAGTTTCTGCGGCACGCCGTGCGGATCCCTGGCCAGTTGCCGGGCGAGCGCGGCCATCGCGCGGTTCTCCGCGGCATAGTCCGGCGCGCGGCGCGGACGCCGCTCCAGTTCCGCCGTGATGAGCACGTCGTCGACGCAGGATGCGGCAGATGAGGAACGGGTCTCCATCGACATTGAACCGATAGTTGGACCACCCATGCTACCGAAAAGCACGCCGCCGCGGCGCGCCATTTGCATTGCACGCGCAATCAAGCGGCGCGGGGTTCCCCGTGCCTCAACATCCGCTGGTATTGACTTTGACGAGGGGAACGCCGGTCCCGTTATAGGTGTACTGTACGGAGCATTGCGTCGGCGTCGGCGCGCTCTCGATCCGCCATCCCGCGTCGCCGTTGGGCAGCTTGTTGTTCCCGTAGCCATAGAACGTATAGCCATCGACCTGGATGCCCGCGGCGGAGAGATAGCAGCCGCCGCCCGGGACGGTCATGTTTTGCAGCACCGCGCCGATACCGTCGCACCACCGGTCGGGATAGCCGCTCCAGACCCGCACCTGGGTCCCGGCATCCATGCCGACGAACGTCAGGTTGGCGATGCCGGCCGGCGTGCCCGCGCCGCGGACGGTGGTCACCGATTTCACCAGCTTGATCCCCGTGTTGACGGCGCCGGCCAGCGCCTCGAGCGACGCCTTACGGCTGTCCGACCCGAGGTCCGCGAATTTCGGCAACGCCACCGCGGCCAGCACGCCGAGGATGACGATCACGACGATCAGTTCGATCAGGGTGAAGCCCTGTGTCCGTCCCGTACGGCGGACGTTGGTTCCTGTTGAATGTCGATACATGGCAAGCCGCAAGGTCGATAAGCAGATGGTTACATTATTTTTCCGAAAAGCATTGTTTCAGTATATCAATACACCTTCCGGTTGACTATCCGCTGGTTTGCAAACCGTTGTCACCTCGCGTCGTTCCCCGCTTCGAAACGACAGGTCCAGCGCGAGGCGCAGCGGCCCCGATGTGTTAGCCACTCTTACCCGTTTGCGCTAACATACAGTCGAGAGCCACTCACGACGACCGCATGGAACTCGAACTGATCACGCGCCGCCCGGCGAAGCCCCGTCCGGACAGTCCGCGCCTGCTGCTGGTACACGGCATCTGCGTGGGCGCCTGGGTGTGGGAAGAGCATGTCATGCCCTGGTTTGCCGACGCCGGCTTCGAGGTCCATGCGCTCAGCCTGCGCGGCCATGGCGGCAGCTACGGGCGCGAACGGTTGAACGACTGGCGCCTGGCCGACTACACGGACGACCTGCGCACGACCATCGCGCGACTGGGCGACGCGCCGCTCGTCGTCGTCGGCCACTCGCTCGGCGGCGCCGTCGTGCAGGACTGGATCCGCAGCGGCGGCCACGCGGCCGGCGTGGCGCTGCTCGCGTCCGTGCCGCCGTGGGGCCTCGCGTATTCGGCGTGGCAGATGATGCTGTCGTCGCCCGACCTGTTCCATCAACTGGCGCGCCTGCGCTTTGCCGAACCGCACACGCTCGACCCGGACATCATGCGCCGCCACCTGTTTTCCGACGAGCTGCCCGACGCGGACTATGCCCGCTTCGCGCGCCGCGTGCAGGGCGAGTCGCGCCACGTGGGCATCGAGCTGCAGGGCTGGCGGCCGTTCGCGCCGATGCCGTGGCAGGCGCCGCCCATGTTCGTGCTGGGCGGCGAGGACGACCGCTTCATCCGTTCCGACGCCGTGCGCGGCACCGCGACCTACTACGGCGTGACGCCGCATCTCGTGCCGCGGCTGGCGCATGCGCTGATGCTCGATCCGCACTGGGAAGACGCGGCCCGGCCGCTGCTCGACTGGATCCTCAAGCTGCCTGCATAATAAAGGCATGACCCACCCGCTCGACAACATCTTCTGGAACTGCCTCGACGGCCCGCACCGCCACCTCTCCACCGGCACCGGCCAGGCGCGCCGCTATGCGCCGGGGTTGTCGCCCATCGTCGGCTTTCCCGATCCGCAGCAGCCCGACTTTGCCGCGTTGCGTCCGTTCTGCGCGCCCGGCGAGCAGTTTTATTGCGACGTCTGGTCCGGCCCCGCGCCGGACGGCTGGCGCATCGAGGTCGATGCGAACATGTTCCGTCTCGTGTGGGACGGCCGCCCGGGCCCGGCCAGCAATCCCGCGCCGGAGGCCCTGCCGCTGGGAGCCGGCCACGCGGACGAGGCGCTGGCGCTGGCCCGGCTGACGCGCCCCGGCCCGTTCGGTCCGCGCACCATCGAGATGGGCGACTACTTCGGCTGCTTCGAAGACGGCCGCCTCGTCGCGATGGCGGGCGAACGCACGACGGCGGGCCCCTATCGCGAAATCAGCGGCGTGTGCACGCACCCGGACTACCAGGGCCGCGGCTACGCGAAGCGCCTGATGCAAAAAGTCATCCAGCGCCAGCTCGCGCGCGGCGAGATCCCGTTCCTGCACGTGATGAGCGCCAACCAGGCCGCCCACGACTTCTACCTGCGCATGGGCTTCCGCGATTATTGCGAGACGGTGGTGCGGATCGTCACGCCCATGTGACTGTTGTCTTTTTACTGTCATCGAACGGTAGTTTTCGTTTGTTTTAATGCATGAGCACGTGCCATCCCGGCACGCAAACCGGCCGCCAAGTGCCGGTGCAATCCATCCCTATGGAGAAAGCTCAGCATGACTCACAACGACATCTCGCCGTCGCGGCGCAACCTGCTCAAGGGGTTGAGCACCCTGCCGTTCGTCGGCGCCTTCGCCGCCCTGCAGGCGCGCGAGGCGCTGGCCGCGGGTGGCGCCAGCGTCCTGGTCGACAGCCCGTACGGCCCCATCGCCCCCGTCAACGATTTGGCCACCGGCCTGCCGCTGCTGCAGCTGCCGGCCGGCTTCACGTATAAAAGCTTCGGCTGGACCGGCGACACGATGACCGATGGTAAACCCTGCCCCGCCGCGCACGACGGCATGGGCGTCGTCCTGACGCGCAAGGTGGGCCGCAGCACGGAGCTCGTCCTGGTCCGCAACCACGAGGCGCACGCCGTCAGCCCGAACAAATTCATCAACGCGTTCGGCGCGTACGACACGGGCGCCAGCAGCGCCGGCGCGAGCACGGTGCTGGGCGGCGGCACGACGAACCTGCTGTTCCGCGACGGCGCCTGGGTCAGCGTGACGCCGAGCCTGGGCGGCACGGACGGCAACTGCGCGGGCGGCATCACGCCGTGGGGCACGTGGCTGTCGTGCGAGGAGATCGGCTCGGACAACGTCACTGCATCGGGCAAGAAGCACGGTTACGTGTTCGAAGTGTCGCCGGACACGACGCAGACGACGGGCCAGCCGATCGTCGGCATGGGCCGCTTCGCGCACGAGGCGGCGGCCGTCGATCCGGCCACGAGCATCGTCTACATGACGGAAGATTCGTCGGGCAAGTCGGGCTTCTACCGCTACATCCCGGACGACAGGAACGGCGGCTACGGCGCGCTGGCGCGCGGCGGCGTGCTGCAGATGGCGAGGGTCAAAGGCACGCCGAACGCCAACGTGGCGGGCGCGCTGAAGGGCGACGCGTACGTGCTGGAATGGGTGCCCATCGCGAATCCGGACCAGAACCGCGGCAACGCCACCGGCCCGTCCGGCACGACCATCAGCAACGCGGCCGGCCCGTTCGTGCAGGGCTGGCTGCAGGGCGCGCTGCGCATGAACCGCGGCGAAGGCATCTGGTACGCGCAGGGCAAGATGTACGTGATGGACACGTCGGGCGGCAGCGTGGCGCGCGGCGCGATCTGGGAACTGGACCTCGCCACGCAGGTCTTCCGCTGCATCTATTCGAGCCCGAACACGACGGTGGGCAATATGGGGGACAACCTCACGGTCAGCCCGCGCAACGCCATCCTGATCTGCGAGGACGCGTCCACGGCCACCACCGACACCTTCGGCTACGGCCAGCGCCTGATGGGCATCACGCAGGGCGGCGACGCCTACATCTTCGCCAAGAACAACGTGCAGCTGACGACGTCGCAACTGAACGCGGCCGGCAAGCTGGATACGCTGGCCGGCGACCACCGCGGCAACGAGTTCGCGGGCGCCTGCTTCGACCCGACGGGCCGCTACCTGTTCGTGAACATCCAGACCCCGGGCATCACGTTCGCGATCTCCGGTCCGTGGGCCAGGGGCCCGCTCTGATCCGCCATCGAAAGGATACGACATGAAGAACACACTGATGGGCGCATTCGCCCTGGCGGCCGCGCTGGCACTGCCGCAGTCCCAGGCTGCGATCCTGACCGCCACCTCGGGAACGAATACGGTGGCCGATTACAGCGGCGCGGGCCTGGCCTCGTTCGACCTGGATCTCGCCACGTTCACGCCGACGACCTTCAGCTTCGTGCTGGAAGCCGGCGACCTGGCCGGTCCCCTCGCCTTCAATGCGCTCGTGCGCAATGTGGCCGGCGCCGCGCTCGATGAATTCAGCTTTTCCCTGAACGGCATCGCGTTCTTCGCGGCCGGCAGCGTGACGCCGGCCTTCGGGACGGTGGGGTCCACCACGTCCGGTGCGCACACGGCGAACATCGCGTTCAGCGCGCCGGAATGGGCCGAGTTCCAGTTCGGGAATGCGCTGGGCGCGCCGGGTGCGACCGACTGGCTGCTGGATACGAACGGCCTGCGTGCGGGCGACACGTTCACGATCACGGCCGCCACCGTGGCCGCGGCCGAGGTGCCGGAGCCGTCGTCCGCATTGCTGGCGATGACGGCGCTGCTGGGCATGACGGCGGCGTACAAGCGCAAGCGCGGCTGATACCCTGGAGACCGTCGTTCCCGCGCAGGCGGCAACCCAATTTTGTCAGCGCTGTGGTAACGCGTAAAACTTGGGCCCCCGCCTGCGCGGGGGCGACGTTCACACGAGTCCCGTGACGTAGTAAAACGCGATCACGAAGAACACCGCCAGCGTCTTGATGACGGTGACGGCAAAAATCTCGCGATACGATTCCTTGTGCGTGAGCCCCGTCACCGCCAGTAGCGTGATGACCGCGCCGTTGTGCGGCAGCGTGTCCATGCCGCCGCTCGCCATCGACACCACGCGATGCAGCACTTCCAGCGGGATCTGCGCGGCCTGCGCGCCCTTGATGAACAGGTCCGACATCGCGGCCAGCGCGATGCTCATGCCGCCCGACGCGGAGCCCGTGATGCCCGCGAGGGAGCTCACCGACACGGCCGCGTTCACCAGCGGATTCGGGATGCTTTTCAGCGCATCGCTGACGACGATGAAGCCCGGCAGCGCCGCGATCACGCCGCCGAAACCATATTCCGACGCCGTGTTCATCGCGGCCAGCAGCGCGCCGCCGACGGCCGCCTTCGAGCCGTCCGCGAAACGGGCGCTCACGCGGCGGAACGCGGTCAGGATCACGACGACGATCCCCAGCAGCAGCGCCGCTTCCACCGCCCAGATCGCGACGACGGTCTTGATCGTGGCCGTCACCGGCGTGTGCACGCCCGGCAGGATCTCGGCCGGCACCGTGAACGCATCGCCATACCATTGCGGGATCATGCGCGTGAGGATGAAGTTGGCCACGCCCACGACGATCAGCGGCAGGATCGCCAGCGCCGGATGCGGCAGCGAGGTCGCCTGCGTGCGTTCCGGCTCGTTGACGAGCGTCGTGCCGTAGCCTTCGCCCCTGGCCAGCGCCGCGCGGCGGCGCCATTCCAGGTACGACAGGCCCACGACGATGATGAACAGCGAACCGACGGCGCCCAGCACGGGCGCGGCCCACGACGTCGTCTTGAAGAACGTCGTCGGGATGATATTTTGGATTTGCGGCGTACCGGGCAGCGAATCCATCGTGAACGAGAACGCGCCCAGCGCGATCGCGCCCGGCATCAGGCGTTTCGGGATGTTGCTCTGGCGGTAGAGTTCGGCCGCGAACGGGTACACCGCGAACACGACGACGAACAGCGACACGCCGCCATAGGTCAGCAGTGCGCACACGGCGACGATCACGGCGTTCGCGCGCGAGCGGCCGATGTAGCGGATGGCGGCGTTGACGATCGATTCCGAAAAGCCGGACAATTCGATCACCTTGCCGAACACGGCGCCCAGCATGAACACGGGGAAGTACAGCTTGACGAAGCCGACCATCTTTTCCATGAAGATGCCGGTGAACACGGGTGCGACGGCGTCCGGCGCCGTGAGCAGCACCGCGCCCAGGGCGGCGATCGGGGCGAACAGGATGACGCTGTAGCCGCGGTAGGCGGCGAACATCAGGAACGCCAGCGCGGCGAGAACGATTAGAAATGACATGTGTCTCCTCTGTCTTCTTGATGCAGCCGATTATTATTGATCGGACAAATCTTTGAAATACGTAAAATTACTGTTATCAGCTTTCTGTTAGGCGATCGGGCTCCCGCGCCGGGATGATGCTGCGCAGCCACATATGTAAACGTTTGCATCCCGCTTCCCTCGTTCAGCGCCGCGAGTCTGGGTACATATATTAGGAATTTCGCAAAAGAAATGATATTTTGTGAAACGCCCATCGATGTATTGCGGAGGATCGTCGTGCCCGTTGTCAGTGCAGAGCTCCTGTTGATGTTGATGCCGCTCGCGGCGGTCATCGCCATTCTTTTGGGATGGCAGCAGCAGCGCCTGGCGGACGCCCTGCGCGACAACCTCGACACGCGCCGCGCCGTGCTGGCCCTGGAAGCCGCGTTCGGCCAGGTGCCGGCGGGACTGGCC
>JBJMVU010000437.1:0-5022 GCA_045810485.1 Massilia sp. | reverse complement strand
ATGACGGGCTACACGCGCGAGGAACTGCGCACGATGCCGAACTGGCGCGACATGACGCCGCCCGAGTTCTGGGACGTGTCGGCGCGTGCGCTGCGCGACCTCATCGAACACGGCGTCACGCTGCCGTACACCAAGCAGATGACGCGCAAGGACGGCAGCCGCTGGTGGGGCCTGTTCGCACCCGCGCGCATCTCGGGCGAGGGCGCGAACGCGCGCTGCGTGCTGTTCGTGATCGACGTCACCGAGAACAAGGAAACGGACGCGCGCCTGGCCGAGAGCGAGGAACGGTTCCGCGCGATGGTCGAGGGCTTCGCGCAGACCGTGTGGGAGACGGATGCGCACGGCCGCGTCATCTACGGCTCGCCCAGCTGGACGACCTATACGGGCCAGGCGGAATCGGCGTCGCTGGGCGTGGGCTGGATCGAGGCCGTGCACCCGGACGACCGCGCCTACGCGCTGCGCGAATGGCGCGCGGCCGTCGGTACGCGGCGGATGCTGAACGCCGAATTCCGCGTGCAGATGGCGTCCGGCGGCTGGCGCTGGACCAATGCGCGCGCGGCGCCGCTGTTCAACCGCGACGGCAGCGTGCGCAAATGGGTCGGCATGCACATCGACGTCGACGAGCGCCGCCGCACCCAGGCCGCGCTGGCCGAGAGCGAACGGCGCTACCGCATGCTGTTCGAAGCGATGGACGAAGGCTTCCTGCTGGCGACGGTGCGCTTCGACGAGACCGGCCGGCCCGCCGGCCTCGATTACGCGGAAGCGAATCCGGCCGCCGTGCGCATGGCGAATATCGCCTACGTGGGGCCGGGCATGCTGCGCATGCGCCCGGAACAGGAGCCGTGCTGGCTGGACGCCTGCGCCCAGGTCGTGCGCACGGGCGTTTCCAGCCGCTCGCAATGCTTCTCGCAGCCGCTGGGCAGCTGGTACGACTTCTTCGTCTACCCGGTCGGCGGGCGCCAGGTGCCGCGCGTGGCGATCCTGTTCCACGACATCACGGTGCGCAAGCGCGCCGAGGATGCGCTGCGCGAGAGCGAAGGCCGGTTCCGCGCGCTGGCCGACGCGTCGCCCGCCCTCGTGTACCAGTTCGACGTGAGCGGCAACGTCATCTACCTGAACCAGCGCTGCATCACGGACGCGCAGTCGCTCGATCCTGCCGCCGGGGACGGGAAGACGGGCTGGCGAAGCATCGCGCGCCCGGACGACATGGACGCGTACCTGCGCGACGTGTACGAAGGCATCCGCACGCGCGGCGCGTTTACCCAGCGCATCCGGACGATGGGGAAGAACAGCAGCTGGCACTGGTTCGAATCCCACGCGTCGCCCTGGCATTCGGGCGACGGCGAACACCGTGGTTACGTCGGCATCTCGCTCGACATCACGGGGGCCGTGCAGGCCGAGGAGGCGCTAAAGGAGGCCGACCGTCGCAAGGACGAGTTCCTTGCGACGCTGGCCCACGAACTGCGCAACCCCCTGGCCCCGATCAGCAACGCGGTGCAGCTGATGCGCCGTCCGGACGGGCGGCGCCAGGCCGACCGCGTCGTCGAGATGGTGGGGCGCCAGGTGAAGCAGATGGCGCGCCTCGTCGACGACCTGCTCGAAGTGTCGCGCATCACGCGCGGCAAGATCGACCTCAAGCTGGAGCGGGTGCCGTTCGCCGAGATCGTGCACGGCGCCGTCGAGACGAGCCAGCCGATGATCGAGCGGGCCGGCCACCAGCTCGCCGTCGCGCTGCCGGAGGGGGCGCTCATCCTCGAGGCCGACCGCGTGCGCCTGACGCAGGTGTTTTCGAACCTGCTCAACAACGCCGCCAAGTACACGGACACGGGCGGACGCATCTGGTTCGACGTGCGGCGCGACGACGGCCAGGTCGTGGCCACCGTGCGCGACACGGGCATCGGCATTCCGGCTGACGCGTTGCCGTGCGTGTTCGACATGTTCGCCCAGGCCCACCGGTCGGCCGGGCGCGGGCAGGGCGGACTCGGGATCGGCCTGACGATGGTGCGCAGCCTCGTCGAGATGCACCACGGCACCGTCGAGGCACGCAGCGCGGGGCCGGACCAGGGCAGCGAATTCATCGTGCGGCTGCCGCTCGCGCCCGAGCTCGAAGGCGGCGACGACTTGCCGCAGCTGGGCCAGGCCCGCCCGTCCGCGCCGTTCCACGGCCAGCGCATCCTCGTCGTGGACGACAACCGCGATGCCGCCGATACGCTCGGGCTATTGCTGGAAGCGGATGGCGCCGAGGTGCGCATCGTGTACGACGGCCGCGCCGCGCTGGCGATGGTCGAGTCTTTCCTGCCGACCAGTGTTCTGCTCGACATCGGCATGCCCGGCATGGACGGCTACGAAGTCGCGCGCCGCCTGCGCCAGGACGAACGCTTCGCCGGCGTGCGCATTGCGGCGCTGACGGGCTGGGGGCAGGATGCCGACCGCCGCCAGACCCGCAACCGGGGTTTTTCGCACCATCTCACCAAACCCGTCAGTATCGAGGAATTGCACAGGATTCTTGCCTGAGAGAGGCCGCATCGCGTGAATGAAACATTCAGTTACAAATTTGTGACATATGCGTGCTGCATTTAGTTCCGCTATGTGCGTTAGCTAACGTCAACATGCCCGTTGCCTTAGTAGACTGAAATCAACGTCAACCGATGTTGGGAGGCAGCGATGGCGTGGATTTCACAATTCGTCAGATACCTGGGCGTCTTCAACGACCCCCAGTTACACCCGGAAACGATTTCGGACCTCCCACCGTTCGCCTTGCGCCAGACGTTGGAAGCGCTGTTGCGGACCGGCTGGTTGAAGACGTTCGAATACGACGCCGAGGATGCGTGGGTCGATTACGCGCGGGTGGACCTGCGCCGGGGTCGATCGAAGTTGAGGCTGGAGTGGGACCAGGACAGCGGCGGCACCGTCGAGGCGCCGCGGGCCGTGCTGGCTGAATTGCGGGTGCTCGATCCGTGGATGCAGGTGCGGCCCGCCCATTAACGTTCGCCACATGCGGCGTGGGCTCGGGGAGCCTACCCTACGATTTGTCGACGCCGTAGCCGCAGGGTGGGCACCCCGTGCCCACGATCTCGAAGCGTTAATGATCAAAACCGCTCATCGGCGCTCAGGTAGCGCCACTGGCCCGGCGGCAATTCGCCGAGCTTCACGCGTCCGATCCTTACACGCTTGAGGCCGATGACCTTGAGGCCGACCATGTCGCACATGCGGCGGATCTGGCGCTTGCGGCCTTCCCGCAACGTGAAGCTGAGCTGGTCGTCGTTTTGCCAGCGCACTTTTGCGGGCAGCAGCGGTTTGCCGTCCATCCACAGGCCGTGGTTCAGCTTCCTGAGGTCGGCGTCCGGCAGCCGCCCCGGCTTCGTGTACTGCACGCGCACGAGGTATTCCTTTTCGATGGACGTGTCCTCGCCGATCAGCTGTTTGGCGATGCGGCCGTCCTGCGTCAGCACGAGCAGGCCCACGGAATCGATGTCCAGGCGCCCGGCCGGCACGAGCGATTTCAGCTGCGTCGGGTGGAATTGCTCGGGCGACGGATCGTCCGCCCAGCGGTTTTCCGGCTTCACGAGCACGACGGCCGGCTTGTAGCCATCTTCCGCCTGGCCGCTGACGAAGCCGACCGGCTTGTTCAGCAGCACGGTCACGCGCTTTGCCTGCTGCGCGGCGGCCTGGCGCTCGACCGTGATCTTCTGATGGGGCAGGACCTTGCTGCCCAGCTCAGAGACCACCTGGCCGTCGACGCGGACCCATCCTTTCGCGATCCATTCATCGGCCTCGCGGCGGGAAGAGAGGCCAAGTTCGGACATGCGTTTGGAGAGGCGTACTGGTTCGGTCATCTTTTACTTCTAAAAACGTTGATACGTCGCCCCCGCGCGGGCGGGGGCCCAAGTTTGCATGCGTTACGGTAACGCCGGCAACATTGGATCCCCGCCTCCGCGGGGACGACGCTGGTTGTGTGTGTCGTAGTCTTAAATTTTCACCGCATCCAGCAGCTCGGTCTCCAGCTGCACCTGCACCCGCTGGTTGTTCAGCGCCTGGCCATCGATGAGGAACACGTCCTCGACGCGTTCACCCAGCGTCATGATCTTGGCGGTGTGCAGGTTGATGCGGTAGCGCGCGAGCACGCTGGCGATCGAGTACAGCAGCCCGTTGCGGTCGTTCGCGCCGATGGACAGCACCCAGAACTGGCCGCGTTCGTCCGGACGCATGTCCACGGTCGGCGTGATGGGGAAGTGGCGCGACATCCGCGACAGCCGGCCGCGCAGAGGCGGGCACAGCGGCTCCTGGTGCACGAGCACCTCGCACAGCTCGTGCTCGATCAGGTTGATGATGTCGCGGTAGCTGTTGGCGAAGTGTTCGTCCGTGATGAGGAACGTGTCGAGCGCGTAGCCGTCCTTCGTCGTGTGGATCTTGGCGTCGAGGATGCTGAAATTCTTGCGGTCGAAATAGCTGCAGATGCGCGCGAACAGGTCGGGCTGGTCCTTCACGTACACCGTCACCTGCAGGCCTTCGCCGATCGGCGCCAGGCGCGATTTCACCACCGGCTTGTCGCGCCCGAGCTTGTCGTGCAGCGATCTCGTCTGCCAGGCGATGTCGGAGGCGTCGTGGCGTAAAAAATAGGCGACGTCGAGCTGCTTCCACAGCGCCTCGTGGGCCTGCGGGCCGAGTCCGAACAGGCGCAGCGTGGCCAGGGCTTCCTGCTGGCGCGCGCGCAGTTCGCGGTCGGCCGAGGGCGGCTCGCCGCCCAGCACCCGCAGGGTCATCTTGTACAGGTCTTCCAGCAGCTTGGCCTTCCAGGCGTTCCACACCTTGGGGCTGGTGCCGCGGATGTCAGCGACAGTCAGCAGGTACAGCGCGGTCAGGTGGCGTTCGTCGCGCACCAGGCCGGCAAAGGCCGCGATCACGTCCGGATCCGACAGGTCCTGCTTCTGCGCCACCTGCGACATGGTCAGGTGCTGCTCGACCAAGAACACTACCAGTTCGTTTTCTTGTTTTGAATAGCGTTGTTTTGGGAATTATTGT
>JBJMVU010000436.1:0-6680 GCA_045810485.1 Massilia sp. | reverse complement strand
GACTCCAGAAAGCCGGCCTCGTTCAGCGTGTCCGAATGCAGGGCCACCTGCACGTCCATGCGTTCGGCCACCGACAGGCAGCTGTCGATCGCGGCCGGCGTGCTGCCCCAGTCCTCGTGCAGCTTGAGGCCGACGGCGCCCGCCTCGATCTGCTCTTCCAGGGGGCGCGGCCGGCTCACATTGCCCTTGCCGAAGAAGCCGAGGTTCATCGGAAACGCGTCGGCCGCCATCAGCATCGAGTGAATATGCCACGCGCCCGGCGTGCACGTCGTCGCCGCCGTGCCGACGGCGGGACCGGTGCCGCCGCCGAGCATCGTCGTGATGCCGGACATGAGCGCTTCGTCGATCTGCTGCGGGCAGATGAAATGGATGTGCGTGTCGATGCCGCCCGCCGTCACGATCATGCCCTCGCCCGCGATGATTTCCGTCGCGCCGCCGATGGCCATCGTCACGCCGGGCTGGACGTCCGGATTGCCGGCCTTGCCGATCGCGGCGATCAGGCCGTCCTTGACGCCGATGTCGGCCTTGACGATGCCCCAGTGGTCGACGATGACGGCGTTCGTGATCACGGTGTCCATCACGTCCGCGCGCACGCGCTGCGACTGGCCCATGCCGTCGCGGATCACCTTGCCGCCGCCGAATTTCACTTCCTCGCCGTAGATGGCGTAGTCCTTCTCGATCTCGATGACGAGGTCCGTGTCCGCGAGGCGGATGCGGTCGCCCGTCGTCGGTCCGTACATGTCGGCATATGCCTGGCGGCTGATCGTGGCCATTCAAGCGTCTCCTTCCAACGGGCCGTCCACCCGGCCCTGGAAGCCGTGCACGATGCGCGCGCCACCCAGGTCGACCAGTTCGACGGTGCGCCGCTGGCCCGGTTCGAAACGGACGGCAGTGCCGGCCGCGATGTTCAGGCGCATGCCGCGGGCGAGCACGCGGTCGAACTGCAGCGCATCGTTCGCTTCATGAAAGTGATAGTGCGAGCCGACCTGCACGGGGCGGTCGCCCGCGTTCGCGACGACGAGCGTCACCGTGCGCCGGCCCGCGTTGATCGGGATGTCGCCGTCGTCGAGGAAGTATTCGCCGGGGATCATGCGGCCTCCGGCATCAAGAGGGTCTTCGTGTACACCACGTGGGAGCCCGCCGCGCGATCGACACGTGCGTACCCGAGGTCGTGGATCAGCGCTTCCGCGCCGGAGCCGGGCTCCGCGGCCAGGCGCAGCGCGTCGCGCCCCAGCGCGCGCGCCTCGGCTTCGGCGGCGCGCAGCAGCACGCTCCCGATTCCGCGGCGGCGCGCGCGGCTGTGCACCATCAGCGCCTGCACGTCGGCCCGCCGGCTGCCATCGGGGCGCTGGCACAGGTCAAGCTGCACGGTGCCGATCAGCGTCCCTTCATGCGACACGGCCAGCAGCCTGCGCGTGCCGGCGGCGACGGTCGCGCGCACGTCCTGCCAGTAGCCCTGGGCCTGGCGGCTGTCGAAGTCGAGCGCGACACTGGAAAAGGCGCCGCACGCCACGGCGTCCAGCAACAGGTCGGCCAGCTGGGCGCGCAGCACGTCGCAGGCCTGGGCATCGAGTACGAGGATTTTCATCGCATGCTCACGGGATCGGGTTGTGGACGGTCACCAGCTTGCTGCCGTCCGGGAAAGTGGCTTCGACCTGGATGTCCGGGATCATCTCCGGTACGCCTTCCATCACGTCGGCGCGCGTCAGCACCGCCGTGCCCTCGCTCATCAGCTCCGCCACGCTGCGGCCGTCGCGGGCGCCTTCCATGATCGCGGCGGTGATCAGCGCGACGGCTTCGGGGTAGTTCAGCTTCAGGCCGCGCGCGCGGCGGCGTTCGGCCAGCAGCGCGGCCGTGAAGATCAGCAGCTTGTCTTTTTCGCGCGGGGTCAGGTCCATGGTTGTCCTTTACGTATTCCAGATGCGGGGCGGCGCGGCCGGCCGGTCCAGCAGGTGCGGACGCAACACGGTCCACGCGCCCGTCAGTGCCGCGCGCGCCCGCTCGCCGTCGTCGCCGACAAAGCGCGCCACGAACACGTGCTTCACCTGGCTGACGGCGAGGCCGGGGTCGACGGCGCGCACCGCTTGCTGCAGGCTCGCGGGGATCGTCTTGCCGACCGCGACGAGCGTCGCGCACACGCTGTGTCCGCCCATGCCGAGCGGGCTTGCGAGCAGCGCCGACGTGGCGGCGCCCTGCTCCCACCACACGGGGCGGCCATCGATGCGGATGCGCGTGCGCTGCCCCACGCGGCCGCGCGTAAAACGTTCGCCGGCCGCGCGGCGGCCGAAGCACAGCACCTCGCTGCCGATGTAGACGGCGCCCGGGGCCAGGTCGACGTCGTGCGCGAGCATCACGTCGGCGTCGTCGTACACGATGGTTTCCTGCGGCAGCCATTCGATCGCGGCGCCGGCGCCGGCAACGAGGCGCACGTCCTGGCGCGACGCGCGGCCATTGGCGCGGTACCACTTGGCCGCGCCCGGCGACGTGGCCAGCACGTGGCAACCGGCCGGCACGTCGAGGGCGATGTCGAGCCGGTCGCCGCCCACGATGCCGCCGGGCGGGTGCACGACGATCACGTGGCAGGTCGCCGGGCCCTCGGGGTACAACGCCTTCTGCACCCGCAGCGGCCCGCGGTGCTCGCGCCGCACGAGTCGCGTGCAGTCGCCGTCGCGTGCGAAGCCGAGGCGCAGGGTCGCGTGCCAGGAGGCGGAAGTCGGGTCGGTGAAGGTGCAATCGGGCATACCCGATGAGTTAGCACGATGCGTGCCAGTCGCGCGACACCAAAACGGCGGACGCGGCGCACCATCCAGGGACCGGCGCACCAGAATGGTGCGGACGTCAAGACGCCGCCGGCACGTTGCAGGTGCACGCAGGGATCAAGTGATCAATATGATTTCGGCAACGCCAGGGGAAGCCGGAGGACGGCCGCGCGTGGCGACCAGGGAAGAAACGGAGGGTGTCCGCGAGCCCGACCGGCGACGAACACCGGTCAAGCGGGCGAACCTGGGCCGGACTGGATCAGCGGCGGCGGCGCAGCGGGCGGGCGATGCGGACCGGGCGCAGGGCGCGCTCGCGATCGGCGTCGCGCTTGTAGGCGGCCAGTTCGAACGTCAGCGCCAGGGCGATGCCGGCCGGGAGGGCGGCGGCGAAGCCGAGGGCACACAGGGCGACGGTTGACAACAGAATAACGACAGTACTTGGGCGCGGCATGGTATCCACCTTTACGTTAAAACCGTGGTTCCATCCTGCCACAGCTGGGATTTGCTTGCAATCACGTACCGTGCCGTGCGAGGGCATCCCAGGCATTTGCTGTACTCAAAAAGAGACGGCCGCTGAGCTCACTCAACAACGTCGACGCGCGCAGGCGATCCAGCACCGGTCCCTTGACTTCGGCCAGGTGCAGGCGCACGTCGCGCCGCGCCAGGCCGCGATTCAATTCCAGCAACCCGAACAGCGCCGAACTGTCGATGGCGTTCACGGCCGACAGCACGAGCACGAGGTGGCGCGCCTCGCGGTGCGCGGCCAGCTCCTCCTCGATGCGCTGGCTGACCGCTTCGATATTGCCGAAGAACAGGCCCGCATCCACGCGCAGCAGCAATACGTTGGGGTCCGTCTCGCCCGTGTAGCGGTCGACATTGCGGAAGTGCTCGGTGTGCGGAATCCGGCCCAGCACCGCGATGTGGGGCCGGCTCTCGCGCCAGATCATCGTGCCCAGCGACAGCAGCAGGCCCAGCACGACGCCCGCCTCCACCCCGAGCAGCAGCACGCCCCCGGCCGTCGCCAGCAGCGCGAGCGCGTCGGCGCGGTCGTAGTGCCACGCGGTGCGCAACGTCGTCCAGTCCAGCAGGCCGAGCACGGCGACGATGATCGTCGCGGCCAGCACCGGCAGCGGCAGCAGCGCGAGCCAGCCGGTGGGCAGCACGAGCGCGCCCGCCAGCAGCACGGCCGTGATCACGCCGGCCAGCTGGGTGCGGGCGCCGGCCGCGAAATTCACGGCGGAGCGCGACAGGCTGCCCGTCACGGGAAAGCCGCCCGACAGCGCGCTGCCGACGTTGGCCAGGCCCAGCCCGACGAGTTCGTAGTTCGTGTGCAGCTTTTCCACGCGTTTCAGCGCGAGCGCCTGCGCGCCCGACATCGCGATCAAAAAGCTCATGAAGCCGATCAGCAGCGCCGGCTTCAGCAGTTCCTGCCAGTGCGCGGCGGACGTCGCCAGGCTCAAGCCCGGCAGGCCGGCCGGCACGGCGCCGATGGTCTGGACGCCCAAGCGGTCGAGGTGCAACGCGGCGACGAGCGCGATGCCGCCCAGGACGAGCACCATCGGCGCCAGCCGGACCGCGATGTCGGCCGCGCCGCACGGCATGCCGAGCCGGCGCAGCAGCGGCGCCAGGGCGCGCCGCGCGAACAGCAGCAGCGCGACGCTCCCGACGCCCAGCGCGGCGCTGGGCACGTGCACGTGCGGCAGCGATCCGCCCAGCAGGGTGCGCACCTGCCCCAGCGAGATGACGATGGCCGAGCCCAGAGTAAAACCGCTCATCACGGGACGCGAGAAGAAGTTCGCGAGAAAGCCCACGCGCAGCAGTCCGCACGCGAGCAGCACCACGCCGGACACCAGCGCCAGCTGCGCCGCCAGCATGCCGTACAACGCGCTGCCGGGCGATGCGAGCGGCGCCAGCGCGGACGCCGTCATCAGCGAGATGATCGCCATCGGCCCGACGGATTGCGTGGAACTCGTGCCGAACAGGGCGTACAGCAGCGGCGGCACGATGCTCGCGTACAGGCCCGCGACCGGCGGCAGCCCGGCGACGAGCGCGTACGCCATGCCCTGCGGGATCATCATCATGGCCACGACGATGCCGGCGCCCGCGTCGCCCGCGAGATCGGCGCGGCGGTAGGCGCGCAGCCAGCCGAGCACGCCGGGCGTCGTCGCCACCGCGCGCAACGGTGCGCCCCCGCTCACTGCATCGCCAGTTCGACGCAGTTGCGGCCCGCCCGCTTGGCGCGCGCGAGGGCGGCGTCGGTGCGCTGGGTCAGCGAATCGCCGCTTTCCTGTTCGCCCAGCTGCGCCACGCCGAGGCTCACCGTCACGTGGTCGCAGCCGGGGATCTCGGCCTGCTCGATCGCCACGCGCACCTTTTCCGCCATCCTGAGCCCGTCGACGGCGCTCGTGTGCGGCGCGATGATGTGGAATTCCTCGCCGCCCGAGCGCACGAGGATGTCGCTGGCGCGCAGCACGGCGCGCGCCGTGTCGGCCACGGTGCGCAGCGCCACGTCGCCGACCGGATAGCCATACGTGTCGTTCACGGCCTTGAACCGGTCGATGTCGAGCGACAGCAGCGCCAGCGGCACGCGGTAGCGACGCGCGCGCCTGATTTCCTTCTCCAGCAATTCCTCGCCATGGCGGCGGTTCGCCACGCCGGTCAGCGCGTCGGTCGTCGAGATGTAGGTGAGGCGCGCCAGCAGGTGCTCGTTTTCCTGGCCGATGGCCACGAGGCGCAGGCCCAGGGCGGCCAGCCGGGTCACGTCGCGCAGGGTCGCCCACTCGTCCGGCGTGAGTGCGCGCGCCGCGCCGAACAGCAGCGACAACGCGCCGCGCGGCGTGCCGGGGCCGTCGGCGGGGATCGGCACGCCCAGCGCCATCGCGACGCCGTGCGCGCGCAAGCCCTCGGCCAATGCCGGTTCGCCCGACTGTTCCGGCGCCTCGATCAGCGCGGCCGCGCCGCCCGCCGCGGCCAGCAGGCCGGGGAAGGCGTGGCGCAGCGGCGCCTGCAGCAGCCGGTCGGTGCGCTGCAGCAGCGCGCCGAGCAGCAGGCCCTCAGGCCCCTGTTGCGCTTCCAGGTGCAGGTCGTTGCCGTCCTTGAGCAGGAATACGCCCGCGTGCAGCACGCCGGTCCAGGCGCACAGCGCGTCGCACAAGGCGTCGGCCAGGGTGTGCGCATCCTCGGCCCCGTCCAGCGCGGCCTGCACGCGGGCGCGCAGGTCGAGCAGCGCGCGCAGGCCGGCCGCGTCGCTGGCCGGCGCGTGCGGCTGCGCCAGGCGCGTACTCACCACGGCGCGCAGCGCGGCAGGATCGAGCGGCGTGACGGCATAGCTCACCGGGCCGTGCGCCATCAGCGCGGGCAGCCAGCCGGCGCCGGCGAATGGGCACAGCAGCAGCACGGGCGCACCGGCGCGGCGGGCGACGAGATCGCCCAGCGCGTCGAGGTCGATGGTCGGTTCGAAGCGGTCGAGGTCGATCACGAGCAGGTCCGGCTGCGCGCGCGCCAGCAGGCTGGCGGCGACGTCGGCGCTGTCGGCCAGGTGCAGGCGTGCGAACAGGGAGGCGCATGCGTCCCCGAATTCGGCGCGCCGCTGCGCCATCGGACTCAGGTAAATCGCGGTCTGCTGAAGCATGAATCACCTCTGGAATACTTTGTTACGCTAACAAGTTTGCCACAAAGCACCTGTAACGCCTAGCAAATGCTCGCAATGTGTGGAAGCGCACCGTCAGCGCCGGCGCCAAGCGGGAATACTGGCGGGATCATGCACAAGGAGGGCACCATGGCAACACAGGACGATGCAGCGAACAAGCAAAAGGCAATCCAGAACCGCCAGGACCAGCACGACGGCAGCATGCAGAAGGGCGATCAGGGGAGCGGCGGTAGCGACAAAGCCGCCCAGACCGGCATCCAGCAGCCTTCCGG
>JBJMVU010000435.1:0-7418 GCA_045810485.1 Massilia sp. | reverse complement strand
GCTGAGTCTCGGTGGTCAGTTCGAAAACCTGCAGGCCGCGGGCCAGCGCCTGGCCCTCGTGGTGCCGGCCGCGCTGGCGCTCGTGTTCACGCTCCTGTACCTGATGTTCGGCAGCGTGAAGGATGGCCTGCTCGTGTTCAGCGGCATCCCGTTCGCCATGACGGGCGGCGTGCTGGCGCTGTGGCTGCGCGGCTTGCCGTTGTCGATTTCGGCGGCGGTCGGCTTCATCGCGCTGTCCGGCGTGGCCGTGCTGAACGGACTCGTGATGCTGGCGTTCGTGCGCTCGCTGCGCGACCAGGGGCACACGGCCCAGGCGGCCATGCGCGAGGGCGCGCAGGTGCGCCTGCGGGCCGTCCTGATGACGGCGCTCGTCGCCTCGCTGGGCTTTTTGCCGATGGCGCTGGCAACGAGTACCGGGGCCGAGGTGCAGCGGCCGCTGGCGACGGTCGTCATCGGCGGCATCCTGTCGTCGACGGCGCTGACCCTCTTGATCCTGCCCGCCTTGTATACGTGGGCGCACGGAAGTTCACGCGATCCGGCCTATCGTTGAGCGTCATGGTGCGGCCGTCCGGTACGCCATCCGGCGCGGCCGCACCTGTGGCAGACTTTGTCATCGCTCACTGACACAGACATGGACACGTTCATGGACATCGGACGGATCGAAGCCCTGGCCCTGCGCCCCAGCCTGGCCGCGCCACCCGTGCGCGTGGACGGCGTGCGCGCCATCGCCTACCAGGGACTGGACGGCGACGTGTACGCCGACCCGCTGTCGCCGCGCCAGCTGCTGCTGGCCGGCACGGATGCGTACGACGCGTTCGCGCTGCCGCCTCACGCGCTGCGCGAGAACCTGCTCGTGGACGTCGACACGTCGCGGCTCGCGTCCGGCACCGTGCTGCAGGTGGGCGACAATGTCCTGCTGCGGTTGATGTTCCAGTGCGAGGCCTGCGGCCACCTGGACGCGCACCGGCCGGGTTTGTCTACACGCATCGGCACGCGGCGCGGCATGCTGGCACGCGTGCTGCGCGGCGGCGAGATCCGTCCGGGCGACCGGATCCGCACGGCGGGCGGGCCGCTGCCGGCCTGGTCGGACGACTGGCGCGAGCGCATCGTCCACGTGCTCGATACGCTGCCGCCCGCCAGCGTGATCACGTATAAACGGCTGGCCCAGCTGGCGGGCGTCGCGTCGAGCTATTGCCGGGCCTTCCCGGGCATGATCGCCCGGCTGGGGCCACGCTATGCGGGCAAGGCCATACCCTCGCAATCGGATATCGCCCTGCCGCGCTGGGATGGGCACGGATTGTTCGATCATGCGCCGGCCGAGCGGCTGTTTTCCGCCGAGGCGGTGCCTTAGGGATGCTGGTCAGACCGGCTGGTCGATCGGCTGCATGCTGTAGCGCACGTCGCCGCGGTCATCCGCTTGCGGCCCGGTGACGAGGTAGGCGTCCCAGCCCAGGCGCCCGCTCGGCGCGGGGCCGAGGATCGTGCTGTGGACCTCCGCGCCGCGCAGGATCAGTTCGACTTCGTATTCGAGCGTGACGCCGGCCAGCAAGCCCAGCATGCTCTTGAGTGCACGCGCGGCGAGGCCGCCCGGCAGGAACGACGTGAAGCCGGCGTGGTCCAGCGGACCGACGACGACGCGCAGCCGCAGGTCGCGCTGCCACACGCGGTCGCCGGCCATGGCGCTCGTCCCGAGCATGGCGGTGGCGTGGCCGAGGACGGTCTGCTGGGCGGGCGGCACGTCGTACCACGCGCCGACGAACTGCTCGATGCGCACCGGGTGGCCGAAATACTCGGACATCACGCGTCCCATCTGCACGGCCGAGGGTGGGCGCTGGCGGATCGAGGCGGCGAAGTAGCCGATCGTTTCGTCCAGCAGGGCGCCGTCCCTGTCGTGCGCCAGGCGCCGGCGCAGCGCGTTGTGGCCGAGCCCGGCCAGCGCCAGCAGCAGCGGCAGGAATGTATCCTGGCCGTCGAGCTGGTACTTGAAGTGCAGCCGGTACTTGCGCCAGGCCGCGTAGAACAGGGCCAGCGAACGGTTCGAAAACGTGTCCATCAGGGCGCGCGGGCCCTCGTCTGACTGGCGCTGCTGGTGTTCGGCGATGCGCTCCGTGTAATGGACCGGCAGTACGCCGGTGCCGCTCAGCAGGCCCATGAAGGACGGGGTGACGCGGATATAGCTGAGGCTGGCGTCCTGCAGCGCCTTGCCAAGCGCGTGCGCACCGCGGCCGATGTCGCGCGGCTCGGGTTGGATCGCTTCCAGCTGGCTGGCCGGGAAGCCCAGCGACGTCGAGTTCTGGAAGCGCACGTAATGTGCGATGGCGTCGTGCTGGGGCTGGCCGTGGCGCTTGAGCCAGAGCTCGAGCATGCGCACGGCCTGGAAGTACTCGAAACGATAGGGTTCCCTGAACAGGCGCTCGATTACAGCAGGCTCAAATCGCCGCTTCTCGGTAGGCACTTCAATAATTCCTCTCCGGTTTTATTGGACACCACGACCAGTTGCGTGAAGCTGTTGGCGTGCACGTACAGGGCGAGAAACCGTTCGATGATGTGGGCGAACGCGTAAATGCCGCTGCCGACGAAGGCTTCCTCGTCGATGCCGATGCGCACTTCCACACCGCGCACGAGGCAGGTGAACGGATTGCCCGCCATCCAGGCGCTGGCCGTGCGCTGTTCGATGCTGGCGATGCCGCCGATCTGGCGCTGCGACGACGGCGAACGGGGCAGGTCGTACAGGGCGAGCATTTCGCGGAAGGCGTCGACGCCGCCATTTGCCAGCGACAAATGGTTCAGCGTCAGGTGCGAGATCAGGCGCCAGTGGGCGCTGCGGGCGCTCTCGAAGCGGTACGTGATCGTCGGCTTGCGCAGGAAGTTGATCGACTTCACGTTCGAGCCGCCTTCCAGGAACAAATCGCCGCCGGGCTGGCCATAGGAGAGTGAGGCCGGCAGGTCGCGGTTGCTGCAGATGAGGTCGATGTTCAATGTCTGGGTTTCGACGGCGGCCGGGTCGAAATCGATGTCGACGATGGCGATCTGGGTCTCATAGCCGGGGCTGCGCTCGGCCAGCGTCTCGTCGCGCCGCAGCACCCAGTAATGGCCGTTCTGCTCGGGCGTCTGGGCGTGCTTGAGCGAATAGAACGGGTGGAATTCGACGACCGTTTCTCCCTGCGGCGTCTGGCGCACGAGGTTGACGGACTCGATGGATTGCACCTCGTAGGCGAAGGCACGGCGCGCGTCGGCCAGCACGGGGTAGCTGGCGCTCGCATGGGTCAGGCGGATCGGCTCGCCGCGTTGCCGGAACAGGTTGATGACGGGCGTGCAGCCGAGCAGCAGGTTGTTGGTCGACAGCGTGCCGAGCATGCGCGCCGTGTTCGAATCCGCGCGCAGGCCCGACAGCGCCAGGTGCAAGGTGACCGTCGTCGCCCCGGCGGCCGTTGCAGACGGCAGCGCGGCCATGAGCGCGGCCAGGTCGATGTCGAAGAAGTTGAACTTGTCGGGGAAGCAGAAGTACTCGGTCAGCAGGCGGTAGGCGGCATGCGAGCGGGCCGGAAAATCGATCAGCGATTCGTCATCGGCGAAGCCGGCGGGTTCGATCGGAATTTTCGCCAGGGGAAACCAGCGGCCACCGTTTTGGCTACCCCTGTCGGCCTCGACGTACGCGCCCACCGCGCGCATGAACAGGGCGTCGCGCAGCGCCGCGCAGAACGACGGTTCACCGTCGATGAATACGCGCAGGCGCGGCAGGGGCAGCCGGCCGAGGCGCAACTGGTCGGCCGTCGCGGTCAGGGTCAGGCTCAGCCCGGAACCCGCGCCTTCCGGCAGGCGCACGGCGTCGGGATGGTCGATGATGGCGGAGAACGCGGCGCCGGTGAGTGCAAGCGGCGCCACGGTGACGGGATAGACGGTGCGGAACGTGCAGGCCGCGCCGCGCACGGGGCGCGTATTGAGCGAGGTGCCGCGCGGGATGACGCTGATGCCCGTCTGCTGGTTGGCGGTGCCGCCGCAATCCAGGTACGCGATCGAACAGGAGGGAAATGGCCGCAGGTAATGCGGGTACAGCACGTCGAACAGCGCTTCCGTGAATTCTGGATAGTCGTCGTCGAGCCGCTTGGCGATGCGTGCGTTCAGCAGCGCGAACGATTCGATCATGCGCTCGGTGTGCGGGTCTTCGCACACCTCGCCGCTGATGAGCAGGCGGCCGGCGATCTTCGGATAGCGCTCGGCGAATTCGCGCAGGTGGCGGCGCAGGTAGCCGAGCTCGCGCTCATAATACGGTAGCAATTGTTCCAAGCTCAGGCTCCTGCGGACGCGGCCATCGAAGCCCGGCCCGCCTTGCTGATGCTGTACTGCAGGGTCGACGGCTGCAGCAGGGCGTCGAAATTGACGGGTTCTTCCGATGCGCTGGCGACGAGCACCGCCGTGATCGAAAATTTCAGGCGGTTCACCGCACTCTCGTCGCGCACTTCCAATACCGCCTTGACGTTGCGCAGGCGCGGTTCATGGCGGGCGATGGTTTTTTCGAGGCACGCGCAGATATAGGCGCGGTCGCTCGGGCTCGACAGCGAGCGGTCGGCGAAATCCGTCAAGCCATAGGTCACGAGCGATTCGCTGCACTCGGGAAAAGCCTGCAGCGTATCTTCAGGGAAAACGGAGCGCGTGTTCAGCAGCGCCTCCAGATCGCGCGCGACGGCATCCTTGAAATCCTCGGCGGTCATGCGCGAGACGGTGGCGTTGCCGGCGCCGCGCACCGACGTGCCCAGCAGACGGTCGAAAAATCCAGGCGTGAATCCTTCCATCGGAACTCCTCCATGCCGGCGGCGCAAGCGGGCATCTTCACACAGTCGGACCCGAAAAAATAGTTCAGTTGGGAATGACCCACGGTTACTTTGAGCAGTAGCAAAACTGCAGGTCATTACAGAAAAAAAACCGTCGCGAAGGACTAAGGTGATCGGCTTGGGACAAGTCAATGACTGGAGGACATGCATGACGAGCACGATGATCGGCAACATGGCCAGCAAGGTTTTGTGGGGCGAGGGCCTGCTCCTGCGTCCGCAGCATTTCCAGCGCCAGGACCAGTACCATGAACACCGCCTGTACAAGAGCATCCGGGCGGTACACCCGTATGCCTGGGGCATCGAAGTGCTGCAGATCGACCGCGAGGCACTGTCCAGCAACGTGTTGCGCATCCTCGAACTCGCGCTGCGCTTCCAGGATGGCGAACTGGTCGATGCGCCGGGCGCGGACGAACTGCCTGACACCATCGACCTCAGCCAGCTGCCGCAGTCCCAGCAAACCATCACGTATTACGCCGCCCTGCCCGGCCTGAAACCGTTCAGCGGCAATTTCGCCCAGCCGGGCCAGCCGACCAAGACGGTACGCTTCGTGCAGACGAACGAGGAAACGCCGGACCTCTACACGCAAGCGGCGCCGGCGTCCGTGTCCTATCTCAGGAAAACCGTGCGCCTCGTCCCGGAATTCGAGCCGCGCGACGCCTATCTGAGCTTTCCGGTGCTGCGCCTGCGCCGTGCCGCGTCCGGCGGATTCGAGCTGGACCCGTCCTTCCTGCCGCCGAGCCTGTCGGTGGGGAGCGCGCCGTCCCTGTTCCAGCACCTGCGCCGCCTGCTCGAAGCGCTGCAGGCCAAGGTGAGTGCGCTGTACGGCCATCACCGCGAGCCGAGCCGCAACGTGATCGAATTCCGTTCCGGCGACATGTCGTCGTTCTGGCTATTGCACACTGCCAGTTCCGCCTGCGCATCGCTATCCCACTACCTGCACCATCCCGATCTGCATCCGGAACGCCTGCACGAACAATTGCTCGGTGTGGCCGGCGCGCTGATGACGTTTTCGAAAAGCTGGACGCTGACCGACCTGCCGGTTTACCAGCACGCCGACCCCGGGCCCGGCTTCGCCAAGCTGTTCCAGATCATCCGCGAACTGCTCGACACCGTGATCTCGTCGAAGTACTTCGCCATCGTGCTGAACGAAGTACGGCCGTCGTACCACCACGGCATGCTCGACTCCGGCAAGATCGACGACAAGACCACGTTCTACATCGCCGTCTCGGCCGACATCCCGGCCCTGGAACTCGTCGACGCCGTGCCGCTGCGTTTTAAAGTCGGCGCGCCGGACGACGTCGAGAAATGCGTGCTCTCCGCCCTGCCCGGCGTGCGCCTGCAATACGCGCCGCAGCTGCCCGCCGCCGTGCCGGTGCGTCCCGACACGTGTTATTTCATCCTCGATGCCAAGGGGCAGATGTACGAGCGCATGCTGCAGGCGCAATCGATGGCGATCTACGTACCGTCGGGGATGAAGGGGCTGAAGCTCGAACTGCTGGCGGTCGCCGCCTGAGCCGCCGGCGATGAATCTCCCTTCCGAGATCGGCGCCCTGGGCCGCTTCGGCACGGGGCTGAGCCAGCACGCGCGCCTGCTGACCCTGTCCAGTGCCCAGGATGGCGGCCTGCCGGCATCGCTCGTCGTGGAACGCTTCAGCGGCCGCGAAGCCGTCAACGCCTTGTTCGGCTTCGACGTCGACGCCCTGAGCGTTTCCACGGATCTTGACCTGTCCGGGTTCATCGGCGCCGAACTCGCCGTCGGCCTGCTGCAGCCGGACGGCAGCCGGCGCGCCTGGCACGGGCTGTGCACGGCGGCGTCGTGGCTGGGCGCGGACGGCGGCGTCGCACGCTACCGCCTGCGCCTCGAACCGGCATTGGCCATGCTGGCGCTGCGGCGCGACAGCTGGATCTTCCAGGACAAGGATGCGCGCGAGATCGTCTGTGAATTACTCGCCGATTATCCACAGGTGCGCTTCGACTTCGACATCACGCAGCCGCTGGAGCGGCGCCCGATCTGCACGCAGTACCGCGAGAGCGACCTCGATTTCTTTACGAGACTGCTCGCCGCCGAGGGCCTGAACTGGCGCTTCGAGCACGACCAGGCGCGCCACCGCCTCGTCATCTTCGACGCACGGGCGATCGCGCCGGCGATGCCGGGCGGCGACGTCCTGCGCTTCCACGGCGTGCGCGCGGCCGAACGCGACGACGCCATCGACGCCTTCCGCGCGCGCCGCCGCGTGGCCGCGAATGCCATCGGCATCAGCAGCTGGGACCCGGCGCGCCTGCTGGCGCCGGCAGGCGAACAGCAATCGATGCTCGACGCGGGCGACCTGCCGCGGCTGGCGGTCTACGACGGCAGCGGCGAACGCATCGCCAGCGCTGCCCCGGACCGCCACAGTCGCCTGATGCTGCTGGCGCTGGAGCTCGACAACAAGATTTTCGAGGGTACCGGCGCCGTACGCCGCTTGGCGGCCGGCCACGCATTCCGCCTGACGCAGCACGAGCGCTATTCCGCCGGGGACAATGCGTTCACCGTGCTGTGGGTCGAGCACGAAGCGCGCAACAACCTGGACAGCGGCATCGTCCACG
>JBJMVU010000434.1:0-27460 GCA_045810485.1 Massilia sp. | reverse complement strand
GCGGCCATCTGCGGGTGGAACTTGGCGCGCTCGGCGATGCCGCCCCACAGCCCGCACAGGCCGTGCAGGGGCCAGACGCCCAGCACGTCGTCGATCTTCCAGCGGTTCTGCGTCCAGGTGAACATCAGCACGAAGATTGCGCCGGCGCCGCCGCCGACGGCGTGCACGACGACGGAGCCGGCGAAGTCGTGGAACGCCGCGCCGAAGCTGGCCGTGAGCCAGTCCTGGATGCCGAAGCGGTTGTTCCAGGCGATGCCTTCGAACAGCGGGTAGACGAGGCCCACGAGCAGGGCGGTGGCGGCCATCTGCGGGTGGAACTTGGCGCGCTCGGCGATGCCGCCCGAGATGATGGCGGGGATCGCGGCGGCGAACGTCAGCAGGAAAAAGAACTTCACCAGTTCATAACCGTTCTTGGCGACGAGTGTGCTGGTGGCGCCCATGAAGTGGATGCCGTAGGCGATGCCATAACCGACGAAGAAGTAGGCGATGGTGGAGACGGCGAAGTCGATCAGGATCTTGACGAGGGCGTTGACCTGGTTCTTGCGGCGTACCGTGCCCAGTTCCAGGAAGGCGAAGCCGGCGTGCATCGCCAGGATCATGATCCCGCCGAGCAAGATGAAGAGCGCGTCCGCTCCGTTTTTGAATGCATCCATGCGTACTCCAAAAAAGTGCAAGTTGATCTGATTGCACTTCTGGATAGCAATAAACGTTCCAATTTGGTGAAGAGGCGCACTCCCGGTGGGCATGCGACATGGATTGCCCCGCAAGCGTGCACAAGCACCGTTGCGGTGCGTATTTGCGCCAAAATGGTGAGGTTCGGTCGATCCGGCAATCGTAGGGAACCTCGAAAATCCGTCGCGAGCGGCAGCAATGTTGTTCGAGAAGCGCAGCTGTACGAGCAGTACAGCGAGCATCGCAGAATGACAGTGCAACGCGTAGCAGGTTTTTCGACGTTCTCCGTAGTATGCTGTCAAGCAACAACCTTACAAAGGAGACCCATGAATCGCACGATGAATGCCGCCATCCTCGCGGCTTTGCTGTCGGCCGGCGCACCTATCCTGTCCGCCCACGCCGCCACCACCATTGCATCCGTTTCGTCCGCCGAACGCCAGGTCGACCGCGTGGCCGCAAGATTCTATGATGCGCGCGCCCGGTTCGATCCGTTGCTGTACGCGACCGCGAACGGCGACAGCCGCTACGACGACCAGATCGGCATGGCGATCGATCCGAAGGTCCGCGCCCGCTACTTTGCGCAGAACCACAAGCTGCTGGACGACCTGCAGAAGATCGACAGGACGCAGCTGTCGGACAAGGCGCGCCTGAATTTCGACATCCTCGCCTTCGAGATCCGCGGCCAGCTCGACCTCGCGCGCTTCCCGGAGCACCTGCTGCCGCTGAACCACTTCGACAACATCCCGAGCACGCTGGCCAACTATGCGGGCGGCACGGGTTCGCAGCCGCTGGCGACGCCGGCCCAGTACCGCGCCTATCTCGCCCGCCTGGAGCAGCTGCCCGCGTGGATCGACCAGGCCATCGCCAACATGAAGGAAGGCGTGAAACAGGGCGTCGTCCAGCCGAAGGCGATCACGGCGAAGATGCTGCCGCAGTTCCGCCAGCTGGCCGCCAGCGACGCGGAAGCAAGCATCTTTTACACGCCGATCAAGAACCTGCCGGCCGGTTTCTCCGACGCCGACAGGAAGACGCTCACGGCCGGCTACCGCCAGGCCGCGCAAAAGATCGACGCCGCGCTCGCGCGCCTGAACACGTTCCTCGAGAAGGACTACCTGCCCGCGGGCCGCACGACGGCCGGCTACGGCGCGCTGCCGGATGGCGCCGCGTGGTACCAGGCCCGCATCCGCAACAACACGAACCTCGATCTGACGCCGGCGGAGATCCACGCGCTGGGCGAGAAGGAAGTGGCGCGCATCCAGCAGCAGATGGCGACCCTGGCGCCAAAGCTGGGCTACGACGGCCCGTTGAACGCCTTCCCGCAATGGGTGGCCGCGCAGGCGCGCTTCAAGCCGTTCAAGACCGACCACGAGGTGCTGGAGCGCTACCGCGCCATCTACGGCGCCGTCGAGGCGAAGCTGCCGCAGTATTTCAGCCTGCTGCCGAAGGCGAAGCTGGACATCCAGCTGGAGCCGGAACTGACGCGCGCCACCGCATCCGACCATTACACGCCCGTCGCCGCCGACGGTTCGCATCCCGGCGTGTTCTGGGCCGTCGTGAACGACCCGAAGGATTACAGCACGGTCGGCATGACGAGCCTGTTGCTGCACGAGGGGGTGCCGGGCCACCACCTGCACGCGGCGCTGCTGAAGGAATTGCCGCTGCCCGACTTCCGCAAGTTCTTCACCGAGCACCCGAGCGCCGCCGCCTACACGGAAGGCTGGGCGCTGTACTGCGAGACGCTGGGCCGCGACTTCGGCCTGTACGACGACCCGGCCGCGTACTACGGCCACCTGAACGACGAACTGCTGCGCGCGGTGCGCCTCGTCGTCGACACGGGCATGCACGCGCAGGGCTGGTCGCGCGAGCAGGCGGTCAAGTACATGATGGACAACCTGGGGTACAGCGAGGCGCGCGCCGCGAACCAGGTCGAGCGCTACATGGTGTGGCCGGGCCAGGCGCTGGCGTACAAGGTGGGCGCGCTGAAGATCCTCGACCTGCGCGCGCGGGCGCAGAAGGCGCTGGGACCGAAGTTCGGCTTCGCGAAATTCCACCAGGTGGTGCTGGGGGATGGGACGCTGCCGTTGCCGATCTTGCAGGCGCAGGTGGAGAAGTGGATCGCGGCGGAGAAATAATCACCGCACGTTGAACCGTCGTCCCTGCGAAGGCAGGGGCCCAAGTTTTACGCGTACCGCAATGCGTGCAAATTGGGCCCCCGCCTGCGCGGGGCGACGGGGTGGTTACGGTCCGTACATTGTGTGCGCAACCGTACATATTTCCCGACAACATGGGCGCATGATGGTCTCATGAAAACCGAGGAGACCCCCATCGCGCCGCCGTCGCCGGAGGCCTCGACCTGGCTGTCCAAGCTGGGTCCGGGCCTGATCACCGGCGCGGCCGACGACGACCCGAGCGGCATCGCCACGTATTCGCAGGCGGGCGCCCAGTTCGGGTTCAACCTGCTGTGGACACTGCTGCTGACGTATCCGCTGATGGCCGCCATCCAGGTCATCAGCGCCAACATCGGCCGCGTGACGGGGCGCGGCCTCGCCACCAACCTGCAGCGCTATGCGCCGCGCCGGGTCGTGTGGGGCATCGTCGGCCTGCTGCTCGTCGCGAACATCATCAACATCGCGGCCGACGTCGCGGCGATGGGCGAGGCGATGTCGCTCGTCGCGCCCGGCCGGCCGCTCTGGTATGCCGTCGGTTTCGGCGTGCTGTCGGTGCTGCTGCAGGTGTTCATCCCTTACCAGCGCTACGTGAACCTGCTCAAGTGGCTCACGCTCGTGCTGCTCGCGTACGTGGCCACCGTGTTCGTCGTCCACGTGCCGTGGGACGTGGTGCTGAAGACCACCGTGTGGCCGCGCATCGCGTGGAACAAGGAGTACCTGACGACCATCGTCGCCGTGTTCGGCACGACGATCAGCCCCTATCTGTTCTTCTGGCAGGCGTCGCAGGAAGTCGAGGAGCTGCGCGCGGACGATGCCGCCCAGCCGCTGCGCCAGGCGCCCGAGCAGGTCGAACGCCAGTTCAGCCGCATCCGTTTCGACACGCTCGTGGGCATGGGCGTGTCGAACGGCGTCGCGTTCTTCATCATGCTGACGACGGCCGCCACGCTGTACGCGCAGGGCGTGCGCGACCTGCAATCCGCGGCGCAGGCGGCATCGGCCTTGAAACCCGTCGCGGGCGAGCTCGCGTTCGCCCTGTTCGCGCTGGGCATCGTCGGCACGGGCCTGCTCGCGATCCCCGTGCTGGCCGGTTCCGCCGCGTACGCCATGGCCGGCACGTTCCACTGGAAGAGCAGCCTGGGCGCGGAGTTTTCGGCCGCGCGCAAGTTCTACGGCATCATCATCGTCGCCACCCTGGCGGGCGTCGGCATCAACTTCATGCCGATCGACCCGATCAAGGCGCTGTACTGGAGCGCGGTGCTGAACGGCGTCATCGCCGTGCCCGTGATGGCGATCATGATGCTGGTGGCGTCGAGCCCGCGCATCATGGGCGTCCTGACGATCGCGCCGCGCCTGCGCGCCCTTGGCTGGCTGTGCACCGGCGTGATGGCGGCGGCGACGATCGCCATGTTCGCGTCCTTCCTCTAACGCTTGCTGCATGTCGCTTATTGCATGTCGATCCGTCCGTAGATGCCGTGCGCTTCATCGCTGGGTCCCGCCGTGTAGAACAGCGTGTTCGTGGGCTGGTTCTGCACACCGTTGCCGAACGCGATGCCCCACAGGCCGTCGATGACGATGGGCGTGCGGTCGGCCTTCGACAACGTGCCGATGAACGCGCCGGTGGACGGGTTGTACGCATTGATCTTGCCGTCGCCGAAATTCCCGACCAGCAGCGCATTGCTGAAGTCCCCGAAGTTCGTCGGCGCCATCGCGAGGCCCCATGGCGCGTTCAGCGCGCCGCCGGCCGCCAGCCGGTGCATGAAGGCGCCGCCCGTGTCGTACACGTCGACGACGCCGAGCCCCGCGCCCTTGACCTCGTCGTTCCCGCTCGTCTCGCGCTGCGCGTACGCCACGTAGATGCGGTCGCCGATGGCCTGGATGCCGAACGGCCCGTAGCCGGCCGGCAGGTTGGGATCCGTGAAGGCGCCGGGCAGCGTGGCCTTTTGCCAGTTGGCGTCGTAGACGTCGATGCGGTTGTTGTGGAAGTCGGCCGCGTACAGGAAGTTCGCGCCCGCATGCGCGGCGATGGCGAGGCCCTTGTAGACGGCGTTGCCGCCGGTGTCGACGGCCGTCACGGCGTTCGTACGGTTCACGCCCGGCGACCAGCCCGACACCGTGCCCGTCTCGCCCACGAAGATGAAGGGGCTGGCGCCCGTGACGCCGTTCTGCGTGACCTTGAAGTCGGTGCTGCCGTTGTACACGATGCCGGTGACGCCTGCGGGGACCGCGACGACGAGCGTCTGCGGCACGCCGTTGCCGTCGTACAGGGTCGACGTCGCCGTGCCGTTGTTGGCGACCCAGACGAAGGCCGTCGGGTTGAACGCGAGGCCCCAGGCGTTGACGAGGTGGGTGTCGGTGTGGGCGGCGCCGCTGGACTGGTCGGTGACGAGGGCCGTGGTGGTAAAAGCACTCGTGATCACCGGAGGCATGGTGACGGGCGGCGTCATCGGGTGGTCGTCGCCACCGCCGCCGCAGGCCGCGACGGCGGCGCCGAGGACGATGCCGCACAGGCCGGTCTTGAACAGGCGGACGGCCGGATTCGATTGCAGTTTCATGATTGCACCTCATGGGAAGGGGACGACGTTAATGCCCCCATCCGCGCGCAAGGTTCAATCGAATCGCGGTGTTTTTAAAAACGCAGGCTGGCGCCGGCGAACAGGGCGCGGGCGCGCGGGAGGCCGTTGCCGGACCCGTGCACGAGGGTCTGCCAGCCGGCCTGCAGGCGCCAGTCGCCCGTGTCATAAGCGAGCGTGGCGCGCAGGTCGGCGCGGTCCTCGTCGCCCCAGTGGTAATCGGCGCCGAACGGATGCAGCAGGCCCGCATGCAGCGCAAGCGCCACGCGCTCGCCCAGCGGGACGCCGCCGTTGAGGTCGAGGTAGACCGTGCTGCTCCCGCCGTAATAAGCGGGCGAATACGACAGCCGCGCGTTGACGCGGTCGTACGTCAGGCCGGCATACAACTCGTGGTAGTCGACCTCGTGGTTGCGCAGGTAGATCGTGCGCGTGACGCCGGCATCCCACGACAAGCGCGACGTCAGCGGCAGCGCGCGCCCGCCGTAGACGATCAGCAGGCCCTGGCCGCGGCCGTACAGGTCGATGGGCGAGGCGAACGTGCCCGCATACCAGCCGCCGTCGAAGTCGTGATCCACGCGCAGCTGCACGGCGGGATGCCGGCCCAGCGAGACGCCGCGCATGCTGTATTCGGACACGACGGCGAGGTCGGCACTGGTCTGCGCCCAGGCGCCGGGCGCGGCGAGGAGCGCAGCAAGGAGCGCCGCAGCGAGGGCGGCAATGGGGAATGCGAACGCGCCCGTCAACGCGGGCGGGGGGAAGGAAGGCTGGCGGTCGTAGTCGTCGATGGGCATAGGCAGAAACAGGCTCCGGCGGCGCGCGTCACGGCCGCGCAGGCGTCTATGCTACCAGCTTGTCCGGCGCCGGAGGCCAGCGCGGCGGGCAGCACGCGCGCGCCGCCGTCCAGGTCGGCCCGCAGCCGGGCCGGCGTCGTCCCCGGCCGCAGTTCCAGCACCAGCGCCGCCAGCCCCGCCACGTGGGCGGCCGCATACGACGAGCCCGACACCATCCCCCAGCGCGCACCCGGCAGCGACGTGGGCACGTCCGTCCCCGGCGCCCGCAGCGAGCCCGCCGGCGGCGCATGCTGCGTGTCGGACGCCACCGCGATCACACCCGGATGCGACGCGGGAAAACCGCCGTCGGGCTGCGCCGGATCGGCCGCGCCGACGAGCGTCACGCCGCGCGCGAGGGCCGCGTCGAGCAGGGCTTCCAGCAACCGGTCGCGCGGCCCGCCCAGGCTCATGTTGATGACGCGCGCATCGCTCATCAGCGCAAAATTGATCGCTTTACCCAGCGTGAAGCTGTTGCAGCGGGCGGGCGGTCCGGCCGTCTCCCAGCACGCGCGCAGGGCCAGCAGCTTCGCACCGGGCGCGATGCCCGCGATGCCGAGCCCATTGCCTTCGCGCGCGGCGATGATGCCGGCGACGGCCGTGCCGTGGGCTTCCGCGCCGTCCGGATACGCGTCGACGAAGTTGCGGCGCAGCTTGATCTGGCCGTCGAGGTCGGGGTGGTTCGCATCGACGCCGCTGTCGACGACGGCCACCGTCACGCCGCGTCCGGTGCCGGCGCGGTGCAGGGACGCTAGTTGCCACGCGTGCGCGGCCGGCTGCACGGGCAGCAGCGGGTCGTCCTGGGCCAGGCCGTGGTATTCCTGGATCGCCTGGGCCCACGCGACGCGCGGGTCGTGCGCGAGCGTGTCGAGCAGGCGCTCGACGGGGCCCGCGCCCGTGTCCTCCATCAGGAAACAGTCGATGCCGATGGCGGGCATGGGCCAGTCGTCGACGACGCGCAGGCCGTACGTGGCGGCGAGGTCGCGCGCGACGCGGCGGCGCGCGGCGCGCGTGCCGTCCTCCGTGTAGCCGCCGCCGTAGGCGCCGTCGGGCCGGAAGTGCGGCGACGGCATGCGCAGCATCACGAGGACCTGGCGCGCGGCCGGCGCCGGCGTCGACACGGCGTGCGCGCTTGCCTGCGCGTCCGCGCGCGGCGCCACGCATGCGAACGCGCACAAGGCCGCGCACAGGGTGAGGAAGCGGGTGAACAGGCCGGTTCTCACGGTTGCCTGTCCACGGCGAGCGGTTCGGCCAGCGTCACGGCCGGCTCCGCGCGCAGCCGGGCCAGCACGGGGTCGAGCCGGCCGTCCGCGCCGACCAGCCACGCATCCGTGACCGTCGGTCCGCCCACGATGCGCGCACCGCTGGCGCGCACGATGCGGCGCAGTTCCGCTTCCGGCGTGTCGGGCCTGAACGTCACGACGACTCTCGCCATGCCGTTCGCGCCGGCGGCGCCGAGGGCGCGGTAGGTGTCGGATTCCGGATGGGCGGCGGGGCGCGCCAGCAGCGTGGCCAGCACGGCGATCGCGCAGAATTGCAAGGCGACGGCCGCGCGCAGCCAGGCGCCGTCGTTGGCGGCCATGCGGTTGCGCCAGCGTTGCAGCAGGCCTGGTGTTTCCTGCACTGGCGCTGCGTCCAGTTGCGGCATCAGCCTCGCCAGCGCGCGGTCCGGATCAAAGTCCAGGTCCGGACCCGGCCCGGCCGCGTGCACCGTGCGCAGCAGGGCGAGGTCGGCGCGGCAGTGCGCGCAGGTTTCGACGTGCGCCTGCACGCGTTCCAGTTCGGCGCCGGCGAGCGTGCCGTTGGCGAGCCACGGCAGGGCGTCCTGCGCCTCGAGGTGGAGCGTGTCGATGGATGGCTTCATGGCCGGACCTCCAGCTGGTCTTCCAGCAGCGTTGCCAGGCGGCGGCGCGCGTGGAACAGGCGCGTCTTGACGGTGTTGACGGGACATTCCATGATTTCTGCGATTTCTGCGTAACCCATGTCGTGGTAGAAGGTCAGCTGGAACGCGGCCCGCTGCGCCAGCGGCAAGGTCGCGACGGCGGCGTCGACGGCGTGCGCGAGGCGCTGCTGTTCGAAGCGCCAGTCGGGCCGGCCGGCGTCGTCCGCCGCGCACTCGTCGGCGGGCGCGTCCAGCGGCTCGTCGAGGGCGTGCAGCGCCTTGCAGGCCTTGCGGTAGGCGATCGCGAACACCCAGGTCGACACCTTGCAGCTGCCGTCGAACGTGGCGGCCTTCTGCCAGACGACGAGCAGGGTGTCGTTGACGATTTCCTCGATCAGCGGCACGCTGCGCGTCATCCTTTGCAGGAAGCGCGCCAGGCGCGGAAAATACATGCGGTACAGCGTCTCGAAGGCGCGCCGGTCCCCGGTCGCGACCCGACCCACCAGGCTGGCCTCGCTCTCGGCCGCTCCTTCAATGTTCCTGTCCACGCATGCGCTCTCTACTGTTTAGCGGTGAATACCTGTTCACCGCGCCAAGGTTCATGCGCGGCGCAAATATTTTTTGCCGCATGTGATTTTCACACGGATCGGCGTTGCCGGGACGCGCCGCGCGTGTCACGATGTCGACATGTTAATTTCATTCGACCCCATGAAACGCTTTGCCATTCCGCTTCTCGCCGCCGCCCTGGCCGTCTCCAGCGCCGCCCACGCCCAGTTCAAGCAGGACAAGCCGCGTCCGCTCGGCTACGACAAGGTCGCCGACGCGCTGGCCGCGCTGCAAAAGAATCCGGACGCGAAAGTCACCCATCCGGACGGCTGGACCGTCATCACCGTCCAGAAACCGGAGCTGGCCGTGTGGTCGTTCGTGCCGCAGGGGCATGAAGCGTACCCGGCCGTCGTCCGGCGCCTGATCCGCAAGACGGACAAGGGCACGTTCGTCGAGATGAAAGTGCTGTGCGAAGCGAAGCAGGATCCGTGCCGGAAACTGGCATTGCAGTTCCAGCAGATGACGGCGCAGATGCAGCAGGCGCTGCAGGCCAAGTAGGGTGGGCATTTGGGGCCGGGGGCCCCACATGAAACGTGTCCACGCGTGACGTACGCGACGTGTTGGCGTTACGCGTGGGCGGAGGCCGCCCACCTACCGGTTGACGACCACCTTCGCCGCGGCCGTCACCTGGTCGCGCAGCCACTTGTGCTCGGGCGACTGGTGCACGCGCTGGTGCCACAGCTGGTAAAAACGCATCGGCGGGAACTTGATCGGCACCGTGAAGTTTTTCAGCGGCAGCGTGTTTTCGTAGAAGCGGATGAACTGGCGGCCCGTCGTCAGCACGAGGTCCGTCTGCGTGAGCATGTACGGGATCAGACCGAAATAGGGCGATTCCACGGCCACCTTGCGATGCAGGCCCTGGCGCTCGAGGAAGGCGTCGATCACGCCGTGGTAGCCCGGCAGCATGGCCGTCGGCGCGATATGGGGCAGCGTGAGGTAGTCCTCGACCGTCATCGCATCCGGCGCCGTGCGCTTGGCGTACGCACTGTCGGCGCGCATCGTGCAGATGATCGGGTCTTCGAACAGTTTCGAGATGTGCAGGTGCGACGGCGGCTCGTCCCAGTTGGCGATGACGAGGTCCATCTCGCCGTCCGACAGCATGCGCAGGTAGTCCGTGCCCGGGCCCAGGTGGTGGATCGTCACGCGGCTGTTCGGCGCGCCGCGCCGGATCGAGGCGACGACGCCCGGCAGGAATTGCGTGTCGAGGTAGTCGGGCGCGGCGATGTGGTACGTGCGGTCGGCCTGTTCCGGCACGAACGGCGTCTTGCGGACGAACAGGTTCTCCGTCTCGTCGAGGATGCGCTTGGCCGGCTTGAGCAGGCTTTCGCCGTGCTGCGTCGGCACCATGCCGCGCGCGCCGCGCACGAGCAGCGGGTCGCCCGTCAGCTCGCGCAGTTTGCGCAGCGACGCCGAAATCGACGGCTGCGGCTGGTTCAACTTGAGGGCGACGCGCGAGACATTCTTCTCGACCAGCAGCAGATACAGGATGCGGATCAGGTGCAGGTCGAGGTGCTGGGGCAGGCTGGACATGGGGGATTTTTTATAGGATCGTTATATACGTAGTCTGATTTTAAATATACGTTATTTTTCATGATCTAGAAACTATATCGACGGCGGTGTCGCCTGCCGGTCACGCTGAGGAGTGCTGATGGAATACCTGGTCCCGTATGGTCTCGAATGGATGAACATGCTGGTGCGCTGGCTGCACGTCATCACCGGCATCGCCTGGATCGGCGCGTCGTTCTACTTCGTCTGGCTGGACAATTCGCTGCGTCCGCCGGCGGCCGGTTCCGGCCTCGCGCAGAAGGGCGTGGCGGGCGAGCTGTGGGCCGTGCACGGCGGCGGCTTCTACAATCCGCAGAAATACCTCGTCGCGCCGGCCGAGCTGCCGGCGGAGCTGCACTGGTTCAAATGGGAAGCGTATTCGACGTGGCTGTCGGGCTTCGCGCTGCTCGTCATCGTGTACTGGCTGAATGCGCAGGCGATGATGGTCGACCGGTCGGTGGCCGATTTGTCGAGCTGGCAGGCCATCGGCCTCGGGCTCGGGAGCCTCGTCGCCGGCTGGGTCGTGTACGACCTGCTGTGCCGCTCGACGCTGGGCAAGAACGATCTGGCGTTCGGCGTCGTGGTGTTCGCGCTGCTGGTCGGCGCGGCCTGGATGCTGACGCACTTCCTCAGCGGCCGCGCCGCGTACATCCACGTGGGCGCGATGATCGGCACGATCATGGTCGCGAACGTGGCGATGGTGATCATTCCCGGCCAGCGCAGGATGGTCGAGGCGATGCGCGCGGGGCAAACGCCGGATCCCGTGTACGGCATCCGCGGCAAGCAGCGCAGCGTCCACAACAACTATTTCACCTTGCCCGTGCTGTTCATCATGATCAGCAACCACTTCGCGATGACCTACCGGCATCCGCACGCGTGGGCCGTGCTGGGCGCGATCATGGCGGCCGGTGTCTTCATCCGCCACTTCTTCAACCTGCGCCACAAGGGCCGCGTGGAGTGGATCTGGCCGGCGATCGGCGTGGCGCTGCTGCTGGGGCTTGCCGTGGTGCTGGCGCCGGCGCGGCCAGGCGTGTCGGCGGGGACGGTGCCGTTTTCTCGGGTGGAGACGATCCTGCGCCAGCGCTGCGTGTCGTGCCACGCGGCGCGGCCGACGCAGCCCGGGTTCGCGAGCGCGCCGGCCGGCGTGATGCTGGACGACGCGCACGGGATCGCGCAGAACGCACCGCGCATTTATCAGCAGGCGGTGCAGCTCAAGGCGATGCCGCTTGCGAACATGACCGGGATGACGGAGGCGGAACGGGCGGAGGTGGGGAAGTGGTTCGAGGCGGGGGCGAAGACCGAATAAGCCAGCACGTCGTCCCCGCGGAGGCGGGGACCCAATCTTGTATGCGTTTCGACAGCGCTTGCCGAACTTGGATTCCCGCCTGCGCGGGAATGACGGTGTTTTTACGTACGCGCTTTTTTTACTTCAGCGTCCGCTCGAACAGCTGATAAATCCGCCGATATTCGTCATACCACGCCTCCGGCTGCACGAACGAATGCCGCTCCAGCGGATACGGCGCCAGCTCCCAGTGGTCCTTCTTCAGTTCGATCAGCCGCTGGGCCATGCGCACGGAATCCTGGAAGAACACGTTATCGTCGATCATGCCGTGCGCGATCAGCAGGTGCCCCTTCAGGTTCTGCGCGTACTCGATCGGGGACGACGTTGTATACGCCTCCGGGTCCAGGTCCGGCGTATTCAGGATGTTGGCCGTGTACTCGTGGTTGTACGTGGTCCAGTCGGACACGGGGCGCAGCGCGGCGCCGGCCTTGAAGACGTCCGGTGCGCGCAGCATGCCCATCAGGGTCATGAAGCCGCCGTAGCTGCCGCCGTAGATGCCCACGCGCGACGCGTCGCCCTGTTCGTTCGCGACCATCCAGTTCACGCCGTCCAGGTAATCGTCCAGTTCCGGGTGGCCCATCTGGCGGTAGATCGCCGTGCGCCATTTGACGCCATAGCCCTTCGACGCGCGGTAATCCATGTCGAGGACGACGTAGCCGTTCTGCACCAGCAGGTTGTGGAACATCTGCTCGCGGAAGTAGGGCGTGTAGCGCTGCGTGACGTTCTGCAGGTAACCCGCGCCGTGCACGAACATCACGACCGGATATTTTTTACCCGGCTCCAGCTGCGCGGGGCGGTACAGCTTGGCCCAGACCGGATCGGCGCCGTGCGTCGACGGGATCGTCACGAATTGCGGCTGGATCCACTCGCGCGCCTTGAATTCCGGCGTGCGCGTGTCCGTCAGTTTGACGGCCTCGCCGCCGTGCGACGGCACGGTCGCGAGCTGCGCCGGCAGGTACGGGCCGGAATAGTGCACGAGCAGCTTGTTCTGGTCCGGCGACAGGCGGAAGTCCTGCACGCCCGCGAGGCTGCTCACTTCGCGCGTGGCGCCGTTCGCCGCGTCGACGGCGCAGACCTCGTAGGTGTGCGGCGCCTTGCGGTTGCACAGCAGCCAGGCCGTGCGGCCATCCGCGGACCACGCGACGTCGCCCGCTTCCCAACGCCCTTGCGTGAGCGCGCGCGTGCGCCCGGCCGCGTCGCGCACGTACAGGTGCGCATAGCCGCTTTCCTCGGACAGGTACCACAGCGTCGAGCCGTCCGGCAGCCAGCCGAATTCATTGTTGTCGTAGTTGACCCAGGCCTCGTCCGTCAGGCGGTGCACGGGTTGGAGCGTGGCCCGCGGCAGGTCGACGGTGGCGATCCAGCGGTCCTTGTTGTCCACGGAGCGGAACATGACGGCGACGTTGGCGCCGTTCTGGCTCCACGTGATCGCCTCGCCGTCGAAGCCGATCATCACCGGGCGGTTGCCCTTCAGCGGGTCGAGCTTGTGCTCCGCGCGCTGTTTGGCCAGCGGGTCGACCGCGATGCCGGGCAGGGCGTCCAGCGCCAGGTCCTTCACGTCGTGCGTCGCGAGGTTCACGAGCTTGAGACCATGGCCGGCCGGCGCGTTGTGGCCCACGCGCGTGCGCTCTTCCGAGAATTCCTCGTAGCCGCTCTCCGTCACGTAGCGGGGCATCTTGCCGGCACGCCCCTTGTCCGCGTTTTTCGGGCCCGTGACGACGAGCAGCCAGCGGCCATCCGGCGACAGCGCGCTGCTCAGGATCGCGACCTTGTCGCCCAGGTACACCGGCGCCGGCGCGCGGGTCGGGTCGGCGCGGCGCAATTCCTCGGCCTGCGCGCGGGTGGCGTCGCGGTCGTCCTTCTGGCGCTTGAGGATCGTCGACAGGCGCAGCTGCATGTCGCGCAGCGCGTCCGGCTCCGTCACGTTCGGATCCTTGGCGGCGCGCGGCAGGGCGACGGGGCCGGTCACGCGGTCGTTGCGGTCCCACGCGAACCAGTCGTCGCCGATGCGGTACTGCACGCCGCGCTCGTCGGCCGTGTACTGGACGGTCTGGATCGCCACGCCGTTGCCGCGCGTGATCTGCACGAGGGCGCCCGATTTGAGGTCGCGTTCGAACAGGTCGCCGTTGCGTACGACGATGGCGCGGGTGCGGGCGCGGTTGTACAGCATTTCCGGGCTGTCCAGCTTTGCCTGTTCGGCGTCCGCCACCTGCGCCGCCATGCCGGCTTTCGTCGCGTTCACGCGATACGTGTCGCGCAGCGGCGAACCGGCGCGCTTCTGTTTATACAGGACCTGCCTGCCGTCCCAGTTCCACCATGCGGCTTCCACGGGAGGACCGATCCAGTCGGGGTTGGCCATGGCCTGGTCGAGGGTCACGGGCGTCGAGGCGGCGGCGGGTAGCGCCAGCAGCGCGGCGAGAACGGTAAGGGCGGGAAGTCGCATCATCAGTCGGGTGGATAAATGAAGAACAAGAATGCTTTTCTTGGTCAGAAATTGCAAAAAAGCATTCTAGCTCAGCCGACTAGGTGCTGGGCGGATTCGCTGGCAGGAGTGGCGCGCGTGCGTAAGTACGGTAGCGTACAGATGGTATATTGCGGTGCACAAAAAACAACGCCCGGCCAATGCCGGGCGTGTGGAGATGTTTTACAACCGAAAGACTCAGGCGGCTTTCGGCTTGGCGTATTCGCCCATCCACAGTTCGGTCGGCTCTTCAGCCAGCCACAGTTCGGTCGGCGCGGTGACCGACGGGTTGCGCACGAACATCACGATGCGGGTGACGACGGCGGCGGCGGAGATGGCAACGGTAACGTATTCGATCGGGGTCATGGTCTTTATCCTTGGCTTGGCTTAGTTGTTCGGCGTTTCACGGACGGCTTCCGGCGCCAGCGCGGCTGCGCAGAACGGCCCCAGGATGATGATGCCGGCCTGCTGCTGCATCTTGCGGCGGGCGAGGGCGCCGCTGCCCGGCTGGGCGGCGTCCGGGACGATCAGGCCGCCGTGCGCTTCGTACAGTTCAATCGCAAACTTGCGGATCTTGCCAAGGGTATCGGCAATGTGCTGGCGGACAGTCTTGTTGTGCGCCTGGGTGATCGTTGCGGTGTTCATGGTCATCTCCGGTGAGAAATCTGTCGTGTTGCGATGCAGTATAGGGACAACCTCGTCATAAATGAACTTTTGATTTGTGATGCTAACCATGCGTTTCGTGAATATTTTCTGTGCGACAACTAATGCCGATTCGCATTCCTGAAATACGGAACATGAATAACTAGCGGGCTGGCCCGGAACTTGCATATTCAAAGGGCATGAAACCGCCGTCCAAGGTCCAGCGCACCCTGCGCATCGTCGTCGTCAATACCGCGTCCAGCGATGCCGCGGACGAGGCCGCGCTCGCCGCCCAGGCCAGGCGCAACACCGCGCTGCGCATCGGCCTGCTGGAATCCGGCTACGACATCGTTGCGTCGCTCCCCGCCGACATCTTCCTGCCCGAGCGGATCGCCCAGATCCAGCCGGACATGATCATCATCGACAGCGAATCCGACGCGCGCGACGTCCTCGAACACATCGTCATCGCCACGCGCGACGAGCCCCGGCCCATCGTCATGTTCACCGACGACCAGACGCCGTCCAGCATGGATGCCGCGATCGACGCGGGCGTCACCGCGTACATCGTGGCCGGGCTGCAGGCCGAGCGCGTGAAGCCGGTGCTGGACGTGGCGATGAAGCGCTTCAACCGCGAGCAGAAGCTGCTGGACGAGCTGTCCGACACGCGCCGCCAGCTGGCCGACCGCAAGCTGATCGAACGGGCCAAGGGCGTGCTCATGGCGCGCAACCGGCTGACGGAGGACGAGGCCTACCAGCGCCTGCGCAGCATGGCGATGAACAAGAAGCTCAAGCTGGCCGAAGTCGCCCAGCGCATCCTCGACG
Organism: Massilia sp.; assembly: GCA_045810485.1. Classification (GTDB taxonomy): domain Bacteria; phylum Pseudomonadota; class Gammaproteobacteria; order Burkholderiales; family Burkholderiaceae_D; genus Telluria. Next base: position 11,923 of record JBJMVU010000434.1, on the reverse strand, counting down.
TCGAGGATCTATTAGGCTAAGCAAAGGAAACGATGGCTCACGCATTCATCGCCGGCTCGGACCGGCCGGAAAAGACCGTGATCAGGGCCGGCTTCATGCCCCTGACGGATTGCGCGTCCCTCGTGATGGCGTCCGTGCTCGGGCTGGACGACAAGTACGGCATCAAGCTCGAACTCGCGCGCCAGCATTCGTGGTCGGGCATGCGCGACCGCCTGCTGCAGGGCGAGATCGACGCGGCGCATGTGCTGTATGGCCTGCTGTACGGCGTGGAAACCGGCATTGGGAGTCCCCCCACGCGCATGGCCGTGCTGATGAATTTATCACGCAACGGCCAGGCGATCACCTTGTCGCGCGCACTGGCCCGCCAGGGTGTGACGGACCTCGGCGCCCTGGCCGCCGCCATGCGCAAGGGAACCCGCCGCTTCACGTTCGCGCACACGTTCCCGACCGGGAACCACGCGATGCTTCTCTATTACTGGCTGGCGGCCGGCGGCATCGATCCCGTGCGCGACGCCCAGGTGGTCACCGTGCCGCCCAGTCAGATGGCCGTGAACCTGGCGGCCGGGCACATGGACGGGTTTTGCGCGGGCGAACCCTGGAACGCCCGCGCCCAGCTGGACGGCAGCGGGTTCACCGTCGCGACGAGCCAGGACATCTGGCCCGACCACCCCGGCAAGGCCCTCGGCGCGACGGCCGCCTTCGTCGATGCGCATCCGCACGCGTGCCGCTCGCTGATCGCGGCCGTGCTGGAAGCGGGGCGCTGGCTCGACGAATCGGCCGAGAACCGCGACGCGGCGGCCGAGGTCCTGTCCAGTCCCGCCTACGTGAACGCCGACCGCCGGGCCATCGCCGCGCGCCTGCATGGCGAATATGACAATGGCCTGGGCCGGCGCTGGATCGATCCCGACCCCGTGCGCTTCCACGACGGGGGCGAGGCCAACTTCCCGTACCTGTCCGACGGCATGTGGTTCATGACCCAGCACCGCCGCTGGGGCCTGCTGCGCGACGACATCGACTACGCGGCCGTGGCCGCGCGCGTGAACCGCGTCGGACTGTACCGCGAGGCGGCGGTCCTGGCCGGCGTGCCGGCGTCGTCGAGCCTGACGCGCCGTTCCGTGCTCATGGACGGCAAGGTCTGGGACGGTTCCGGTCCGGACGCGTATATCTCATCCTTTCCCATCCGCCGCGTCGCGTTGGCTGGCGCCTGAAGTCAGCCCGTCGTTCCCGCGGAGGCGGGAACCCATGTTGAAGTGCCGGAGTCAGTTATTAAACACGTGGTGGCATTTCCCACTTACCGAATCCGGTTGCTCACTATGGATTCCCGTTTTCGCGGGAATGACGGAGAACGCTTCATTTGTGTGCGCCATGAGCGTGCATGGTGCACTGCAATGAAGCGTGCGGGGCCCGGTAAATACGGTCTTCCCCCGCAAAACCATCTGGCACGGGTCTTGCAAACAAGGAGGTAAAGGATCAACGGCGATCCCTGAGCAAACAGCGCCGGTCCAACGAGGGACCGGCAACAGGACAACGGCGTCCGCTGCACCACATACCCGATCTCGTCGATCGCGTCCGTGGTACGCAGCGGGCGCCTTTTCGTTTTCAAGAAGGGAAGAAAAAAATGGCCGGCAAAGCAAACAGCATCAAGCTATTCTCCTTTGATACGCCCCAGATGCGCGCATTCCACCTGACCTGGGTGGCGTTCTTCGTCTGCTTCTTCGCCTGGTTCGCCTGCGCACCGCTGATGCCGGTGATCAAGGGCCAGTTCCACCTGTCGGTCAGCCAGATCGCCGACATCAACATCGCGGCCGTCGCCATCACCATCATCGTGCGCCTGATCGTCGGCCCGCTGTGCGACCGCTTCGGCCCGCGCAAGACCTACACCGGCCTGCTGGCGCTGGGCGCGATCCCCGTGCTGGGCGTCGCCGCCGCGCAGAGCTACGAAAGCTTCCTGCTGTTCCGCCTCGGCATCGGCGCCGTCGGCGCGAGCTTCGTGATCACCCAATACCACACCTCCGTCATGTTCGGCCCGAAGGTCGTCGGCACCGCCAACGCGGCGTCGGCCGGCTGGGGCAACAGCGGCGGCGGCGTCGCGCAGGCCACGATGCCGCTGCTGCTGGGCGCCATCGTCATGGCCGGCGTGAGCGAGACGATGGGCTGGCGCGTCGCCCTGATCGTCCCGGGCGTGCTGATGCTCATCATGTCCGTCGTCTACTACAAATTCACGCAGGACTGCCCGGAAGGTAACTTCAGCGAACTGCGCGCCGCCGGCGTCGCGTTCGAAGGCGGCGGCAAGGGCGGCTGGGCGAGCTTCTTCGAAGCCTGCCGCAACTACCGCGCCTGGCTGCTGTTCGTCACCTACGGCGCCTGCTTCGGCATCGAACTGTTCATCCACAACGTGGCCGCCACGTACTACGTCGACCACTTCGGCCTGTCGCTGAAACAGGCCGGCATGGCCGCCGGCAGCTTCGGCCTGCTGGCCCTGTTCGCCCGCGCCCTGGGCGGCTGGATCTCGGACAAGGTGGCGGCCCGCGGCGATTTGAACAGCCGCGTGAACCTGCTGTTCGTCCTGATGCTGGGCGAGGGCCTGGGCCTGCTGTGGTTCTCGCAGACCACCAGCATCACGCTGGCCATCGTCGCCATGCTCGCCTTCGGCCTGTGCACCCACATGGCGTGCGGCTCGACCTACGCGCTGGTGCCGTTCGTGAATCCGAAGGCGCTGGGCGGCGTGGCCGGCATCGTCGGCGCGGGCGGCAACGTCGGCGCCGTGCTGGCCGGCTTCCTGATGAAGGGCACGGGCGACGTGCGCCAGACCCTGATGATCCTGGGCGGCGCCGTCCTCGTCGCGGCGCTGTGCGCCATCGGCGTGCGCTTCACGCTCACCGTCCCCGAAACGCCGGCACCCGCCGCCGCCTGAACAAGTTATCGCTGTATAGGAGTCGCAACATGAAACTGATCGTCATCGGCCACGGCATGGTGGGCCACAAATTCCTCGAAACCCTGTTCGCGGACGCCGCGCAATCCGCCAACTTCAAGGTCACCGTCCTGTGCGAGGAACCGCGCCCGGCCTACGACCGCGTGCACCTGTCCGCGTTCTTCTCGGGCACGACGGCCGACCAGCTGTCGCTCGTCGCACCGGGCTTCTTCGAGCAGCACGCCGCCAACATCGACCTGAAGCTGAACGCGAAGGCCGTCGCCGTCGACCGTGATGCGAAGACCGTCACCCTGGCCGATGGTGAAGTGCTGGCCTACGACAAGCTGGTGTTCGCGACGGGTTCGTACCCGTTCGTGCCGCCCGTCCCGGGCAAGGAGCGCGACGACATCTTCGTCTACCGCACCATCGAAGACCTGGAAAAGATGACGGAATGCGGCGCCCGTTCGAAAACCGGCGTCGTCGTCGGCGGCGGCCTGCTGGGCCTCGAATGCGCCAAGGCGCTGCGCGACATGAGCCTCGACACGCACGTCGTCGAATTCGCACCGCGCCTGATGGCCGTGCAGGTCGACGATCTCGGCGGCCGCGTCCTGCGCAACAAGATCGAGGCGCTGGACGTCAAGGTGCACACGCAAAAGAACACGCTGCGCATCGTGGACGGCGAGTCGGCCACGCACCGCATGGAATTCGCGGACGGCAGCTTCCTCGAAGCCGACATGATCGTGTTCTCGGCCGGCATCCGCCCGCGCGACGAACTGGCCAAGACCGCCGGCCTGGCGCTGGGCCCGCGCGGCGGCATCGCCATCGACGACGCCTGCCTCGCCTCCGACCCGCACGTGTACGCCATCGGCGAATGCGCATCGTGGGGCGGCCAGACCTTCGGCCTCGTCGCACCGGGCTACGAAATGGCCCGCATCGTCGCGCGCGCGCTGATCGGCCAGGAAGTCGCCTTCGCCGGCGCCGACATGAGCACCAAGCTGAAACTGATGGGCGTGGACGTCGCGTCGATCGGCGACGCCCACGGCAACACGCCGGGCTCGCGCAGCTTCCAGTTCACGGACGAGCGCAAGCAGGTCTATAAAAAGATCGTCGTTTCCGACTGCGGCAAGAAGCTGCTGGGCGCCGTGCTGATCGGCGACGCGGCCGAATACGGCAGCCTGCTGCAGATGATGCTGAACGATATGGAACTGCCGGAAGCGCCGGAATTCCTGATCCTGCCGCAGCTTGAGGGCGGCGCGCGTCCCGCGCTGGGCGTCGAGGCGCTGCCGGCGTCCGCGCAGGTCTGCTCGTGCAACGCCGTCAGCAAGGGCGTCATCGCCGACGCGGTGGCCGGCGGCGCCTGCGACATCGGCGCGATCAAGTCGTGCACGAATGCGGGCACGTCGTGCGGCGGCTGCGTGCCGCTCGTCACGCAGATCATGAAGGCCGAGATGGCGAAGGCCGGCATGGCCGTCAACAACCACCTGTGCGAACACTTCCCGTACTCGCGCCAGGAACTGCACCACCTGATCCGCGTGGGCGGCATCAAGAGCTTTGCCGAACTGCTGCACAAGCACGGCACGGGCCTGGGCTGCGACATCTGCAAGCCGGTCGCCGCCAACATCCTCGCATCGACGTGGAACGACTTCGTGCTCAAGCCCCAGCACGCGAGCCTGCAGGATTCGAACGACTACTTCCTCGGCAACATCCAGAAGGACGGCACCTATTCCGTCGTGCCGCGCATGCCGGGCGGCGAAGTGACGCCGGACGGCCTGATCGCCGTGGGCGCGGTCGCGAAGAAGTACGGCCTGTACACCAAGATCACGGGCGGCCAGCGCGTCGACCTGTTCGGCGCCCGCGTGGACCAGCTGCCGGCGATCTGGGAAGAGCTGATCGCGGCCGGTTTCGAGTCGGGCCACGCCTACGGCAAGTCGCTGCGCACGGTGAAATCGTGCGTGGGCTCGACGTGGTGCCGCTACGGCGTGGGCGATTCCGTCGGCTTCGCCATCGCGCTGGAAAACCGCTACAAGGGCCTGCGCGCGCCGCACAAGATCAAGTTCGGCGTCTCCGGCTGCACCCGCGAATGCGCCGAGGCGCAGGGCAAGGACGTGGGCCTGATCGCCACCGAGAAGGGCTGGAACCTGTACGTGTGCGGCAACGGCGGCATGAAGCCCCGCCACGCGGAACTGATCGCGTCGGACCTGGATGAAGCGACGGTCGTGAAACTCGTCGACCGCTTCCTCATGTTCTATGTGCGCACCGCCGACCGCCTGCAGCGCACCAGCACGTGGCGCGAGAACCTCGAAGGCGGCCTGGATTACCTGAAGCAGGTCGTCGTCGACGACAAGCTGGGGATCGGCGCCGAACTGGAAGCCGACATGCAGCGCGTGGTCGACACCTACGCCGACGAGTGGAAGAACGCCGTCGAAGACCCGGCCGTGCGCCAGCGCTTCCGCAGCTTCGTCAACACCGAAGGCACGGACGACAACATCGTGTTCATGCCGGAACGCGGCCAGATCCGTCCGGCCACGCCGGACGAACGCCGCCGCGTCATCCCGATCGCCGCAGCCTGATTAATTTGACTGGACAAGGAGAACACCATGCACCGCGACATCCAGATGAACCAGTGGAACGCCATCTGCCCGCTCGACCATATCGTCCCGGACACCGGCGTCGCCGCCTTGCTGAACGGCCGCCAGGTGGCCGTGTTCCGCGTCGGGGCCGAGTCCCCGCGCGTGTTCGCCATCGATAACTACGATCCGAATTCGGACGCCGCCGTGCTGTCGCGCGGCCTGGTCGGCAGCATCGGCGAGCGCATCGTCGTCGCGTCGCCGATCTACAAGCAGCACTTCGACCTGCAGACCGGAGAATGCCTGGAAGCGCCGCACCACTCGGTGTCGAGCTACCCGGTGCGCGTCGAGGACGGCAAGGTCTGGGTAGGTGCGTAAATGAAGACCCATCCGCGCCTGGTCGTCATCGGCAACGGCATGGCGGGCATGCGCACGGTCGAGGAGCTGCTGAAGCTCGCGCCCGACATGTACCGCATCACCGTGTTCGGCGCGGAGCCGCACGGGAATTACAACCGCATCCTGCTGTCGCCCGTGCTCGCCGGCGAAAAAACCGTCGACGACATCATGCTCAACACGCGCGAGTGGTACGACGCCAATGGCATCACGCTGCACGCGGGCGACCCGGTCGTGCGCATCGACCGCAAGAAGCGTGTCGTGCACGCGGCGTCCGGCCTCGCCGTGCCGTACGACCGCCTGCTGATCGCCACCGGTTCGAAGCCGTTCATCGTGCCGGTGCCGGGCCACCAGCTGCCGGGCGTGATCGGTTTCCGCGACATCAGCGACGTCGACACGATGCTCGACGCCGCGCGCGCGGGCGGGAAGGCCGTCGTCATCGGCGGCGGCCTGCTCGGCCTGGAAGCGGCCAACGGCCTGCTGCGCCAGGGCATGGAAGTCGCCGTCGTGCACGTGACGGGCAGCCTGATGAACCAGCAGCTCGATCCGCCGGCCGCCGAACTGCTGCGCGCCAGCCTGGAACAGCGCGGCCTGCGCATCCTCCTGAACCGCCAGACCGTCGCCATCGAGGGCGAGGACCGCGTGCGCGCCGTGCGCTTCGACGATGGCGAGACCGTGGACGCCGACCTCGTCGTGATGGCGGCCGGCGTGCGCCCGAACGTCGAGCTGGCGAAAGCCGCCGGCCTGCACTGCGAGCGCGCGATCGTCGTCGACGACACCCTGCAGACCTACGACCCGCGCGTGTACGCCGTCGGCGAATGCGTGCAGCACCGCCGCGCCACGTTCGGCCTCGTGGCGCCGATCTGGGACCAGGCGCGCGTCGCCGCCGCCCACCTCGCAGGGTCCGGCCACCGCCGCTACGTGCAGCAGGCCACCGCGACGAAGCTGAAGGTGACGGGCGTGGACCTGTACTCGGCCGGCGACATCGTCGGCGGCGAGGGCAGCGAAGACCTCGTGCTGCGCGACCGCCGCGGCGGCATCTACAAACGCCTCGTCGTCGCGGGCAACCGCCTGACGGGCGCCGTGTTGTACGGGGACGTCGCGGACGGTCCCTGGTACTTCGACCTGATTCAACAGCGGACGGACATCTCGTCCATCCGCGACCAGTTGCTGTTCGGCCGAGCGGCCTGACGAGGAGTTGCACATGAAGCTGTCCGCCATCCCCACCACTGTCAAGACGACGTGCCCGTACTGCGGCGTCGGCTGCGGCGTCAACGCCCAGGTCGGGCAGGACGGCGCCATTGCGATCGCGGGCGACGCGGCGCACCCGGCCAGCCAGGGGCGCCTGTGCGTAAAAGGTTCCGCTCTGGGCGAGACGCTGGGCAATCGCGGCCGCCTGCTCGCGCCGATGCTGCGCGAAGAAGGTGGATTGCGCGAAGCGTCGTGGGACGAAGCGCTGGCCAAGGTGGCGGCCGGTTTTTCCCGCATCATCGCGGAACACGGCCCGGACGCCGTCGCGCTGTACGTCTCCGGCCAGCTGCTGACCGAGGACTACTACGTCGCCAACAAGTTCATGAAGGGTTATGTCGGCAGCGCGAACATCGACACGAATTCGCGCCTGTGCATGTCGTCGGCCGTGGCCGGCCACAAGCGCGCGTTCGGCGAGGACATCGTCCCGGGCTGCTACGAAGACTTCGAGCAGGCCGACCTGATCGTGCTGGTGGGCTCGAACGCCGCGTGGTGCCACCCGACGCTGTACCAGCGCATCGCGCGCGCGAAGCAGGAGCGCCCGGAACTGAAGGTCGTCGTCGTCGACCCGCGCCGCACGGCCACGTGCGACATCGCCGACCTGCACCTGCCGGTGAAACCGGGCACGGACGTGTGGCTGTTCGACGGCCTGCTGGGCCACCTGGCCGCCCACGCCGCCGACGACGGCTTCATCGAAGCCCACACGACGGGCGTGGCGGACGCGCTCGACGCCGCCGGCAGGGCGGGTGCTCTGGCGGAGGTGGCGAAGGCCTGCCGCCTCGACCCGCGCGACCTGGAGCGCTTCTACGACCTGTTTGCGACCACCGAGAAGGTCGTGACGGCGTTCACGATGGGCGTGAACCAGTCCACGAGCGGCGCCGACAAGGTCAATGCGATCATCAACTGCCACCTGATCACGGGCCGCATCGGCCGCCCCGGCATGGGGCCGTTCTCGCTGACGGGCCAGCCGAACGCGATGGGCGGACGCGAAGTGGGCGGCCTCGCGAACATGCTGGCCGCGCACATGGATCTCGACGATGCCGCGCAACGCGCCGCGCTGCAGGAATTCTGGGGCTCGCCGCACGTCGCCGCCAGGCCGGGCCTGAAAGCCGTCGACCTGTTCCGCGCCATCGAGGACGGCAAAGTCAAGGCCGTGTGGATCATGGCGACGAACCCGCTCGTGAGCCTGCCCGATGCCGACCAGGCCCGGCGCGCGCTGGAGAAATGCGAGCTGGTCGTCGCCTCCGACATCGTCCTCGGCACGGACACGAACGAGGTGGCCCACGTGCTGCTGCCGGCCCTCGGCTGGGGCGAGAAAGACGGCACCGTCACCAATTCCGAGCGCTGCATCTCGCGCCAGCGCGCGTTCCTGTCCGCGCCGGGCAGCGCCCGCGCCGACTGGGACATCATGTGCGACGTCGCGCGCCGCATGGGTTTTACCGGTTTCGATTTCACCGCGCCGCACGAGATCTTCGACGAGCACGCGCGCCTTTCCGCATGGCGTAACGGCATCGACGGCCAGCGCCGCCGCCTGTTCGACATCGGCGGGCTTGCCGGCATGACGCGCGCGGACTACGATGCGCTCGACCCCGTCCAGTGGCCGGTACGCACGCCGGACGAACGGACGGCGCGCCTGTTCGGCGACGGCCGCTTCGCGCATGGCGACGGCCGCGCGCGCTTCGTGCCGACCGTGCCGCGCGCACCCGCGCACCTGCCGGGCGGCGAGTATCCGCTCGTGCTGAACACGGGCCGCGTGCGCGACCAGTGGCACACGATGACGCGCACGGGCCGCTCGCAGAAGCTGGCCGAGCACATCCCGGAACCATACATCGACATGCACCCGCAGGATGCGCTGCTGTGCGGCGTGAAGGCGGGCGAACTGGCGCGCGTGACGAGCGACTGGGGCGCCGTCGTGGCGCGCGTGCAGCACGGCGGCGGCATCGCGCGCGGCAGCGTGTTCATGCCGATCCACTGGAGCGGCCAGACGGCGTCGGACGCGCGCGTGGGCACCGTCGTCAACCCGGCCGTCGACCCGGTGTCGGGCGAGCCGGAATTCAAGCACACGCCGGTGCGCATCGAACCGTTCGGCGTCACGTGGTTCGGTTTCATCCTGTCGCGCACGGAGCTGCCGCTGCGCGAGGCGTCCAACTGGACGCGCGTGCAGGGCAAGGACTTCGTCCGCTACGAACTGGCGGGCCGCAAGCCGTTCGCCAACGCGGCGGCGTGGGCTCGTCAACTGCTGGACGTGCGCGACGACGACGCGGACTGGATCGAGGTCGAGGACCAGAACGGCGGCATGTACCGCGCCGTGCACCTCGTCGACGGCCGCATCGAAGCGTGCCTGTTCGTGGCGCAGCGCACCGACCTGCCGGCCCGCACCTGGCTCGCCAGCATGTTCGACAAGGAGCAGCTGGAGTCGTCCGACCGCATCGGTCTCCTTGCGGGCCGCGCGAAAGATCAAAGCTTCGATGCGGGACCGACCGTGTGCTCGTGCTTCGGCGTGGGGCGCAAGACGATCGAGATCGCGATCCGCCAGAACAATCTGTGCGATGCGGCGGGCGTGACGGCGTGCACGAAGGCTGGGGGGAATTGCGGGTCGTGCATTCCCGAGATCCGGTCATTGCTGGCCGAGACGCAGGTCGCAGAAGCCTGACCACGTCGTCCCCGCGCAGGCGGGGATCCAATTTGTACGCGTTATCGAGATGCGTGCAGAACCTGGATTCCCGCCTTCGCGGGAATGACGGCTCATATACCTCGAGAGAGCGCTAGCGTCCCGGCGGCGCCACCACCCCATACGCCTGCGGCACCGCCACCCGCATCATGTCGATGAAGCGCCGCAGCCGCGCCGGATAGAAGCGCGCTGGCGGATAGATCAGCCAGATCGGCAGCGGCGACGCCTGCCATTCCGGCACCAGCTGCACGAGCCGGCCCGCGTCCAGTTCTTCGCGCAGCGCCCAGCGCGAGCCCAGCGCCGCCCCCACGCCCAGCACGACGGCGCTGCGCATCGCGTACAGGTTGTCCGTGTAGATGCGCGGCCGGACGGGTATCCGCACCGTTTCGCCGGTCTGCGCATGGGTCAGCGTCACTTCGTCGCGATAATAATGGCTGACCGCGATCCAGGGCAGCGCCGCCAGGTCGTCCGGATGCGCGGGCAGGGCGCGGCCTTCGAACAGGCCGGGCGTCGCGATGACGATGCGCGGCACGTCGCCCAGCCGGATCGCCACCATGGACGGATCGGGCACCTCGCCCACGCGGATCGCGCAATCGATGCCTTCGCCGATGAAGTCGGGCGTGCGGTCGTGCAGCACCCAGTCCACCGTCATGCGCGGATAGCGCGCCAGGTATGCCGCCAGCGGCGCCACCAGCTGCTGCTGGCCGAACGCGTGCGGCGCCACGACGCGCAGCATCCCGACCGGCTCGTCCACCGCGCCCCGGATCTCGCTCTCGAATTCCTGCCAGCCCGCGATGAGCTCCTTGGCGCGCGCATAGCAGCGCATGCCGTCGTCCGTCAGTTTCATCGCGTGTGTGGACCGCTGCAGCAGGCGCACGCCCAGCGATTTTTCCAACGCCTTCAGGCGCCGGCTGATCGTCGGCTGCGTCGTCGCGAGCGCCCGCGCCGCCGCGGACAGGCTGCCGGCATCCACGATGCGGACGAAGGTTTCGACCAGCATCATACGGTCGGCAGATGGATTGATTGTGGAAAAGTCTGTACTCATACGTCTATCGTATAACAATTCGACGTCCGCTGGTGCTACACGGCCATGCGCAGCTTCTCCATAATGCGATGCAACAAATCACCCACAAGGAGTCCACGATGAGCATCGCACACACCACGGCGACCGTCATACCGATCCGCACGAGGCTGACCTCGCCTCTGATCTTCCTGCTGGCCGCGAGCACCGGCCTGTCCGTCGCCGCCCTCTACTACAGCCAGCCCACCTTGGGCGTGCTCGCCACCGACCTGCACGCCAGCAACCAGGCCGTCGGCTGGATCCCGACGCTGACGCAATTCGGCTATGCGCTCGGCCTGCTGTTCCTCGCGCCGCTGGGCGACCGTTTCGACCGCCGCACGATCATCGTCGTGAAATCGCTGCTGCTGGTCGTGGCGCTGCTGGCCATCGCCGCCGCGCCGAGCCTGGGCGTGCTGCTCGCCGCCAGCCTGGCCGTCGGCCTGCTGGCCACCGTCGCCCAGGACATCGTCCCGGCCGCCGCCACGCTGGCGCCGGCCGCGCACCGGGGCCGCATCGTCGGCACCGTCATGACCGGCCTGCTGCTGGGCATCCTGCTGTCGCGCGTCGTGGGCGGCCTCGTCGCCGAAGCGCTCGGGTGGCGCGCCGTGTTCGGCGGCGCGGCGGTCGTCGCGGCCTTCACGACGGCGATCCTCGCCCGCGGGCTGCCGAGCTTCAAACCGACGAGCACCGTCGCCTATCCGGTCCTGCTGGGCTCGCTGGCCGCGCTGTGGAAAGCGCACCGCGCCCTGCGCCTCGCCGCCATGGCCCAGGGCCTGCTGTCGATCGGCTTCTCGGCCTTCTGGTCCACGCTGGCCGTGATGCTGCACGGCGCCCCGTTCCACCTGGGCTCGGCCGCCGCCGGTTCGTTCGGCCTGGCCGGCGCCGTCGGCGCGCTGGCCGCCCCGTTCGCCGGCCGCCTGGCCGACCGCCGCGGCCCGCAGTTCGTGACCCGCGCCGGCGCCGGCCTGAGCGTCGCCTCGTTCGCGCTCATGTTCGCCATGCCGCACCTGCCGGCCGGCGCGCAACTGGTGCTGCTGGCCCTGGCCACCGTCGGCTTCGACCTCGGCGTGCAG
>JBJMVU010000433.1:0-9017 GCA_045810485.1 Massilia sp. | reverse complement strand
GGGTGCGATGCGTGAGAAAATCCGCGAATTGGAAAAACAAGTGAAATTGCTCGCCGGGAAAAAAGAATGAACAGCCCTGAATTGAATCAACTCGCCAACATGACTACTCTCGACATCAACCAGATCAAGGAATACCTGCCGCACCGCTATCCGCTGCTGCTGGTGGACCGCGTGGTCGACTATGAGCTGGGCAAGACCATCACCGCCATCAAGAACGTGACCGTCAACGAAGAATTCTTCAACGGCCACTTCCCGCACAAGCCGGTGATGCCGGGCGTGCTGATGATCGAAGCGATGGCGCAGACCGCGGCCATCCTGTCGTTCCTGACGATGGACATCAAGCCGGACGAGAATTCGGTGGTGTACTTCGTCGGCATCGACAACGCGCGCTTCAAGCGTCCGGTCGAACCGGGCGACCAGCTCAAGATGGACATCGAGATCCTGCGCACGTCGCGCGGCATCTGGAAATACAAGGCGACGGCCAGCGTCGACGGCAAGGTCGCCGTCGAGGCGGAACTGATGTGCACTATCCGCGCCAACGAAAAAGCGGGGCAGTGATGAGCAAGGTCCACCCGAGCGCGATCGTCGACCCGAAGGCGGAGCTGGATTCCACCGTCGAAGTCGGCCCGTACTCCATCGTCGGGCCCGACGTGCGCATCGGCGCGGGCACCGTCGTCGGGCCGCATGTCGTCATCGAGGGCCACACGACGATCGGCCGCGACAACCGCATTTTCCAGTTCGCGTCGCTGGGCGCCGCCCCGCAGGACAAGAAGTGGGCCGGCGAGCCGACCCGCCTGGAAATCGGCGACCGCAACACGATCCGCGAATTCTGCACGTTCAACCTCGGCACCGTGCAGGACGCGGGCGTCACGCGTCTCGGCGACGACAACTGGATGTCGGCGTACACGCACCTCGCGCACGACTGCCAGGTGGGCAGCAACACGATCTTCTCGAACAACGCGCAGCTCGCGGGCCACGTGCACGTGGGCGACTGGGCGATCCTGTCCGGCTACTGCGGCGTGCACCAGTTCTGCAAGATCGGCGCCCACGCCTTCATCGGCATGTACACGAGCCTCACGCAGGACGTGCCGCCGTTCGTCCTCGTTTCCGGCAACCCGGCCGAGGCGCACGGCGTGAACATCGAAGGCCTCAAGCGCCGCGGCTTCACGCGCGAGCAGATCAACGCCATCCGCACCGCGTACAAGACCATCTACCGCTCCGGCCTGACGCTGGAAGAAGCCAAGACCAGGCTGGCGGAAGAGGAAGCCGCCGCCGGCGACGCCGCGCAACACATCCGCGCGCTGCGCGACTTCCTCGACAACACGAGCCGTGGCATCGTCCGTTAATACATCGCTGGCCCTCGTGGCCGGCGAATTGTCGGGCGACCTGCTCGCGGCGCGCCTGATGGCGGGCCTGAAGCCGCACCTGCCGGGGGTAGGCTTCTCCGGCATCGGCGGCCCGCGCATGCTCGAGCAGGGCCTCGCGTCCGACGTCCCGATGGACACGCTCACGGTGCGCGGCCTGCTGCCCGTGCTGCTGCGCTACCGCGAACTGAAGGGCATCCAGAACCGCCTGCGCGACCGCCTGCTGGCCGAGCGTCCGGCCGCGTTCATCGGCGCCGACTATCCCGGCTTCAACCTCGGACTGGAAGAGCAGCTGCGCGCGGCCGGCATCCCGACCGTGCACTTCGTCGGCCCGCAGATCTGGGCGTGGCGGGGCGGGCGCATCAAGACCATCCAGCGTGCCGTGTCGCACATGCTCGTGATCTTCCCGTTCGAGGAAGAGATCTATCAAAAAGCCGGCGTGCCCGTCACCTACATCGGCCATCCGCTGGCGGAGACGATCCCGCTCGTACCCGACGTCGCGGCGGCGCGCCGCCAGCTCGGCCTGCCCGAGAACGCGAAGGTCGTCACCGTCATGCCGGGCAGCCGCATGTCGGAAATTAAATACCTGACGGAGCCGTACGTCCGCACCGTGAAACTGCTGGCGGCGCGCGATGCCGGCGTGCGCTTCATCGCGCCGATGGCGGGCGAACGCCAGAAGGCGTATTTTATGGAGCTGGTGGCGAAGGCGGGCTTGCAGGACGTCCCGCTGCAGCTCATCGACGGCGAATCGCATGCGTGCATCGCGGCCGCGGACGCCGTGCTGGCGGCATCCGGCACGGCCACGCTGGAAGTGGCGTTGTACAAGAAGCCGATGGTCATCGCCTACAAGGTCTTGCAGGCCGAGTGGCTGCTGATCCGGAACATGGGGTATTTGCCGTGGATCGGGCTGCCGAACATCCTGGCGCGCGACTTCGTCGTGCCGGAGTTCCTGCAGCACGCCGCGACGCCGGAAGCGCTGGCGGACGCCGTCTGGTTCCAGCTGACGGACGAGAACAACCGGGTGAAGCTGCAGGAACGCTTCACCGCAATGCATCACAGCCTGCTGCGCGACAGCGCGCGCGAAAGCGCCCGCGCCGTACTGCAGGTGATAGGCAAAGCATGACAAAGAAGAAGTTCGATTTTTATCCCGGCCTGCCGCCGAGGCACCGGCCGTTCACGTTGGAGGACATCGTCTGCGGCGTGGACGAGGCCGGGCGCGGCCCGCTGGCCGGCCCCGTGTTCGCGGCCGCCGTGATCCTCGATCCGGCCCGCCCGATCGAGGGCCTGCGCGATTCGAAAAAGCTGACGGAGGCGCGCCGCGACGAGCTGGCCCCGCTGATCCGGGAACACGCGCTGGCATGGGCCATCGCCGAGTGCTCGCACGCGGAAATCGACACGCTGAACATCCTGCAGGCGACGATGCTGGCGATGCGCCGCGCCGTCGAACAGCTGGCGACCGTGCCGACCATCGCCCTCATCGACGGCAACCGCTGCCCGCAGTTCGCGCCGCACATCCGCGCGCATGCCGTGGTCGAGGGCGACGACAAGGTGCACGCGATTTCGGCCGCGTCGATCCTCGCGAAGACCGCGCGCGACGCCGCCCTGGTCGCGCTGCACGAAACGTATCCGCAGTACGCGTTCGACCAGCACAAGGGCTATTCGACGGCGCTGCACCTCGCGCGCCTGCGCGAGCATGGGCCGAGCCCCGTGCACCGGCGCACGTTTGCCCCGGTGCGTGCGCTCATCGAACCCGATCTGTTTTCGGAGCTCGCATGAAGAGCATCACGTCACGCGACAACCCGTTTTATAAAGAGCTGAAACACCTGGCCGGCAGCAGCCAGGCGCTGCGCAAGGCGGGGCGTTCGCTGCTGGACGGCGTCCACCTGTGCCAGGCGTACCTCGATCTCGTCGGGCAGCCCGTGCACTGCATCGTGTCCGAAGGGGCGCTGGCCCATCCCGAAGTGGCGGCCATCGTCGACCGCGTGCAGGCGCCTGCGACGTCGCTGCCGGATGCGCTGTTCGGCGCGCTGTCGCAGGTCGAGCACGGCATCCACCTGCTGTTCCTCATCGAGACGCCGCGTCCCGCCCGGCCGGACACGCTGGTGCAAGCGGCCGTGCTGCTGGACGGCGTGCAGGACCCGGGCAATGCCGGCTCCATCCTGCGCAGCGCGGGCGCGGCCGGCATCAAACAGGTGTATTGCAGCCCGGGCACGGCCTCGATCTGGTCGCCGAAGGTGCTGCGCGCCGCGATGGGCGCCCATTTCGTGCTGGAGATTTTCGAGAACGTCGACCTGGCGGACCTGATCCGCACGGCCGGCGTGCCCGTGCTGGCGACCAGCGGCTATGCGAGCGAACGGATCTACGACGTCGACCTGGCGCGTCCCGTCGCCTGGCTGCTGGGCCACGAAGGGCAGGGCGTGTCGGACGCGCTGCTGAACCTGGCCACGCACCGCGTCGCCATCCCGCACGCGGGCGCCGTGGAATCGCTGAACGTGGCCGCGTGCGCGGCCGTGTGCTTCTTCGAACAGCTGCGCCAGCAAGAGACGAAACTTCGGCGGGCATAGACGCGACAAGCCCGTTCGGTTACGCTTCGTGCAGGTAACGACGGAGTCATGATGGACATGGGGCAAACGCAGTTGCAGTCTTTGCACTTCCTGGTGGCGGAAGCCGACCCGGTGCAGCGCCGCGCGCTGATCGAGGCGCTCGGCCAGGTGGGCGCCACGCGCGTCACGGACGTGCCGGACGGCCCGACAGCGTTGCGCACCTTGCAGGCCAGCTTTACCCCAAAGGTCGACGTCGCCATCATCGACCTCGACCTGGGCGGCATGGACGGCCTCGAACTGCTGCGCGCGATCGCCGCGCTGTAGTCGGCCGTGCGGCTGATCGTCGTCGGCGCCCAGCCGGCGAGCGTGCTGTTTTCCGTCGAGAGCCTCGCGCAGGCGCATGGCGTCGACCTGCTCGGCACGATCGCGAAGCCCGTCACGAGCACCAAGCTGCGCACCCTGCTGGACAATTACCAGGCGCCGAAGCGGACGGCGGCGGCGTCGGCCGGACCGAGTTTCACGTTCGCCGAAGTGGGCGTGGGCCTGCAGAAGCGCCAGTTCGAGCCGTTCTTCCAGCCGAAGATCGAGCTGGCGACGGGCCAGGTGAAAGGCCTGGAGACGTTCGCCCGCTGGCGCCATCCCGAGCACGGCATGCTGGGGCCTGCCTCCTTCATCGGCGCGCTGGAAGCGAACAACCGCATCGACTTCCTCGACTGGACGATGCTGGA
Source organism: Massilia sp. (assembly GCA_045810485.1). GTDB lineage: Bacteria > Pseudomonadota > Gammaproteobacteria > Burkholderiales > Burkholderiaceae_D > Telluria. The sequence goes on along the minus strand of JBJMVU010000433.1, from coordinate 4,382 downwards.
AATGTCGGTGGAACGCTGCCGCCGCTACCACGACCAGGGCATCCCGATCTCCATCTCGCTGAACCTCGCGCCCGAGACGCTGGCGCATCCGAACTTCATCCGCCAGGTGTCGTCGACGATGCAGCGCCACGGCGTGCTGCCGGACTACCTGACGTTCGAGATGACGGAATCCAAGATCCTCAGCTTCGACGCCGACTTCATCGAACGCCTCGTGCGGCTGCGCATGATGGGCTTCGGCCTCGCCATCGACGACTACGGCACGGGACGCTCGAACCTGCAGATCCTGGCGCGCATCCCGTTCTCGGAACTCAAGATCGACCGTTCGTTCGTGGACGGCGCATCGAAGAAGCGCCCGCTGGGCACCGTGCTGAAATCGTGCCTGGGACTGGCGCACAGCCTCGATCGCATGTCCGTCGCCGTCGGCGTGGAGACGCGCCAGGACTGGGACTTCCTGCAGGGGCTCGGGTGCACGTATGCGCAGGGCTACCACATCGCCAATCCGATGGCGGCCGACGAATTTCCCGGCTGGCTGGAAGACTGGCGCCACTTCTTCTAAGGGGTCGGAGCCCGGTGTTTCTTTTGGGGCTCCGATCCCGGTTCTCCCACTCATGTATCTTCATCCGTATCCCGGCGTCTTCGGCCGCCTCCTGGAAGGCCTGCTGAACGCGCGCAGCCTCGCGCGGCTGCGCCACGCCGTGTTGTCGCGCATGCCGTTTCCGGTGCTGGCGAGCGACGTCGCCGACGTGGTCTATGTGACGTGGATGGTCGACGCGCGCGCCGCCGCGGCGCTGCTGCCGGGCGGTCTGCGCGTCTGGGAGCGTGACGGCAAGACGCCGCTTACCGTGCTGACGTACCGCCACGGGCATTTCGGCCCGGCGCTGGCGGGGCCGTTGCGGCGCCTGTTCCCGTCGCCGTTGCAGAGCAACTGGCGGCTGTATCTCGACGGCCCGTTGCCGCCTGGGGCGCCGCCGCAAACGGTCTGGTTTTTGGAAAACATGATGGACAGCGGCGCCTACGTGGCCGCCACGCGCCTGTTCAGCGACATCATGCGCACGCACCGGCCCGCGCGTTTCACGCACGGTCCCCATGGCGCGGGTTACACGACGCGCATCGAGCCCGGCGCGGGCAGCGCGCCGTCGTTCGCGTGCACGGCGGCGCGCGCTGCGCAGCCCGTGCTGCCGCCGTCCTTCGCCGCCGCGTTCGGGTCGTGGGACGACGCGGTGGCGATGCTGGCCTGCCAGGACGCCGCGCTGGGCTGGTCGGCGCGGCTCGGGAAGCTGGTGCTGTCCCACATCGACCTGCCGATCCCGCGCGACGGGGTGCGGCCGCTCGTGCCCACGGCCCCCGTCGCATGCTCGCTGCTGGATGCGCTGCCGGCGGCGGGAGATCCGCTGTGTTTCCTCGTGCCGCGGGTGCCGTTCCGGGTATTGTCCGAATCCGTGCTGGCGCACGTGCTCCCGCCGGGTCGGCGTGATTCGTATCACCACCACATGCCGTAGTCCCGTTTGGTGGGCGCCCTGTGCCCACCAAACGTATGCCGCCGCGTGGCTTAATACTCGCGGCGGTCCGGCTTGATCTCCTGGAGGATGGTCGTCGCGATCTCCTCGATCGACTTGGTCGTCGACGACAGCCACCGGATGCCTTCGCGCCGCATCATCTGCTCGGCCTCGTTCACCTCGTAGCGGCAATTTTCCAGCGACGCATATTTGCTGCCCGCGCGGCGCTCGTTGCGGATCTCCGACAGCCGTTCCGGCGTGATCGTCAGCCCGAAGATCTTGTGCTTGAACTGCGGCAGCGCCGACGGCAGCTTGTTCCGTTCAAAATCGTCCGGGATCAGCGGGTAGTTCGCCGCCTTGATCCCGTACTGCATCGCCAGATACAGGCTCGTGGGCGTCTTGCCCGAGCGCGACACGCCCACGAGGATCACGTCCGCGTCGGCCAGGTTCTTGTGCGACTGGCCGTCGTCGTGCGCCAGCGAGAAGTTGATGGCCTCGATGCGGTTCTTGTATTCCTCGGTGTCGACGACGTTGTGGATGCGGCCGATCGTGTGCGTCGACTTCACCCGCAATTCCTGCTCGAGCGGGGCGACGAAGGTCTGGAAGAGGTCCATGTGCATGCCCTGCGCGGCGCGGATGACGGCGGACAGGTCGTGCTTCACGAGCGTGGAAAACACGATCGGACGCTGGTTGTCGGCGATCGCGGCGTCGTTGATGCGGCGGGCGGCCGCGTAGGCCTTGTCGATCGTGTCGATGAAGGGCAGGCGGATCTGCCGGAAGCGCATCTCGAACTGGCTCAGCACCGCGTGGCCGAAGGTTTCCGCCGTGATGCCGGTGCCGTCGGACACGAAGAAAACGGTGCGCGCGGTGTTCGGGTCGGCTGGAGTGCTCGGGAGGGACATGATGTTTTTTTGGACAGATAGTGACAAAGTTGCAGCCGGCTGGCTGTGAAACCCGGTCTCGCGCGGTAAAATGCTCGGCAACGGGTTGTTGGATTGTGCTTTACGACGCCAAGAATAACAAGAAATCCCCCGGAAACTCGACCAGCCTGCCGCGCGAAGCCCGCCTTGAGCAACCATGCTCGGCGCGCCGCCGCTGCTTAGTCAGGCTCGTCCGTCATCCGGCCGTCGGCCCATCCGCCGTGCAGATTTCCATCATCAAAAAGGTGTTTTACCATGACTAACCTGTCGAATGCAGTACTGAAAGCGCCCGATCCAACAGCGGCCGGCGCGAGCGTGTATGTTGCCTCGTTCGAAACCCTGCGCATGACCGACGTCGAGTCGGTCGGCGGCAAGAATGCGTCGCTGGGCGAGATGATCAGCCAGCTGGCCGAGGCCGGCGTGCGCGTGCCGGGCGGCTTCGCCACCACGGCGCAGGCCTTCCGCGACTTCCTGGACCACAGCATCGATGGCGGCCCGTCCCTCGGCGACCGCATCGCGAAGCGCCTGGAAGGCCTCGACATCGACGACGTGCGTTCGCTGGCCGCGGCCGGCGCCGAGATCCGCCAGTGGATCGTCGACACCCCGTTCCAGCCGCGCCTGCAGGCGGAAATCGAAACGTTCTACGACCGTCTCGTCGCCGATTCGGACACCGAAGTGTCGTTCGCCGTGCGCTCGTCCGCGACCGCGGAAGACCTGCCGGACGCGTCGTTCGCGGGCCAGCAGGAGACGTTCCTGAACGTCGTCGGCATCGACAACGTGCTGGAAGCGATGAAGCACGTGTTCGCGTCGCTGTACAACGACCGCGCGATCTCGTACCGCGTCCACAAGGGCTTCACCCACGCCGAGGTCGCGCTGTCGGCCGGCGTGCAGCGCATGGTCCGCTCCGACACGGGCGCGGCCGGCGTCATGTTCACCATCGACACGGAATCCGGCTTCAAGGACGTCGTGTTCGTCACGTCGAGCTACGGCCTGGGCGAGACCGTCGTGCAGGGCGCCGTCAACCCGGACGAGTACTACGTGCACAAGCCGATGCTGGAGCAGGGCAAGAAGCCCGTGATCCGCAAGAACATCGGTTCGAAGCTGATCAAGATGGAATTCACGGCCGAGGCGAAAGCCGGCCGCTCGGTGCAGACCGTCGACGTGCCGATCGAAATGCGCAACCGCTACTCGCTGCTGGACGAGGAAGTCGTCGAGCTGGCCAAGTACGCCGTCATCATCGAGAAGCACTACGGCCGCCCGATGGACATCGAGTGGGGCAAGGACGGCCGCGACGGCAAGCTGTACATCCTTCAGGCCCGTCCGGAAACCGTGAAGTCGCAGCAGAAGGCGACCGATTCCCAGCAGCGCTTCAAGCTGAAGGGCACCGGCACCGTGCTGACGTCGGGCCGCGCGATCGGCCAGAAGATCGGCGCCGGTCCGGTCCGCGTCATTCACGATCCGTCGGAAATGGAAAGAGTGCAGCCGGGCGACGTCCTCGTCGCCGACATGACCGACCCGAACTGGGAACCGGTCATGAAGCGGGCCTCCGCCATCGTGACGAACCGCGGCGGCCGCACGTGCCACGCGGCGATCATCGCGCGTGAACTGGGCGTGCCGGCCGTCGTCGGCTGCGGCGACGCGACCGAGACGCTGAAGGACGGCACGTTCGTCACGGTGTCGTGCGCCGAAGGCGACGAAGGCCGGATCTACGACGGCCTGCTGGAAACGGAAGTGACGGAATCCGCGCGCGGCGACCTGCCGAAGATTTCGACCAAGATCATGATGAACGTCGGTAACCCGCAGCTCGCGTTCGACTTCCAGTCGATCCCGAACGGCGGCGTGGGCCTGGCTCGCCTCGAGTTCATCATCAACAACAACATCGGCGTGCACCCGAAAGCGATTCTGGAATACCCGAACATCGACGCCGACTTGAAGAAAGCGGTGGAGTCGGTCGCGCGCGGCCACG
>JBJMVU010000432.1:0-11094 GCA_045810485.1 Massilia sp. | reverse complement strand
GCCTTTTTCTTTTGGAGAAAGCCCTTGGCAAAACTGCACATCGATCCCAAGCGCCTGCCCGTCGACGCGATCGCCGGCGAGCCCGCCTTGCCGGCCGAGCGCCTGGAAGTCGCCTGGCTGCGCGAACGCCTCGCCAGTCCGCCGCCGTGGGCGCCGGAGCTGCCGGACGACATGCGCCAGCGCTTTCCGACCTTGCGCCGCGCGGCCGTCCTCATGCCCCTCGTGCGCCGGCCGGACGGCCTCACCGTATTGCTGACACAGCGCACCGAACACCTGAGCAACCATGCGGGCCAGGTCAGCTTTCCCGGCGGTCGCGCGGAAGAGGACGACTCGTCGCCCATCGAGACCGCGCTGCGCGAGACGGAGGAAGAGATCGGCCTCACGCGCCGCCACGTCGAGATCATCGGCGTGCTGCCCGACCACGTCACCGCGTCCGCCTACATCGTCACCCCGGTCGTGGGCCTCGTCGCGCCGCCGTTCGACCTCACGGCCGAATCGAACGAAGTGGCGGACATCTTCGAAGTTCCCTTACGGTTCCTGATGGATGGCATGAACCACCAGATCATGTCGTTCGACCTGCCTGAAGGAGGCGGCCGGCGCAGTTTTTATGCGATGCCGTACGAACGCTTCTTCATCTGGGGCGCGACAGCAGGTATGCTCCGGAATTTGTTTCATTTGTTACGCGCTTGAAGGGGCATGGACTCCGGTCGGTCTCTGCGCTACCCTAGCGGGCAAATGAAGTAAGGCAACAACGTACAAAGGACCGTGCATGACTTTTTTCTCCATTCTATGCGCGCTGCTCATCGAACAGCTGAAGCCGCTGCGCGCGGATAACCAGATCTACGCCGAGATCAAGCGCTTTGCGATGAAGATCGAGGGCTGGTTCAACGCCGGCCAGGTCAGTCATGGCCGGCTGGGCTGGTTCCTGATGATGGGCGTCCTGATGGTGCCGACGGCCGTCATCTACGGCGTCCTCGTGTACTACCGCTTCGTGTTCGCCGCGTTCGCCTGGAACGTGCTGATCGTCTACCTCACGCTCGGTTTTCGCCATTACAGCCATTACTTCACGTCGATCCAGTTCGCCCTCAATGCCGGCGACGAGGCGACGGCGCGCACGCTGCTGGCCGAATGGGCCAGGATCGACACCGTCGGCATGGATGCCGCCGAGATCTCCCGCATCGCCGTCGAAAAATCCCTGATCACGACGCACCGCAACGTGTTCGGCGTGTTCTTCTGGTTCCTGATGCCGCTGGGCCCGGCCTGCGCCGTCATGTACCGCGTGTCCGAATTCCTCGCGCGCGCGTGGAACGAGCCGGATCACATGCGCAACGAAGCCTTCGGCGAATTCGCCGCCCGCGCGTTCTACTGGATCGACTGGATTCCCGTGCGCCTGACCGCCATCGCATTCGCCGTCGTGGGCAATTTCGAGGACGCGATCTATGCGTGGCGCAATTTTGCCAATCGTTGGACCGACGAATCGAAAGGCATCATCCTGGCCGCGGGCGGCGGCGCGATGGGCGTGCGCCTCGGCAGCCCGGCCGAGAACGCGCCGCGCGTCCTGCCGGTCGACGCCGCGATGGTCGACGTGTCCGCCGGCGAGGACGACATGTTGCCCGGCGACGAGCCGAGCGTGCGCGCACTGCAAAGCACGGTCGGCCTGGTCTGGCGCGCGCTGTTATTATGGATGCTGCTCCTGCTGCTGCTGTCGGGCGCGGTCCTTCTCGGCTGATCGTCATCGTGCCGGCCTGACACGGGCCGGCACGTGGGGCTCGTCCGCAGGTCTTCTATAAGATATAATAGTCGGGTTGTTCTCATCCACGCCTTTGTTTCAGAAGCCGCACTATGGCCGACTCACCGCAAACCGGGAAAGCCGCCGACGAATTCTTTATTCTCGGCGTGACAAGTAAGGGCAGGCAATTCCGCCCGAGTGACTGGGCCGAGCGTCTGTGCGGCGTCATGTCGTGCTTCCGGCCGGCCGGCAGCGGCGGCCCGAACGCCCACCTGAAGTTTTCTCCCTATGTACACCCGACCGTCGTGAACGGTGTCAAGGCGGTCGTCGTGAACAATGCCCTGAAAAGCATCGAACCGCTGGCCTACCACTTCGTGTGCAATTTCGCCAAAGACAACGACCTGCAAGTCGTCGAGGCGTGCTTCGTGCCGCCGGCGGAAGCCAAGCCATCCTGACCTGAAACGGGTTTGATTTGTCTCAAACCCTGGTCTATGCTTCATGAGTAGCTTGAACGTCTGACGTTGGAGCTCGCCATGGAAGTCGGAAAACTCTGCACGGTCGACACCGTCTGCTGCGCGCGCGATGAAAGCGTGCAAGGTGCGGCCTTACTCATGCGCAAACATCACGTGGGCGACATCGTCGTCGTCGACGATGTGGACGGCGAACGCCTGCCTTCCGGCATCGTCACGGACCGCGACATCGTCGTGTCCGTCGTCGCCCTCGGCCTCGATCCGACGGGCCTGCAAGTGGGCGACATCATGACGGACGACCTGCTCACGGCCGACGAGCACGACGACGTCTCGGTCACCATCGAGCGCATGCGCATGCGCCTGCGCGGCATCCGCCGCGTGCCCGTCGTGGGCGAGGGCGGGCGCCTCGCGGGCATCGTCAGCGCGGACGACCTGCTCGGCTTCCTGGCCGAGGAGATGGAAGACCTCGCGCGCATCAGCCCCTACCAGCAACAGCACGAACGCCGCGTGCGGCAATGACGGTAAGCCTGGCCTAAGCAGCCGTCTGTTACCATGTCCTGAGGACAACAGTAACTGACGGAGCGACATGAGCTTGACCTTTTTCCAGCGCGGCGTGGCCGCATACACCGTCGTTGGCGGCTTCGCGTTGATGGCGCACGGCGGCGCCTGGGCCTTCGACCTGCCCAAGGGCGTCGCGCAGGGGCCGTCCGTCGAAGGCATCACGGAATACCGTCTGCCGAACGGCCTGAAGGTCTTGCTGTTCCCCGATTCGTCGCGTCCCACCGTCACCGTCAACGTCACGTACCTCGTCGGTTCGCGCCACGAGAACTATGGCGAGACGGGCATGGCGCACCTGCTGGAACACCTGATGTTCAAGGGCAGCCCGAAGCACCCGGACATCACCCGCCAGTTCCAGGACCGCGGCATGCAGTTCAACGGCACGACGTCACTCGACCGCACGAATTACTACGAGGTGTTCCAGGCGTCGGACGATAATCTCAATTGGGCGCTGGGCATGGAAGCGGACCGCATGACGCATTCCAGCATCGCCAGGAAGGACCTCGATTCCGAGATGACGGTCGTGCGCAACGAGTACGAAAACGGCGAAAACTCGCCGGGCGCCGTGCTGATGAAGCGCATGCAGAGCGTCGCCTACGACTGGCATTCGTATGGCCGCTCGACCATCGGCAACAAGAGCGACATCGAAAACGTCAAAATCTCGAACCTGCAGAATTTTTATCACACGTATTACCAGCCGGATAATGCCGTGCTGCTCGTCGCGGGCAAGTTCGATGCCGCCATGACCCTACTGTCGATCAACCGCCTGTTCGGCGCGATCCCGAAGCCGAAGCGCACGTTGCCGGCCTTCTGGACCGTCGAGCCCACGCAGGACGGCGACCGTACCTTCACCGTGCGGCGCCAGGGCGACGTGCAGATCGTCGCGCTCGGCTACAAGGTCCCGTCCGGCCTGCACGACGACAGCGACGTGCTGAGCTTCGCGTCGACCATCCTCGGCGATTCGCCGACGGGCCGCCTGCATAGGCTGCTCGTCGAGACGGGCAAGGCGAGCCAGGTGTTCGCCTATGGCCAGACGGGCTACGCGCCCGGCCTGCAATATTTCGGCGCCGTCGTGAAAAAGGACGCGCCGCTCGAACCCGTGCGCGCCGCCCTGACGCAGGCCGTGGAAGAGTTCGCCAAGAATCCGCCGACGCCGGAAGAACTGGAGCGCACGAAACGCAGCTTCCTGAACGAATTCGAGCGCAGCCTGAACGACCCGCAGCAGGTCGGCGTCGCGCTGTCGGAAGTGATCGCGCTGGGCGACTGGCGCCTGTTCTTCGTCGGCCGCGACCGCATCAACAAGATTACGTCGGAACAGGTTGCAGCGGCATCAGGACGCTATTTCAAGCGCGACAACCGCGTCACGGGCGAGTTCATCCCGGATGACGATCCGCAGCGCGCCGTGATCCCGCCCGCGCCCAGCGTGGCAAGCCTGCTGAAGGATTTCAAGCCGCAGGCGTCCACCCTGAGCGCCGAGGATTTCGATCCGGGCCAGGCCAACATCATGAAGCGCACGACGTTGACCACGGCGGGCGGTGTCAAGCTGGCGTTGCTGCCGAAGAAGAACCGCGGCCAGACCGTCACCGTCGACCTGCGCCAGCACATCGGCGACGAGCAAAACCTGACCGGCAAGGCGGCGCTGCCCGGCCTGACGTCCGCGATGCTGATGCGCGGCACGACGAAGTACGACCGCGTGCAGCTGGCCGACGCCTTCGACAAGCTCAAGATTTCCGGCAGCCTCACGCACTTCCAGACGACGCGCGAGAACCTGCCCGACGCCCTGAAACTCGTCGCCCACGTGCTGCGCGAACCGGGCTTCCCGGCCACTGAATTCGAGCAATTGCGCCAGCAATCGATCGTTGGCCTGGAAGCTAGCCGCAGCGAGCCGACCAACGTGGCGTCGCGCGCGCTGAACGAGCATTTCGATGTGTACCCGAAGGGCGATATCCGCCACGAAACGACGTTCGAAGAAGATCTCGCCGACCTCAAGGACGCCACGCTGGACCAGGTCAAGGCCTTCCACCGCGACTACTACGGCACCGTGCCGGCCGAGATGGCCATCGTGGGCGATTTCGATGCGAAGGCGATCGCGCCGCTCGTCGACCAGCTGTTCGGCCAGTGGAAAGCTCCGATGCATGTGGCGCCGGTACTGCGCAAGAACGGCGACATCGCGCCCATCCATGAGTTCCTGAACACGCCCGACAAGGAAAACGGTTTTTATACCGCGCGGATCAACGTCGACCTGAACGTCGACGATCCGGACTATCCCGCGCTGATGCTCGCCGATTACATCTTCGGCGGCGGCGGCATGCGCTCGCGCCTGATGGACCGTATCCGCCAGAAAGAGGGCCTGTCATATGGCGGCGGTTCGAACCTCGTCGCCGGCGACCTCGACCGCGCCGGCATGTTCGCGATCAGCGCCATCGCCGCGCCGCAGAACCTGGCCAAGGTCGACGCCGCGGTGCGCGAGGAACTCCTGCGCGTGCTCAAGGATGGCTTTACGACGGCGGAACTCGCCGGCGCCAAGTCGGGTCTGATGCAACAGAGGATCCAGAACCGTGCCGACGACGGCACGCTGGCTGCCGGCTGGACGTCGTACATCTACCGCGGACGCACGTACGAATGGTCGGCCGAGTTCGAGCAGCGTTTGATGGCCGTCACGCTGCCGCAACTGAATGCGGCATTCCGCAAGGCGGTCGATCCCGCGAAGATGTCCATCGTCATGGCAGGAGACAAGGCAAAAGTGAAATCTGCACCCTGATTGCAACACTCGGCCGTTCATTAACTTGCCGAATTGCTGAGAAACTTGGTCAATGTCCGAGACGGGCGCTATGATGTTGCCTTAGCGAAGTATTGCTTGTAGGAAGCAAAGCTTGCGTCAAGATATTGAAAAGGAAGCATGATGAAGGGCATGACCAAGCCAACGCCGAGCGGCATTTCGTATGCAGGCAAGGTAGTGCTGGTAACCGGTGGCGCCAGCGGCATCGGCCGCGCGACGGCACTGGCATTCGGGCGCGCGGGCGCCAGTGTCGTCATCGCCGACACGTCGGTCGACGGCGGCCACATGACCGCGGCCCTGATCGTCGAAGCGGGCGGCAAGGCGCTGTTTGTGAAAGCCAATGTAACGGTCGCGGCGGACGTCGAGGCGTTGATGGACAAGGCGGTCGGCCATTACGGACGCATCGACTGCGCCGTCAACGGCGCCGCCGTCGAGGAAGAATACCTGCCGCTGGCCGAAGGCGAGGACGACCAGTTCGATCGCATCATGAGCGTCAACGTCAAGGGTGTCTGGCTGTGCATGAAGAGCCAGCTGCGCCAGATGCTCAGGCAGGAAGGCGGCGGCGTGATCGTCAACATCGCGGATGCCGGCGGCCTCGTGGCGGCGCCGCACCGCGCGATCTACTCGGCGTCCAAGCATGCCGTCGTCGGCCTGACGAAGAGCGCGGCGGTCGAATACGCCAAGGACAGTATCCGCGTCAACAGCGTGTGCCCCGGCGCCGTCAAGACGCCGATGCTGGCGCGCATGCTCGAGCGCGAGCCGGGCCGCGACAAGAAGCTCAAGGCGGCGCATCCGATGGGGCGCATCGCCGATCCGTCCGAAATCGCCAACGCGGCGCTGTGGCTGTGCTCGGAACAGGCGTCGTTCGTCACCGGCCATCAACTGGCCATCGATGGCGGACTGACGGCGATCTGACGGGCGTTTGCATATCGGCGGCATCCGCGTGGGCACGGTGTGCCTACGCCGGCCGCGCCCACCCTGCTACCGTTTCTTGTTCTTGTGCGTGGCGCGCTGTTGCCTGGCCTGGGTATCGACGCGCGCCTGCCGCGCCTTGTACAGCGTGACGGCATCCTCCCGCGCGCGGGTGAGCGTGCGCATCTCCGGATGGTCGTCGTGCGACGAAAAATACTCGGCGGCCTGCGCGTCGACGACGAGCTTGATGGCGGTGGCGTCGTCGAGGTCGTACAGCTCGGTCAGCAGGGTGGCGACTTCGTCCAGATAGGCTTCGTAGGTCAGGTTGGTCATGGCGTTGTTGTTTTAAAAGTGAATCAGCCGGCGCTCAGCTCGGCCACGAAGTCATACATATCGCCCCGGAAATAGGAGCGGCAAAATTCCACCGCCTGCCCGTCCGGCAGGAAGCCCAGCCGTTCCACGCACAGGCCCGCGTCGCCTTCCTTCGATTGCAGCAGCTTCGCCTGCTCGGCGTTCAGCAGCAGGGCGGACAGGCGTTGCAGCGCACGCACGGGGCGCTTGCCGTTCGCTTCCAGCGCCTCATACATCGACACGTCCACCGCATCCAGCGAGGGCAGGGCGGACGCGGCAATGGTCGCGTATTCCAGGCACATGGGCATGTCGTCGGCGTAGCGGATGCGGTTGAAGCGATAGACGCCAGCGCCCGGCGAGAGACCGAGACGCAGCGCTTCTTCCGGCGTCACCAAACCTTCCGACCTCTTGAGCCAGACGCTGCGCGGCGTGCGGCCGCGCGAGCGCATGTCTTCCGAGAACGACGTCAGCTTGGCGAAATTCTTTTCGATGCGGGTGTTGATGAAATTGCCGGACCCGGCACGGCGCACGAGCAGGCCTTCCTCGACGAGACCGTCGATGGCCTTGCGCACTGTGATGCGCGAAATGTCCAGTTCGGCCGCCAGCTGGCGCTCGGCCGGCAGCGCTTCCGCCGGACCATAGACGCCGCGGTCGATCGCTTCGCGCAGGGCGCGCTGCAATTGCTGGTAAAGCGGCAGGTTGCTGGTGGCGGAAAGCTGGTGCATCAACTGCGCGAGGTGGGACATGCGGCGGCGACAAATGAATGATGGCCCGGATGATACCAAAAAAGCGCCAAAAAAAGACCACCTGTTACTTGGGCCGGGGATTGGCCAGCTTTCGGTCCGGCTGCAGCAGCTTGCCCGAGCGCACCGCCGCGATGGCGGCCGACACCGACCGCGCCACATTACGCACCTCTTCCTGGAATGCCGTGTCCTTGTCGAGCGCCTCGTGGCTTTCCGCATACGATTCGTAATAGCCGACGTAGCGGTCGAGCAGGGCGGTGGGACCCGCGTCGATCAGGCCCATCCAGTCGAGCCAGTCGGACAGCGAGCGCCGCGTCGATTCAATGCCGGCCACGTCGCCGTGCACGACGAGGCCGTAGACGCGGCCCGCGAGATGCTTCGGATACTCCCAGTCCTTCTCCATCGCCTTCGCTTCTTCCGCCTTCTTGCCGTGCGTGGAACTGGGATCGGGATTGCCGCCGTCGGCGCACACGAGCCGGTCGATCATGAGCTTCAGCACGGACGGCGACTGGTACCAGTACGTCGGCGTCAGGATGATGACGCCATGAGCCAGCACCCAGCGCTCGTAGATCTCGTTCATCCAGTCGTTTTCCTGGTTCAGCGAGTGGTTCGGGTAGCAGCTGCACGGCCAGTGGCACAGCGGCATCGCCGTCGACACGCAGGCCTTGCACGGGTGGATGTGGCGGTCGTAGTCGGAAATGATGCGCGACAGGTCGAGCAGGTCCGTCTCCACGCCTTCGGCAGCGAGGACCTCGGCGCACAGGGTCGCGAGCCGCCACGTCTTCGAGATCTCGCTGGGGCAGCTGCCGTCGTTGCGCGCGGCGCCGTTGATCAGGAGGATGCGACTGGGCGTCGCCGGATCCTTCTGGTGCGCCTCGGCGGCAAGCAGGCGGTCGTGCGCCTCTTTCCATTCGACGGACAGGTCGTAGTCCGGATCGGCGAACCCGGGACCGGCCTTCACCGTGACGGGCGCCTTGTGCGAATCGACGTACGCCTTCCACGCGACCTCTTCGACGGCCGCCAGCTCCTTCGCCACGGCCTGGTAGGCGGGGTCGTAAAAGTCGCGCGAAAAGACGACGTGGAATTCGTCGCGGTTCAGCTTCGCGGGCGCCTGGCCCTTGCGTACGGTCGTCACGGCCGGCCTTTCCAGTCGAGGTGGAGCGATTATCGGCCGCCACGCCGGGCTTGCCCGTACGGTAATTCACACAGACGAAAAATAGCAGCGTGAACCATAAAATTCCTCGCCAAAAAATTCGGGGTCAGAGCACATTTTTCAGAAAATTCAGGGTCAGAGCACTTTTGGGAGCATGTGTTTCGCAGCATGCTGGTGCGCTGGCCAAGCGCGGTCTGTCGTTCGGCATCACGTCATGTCGAGGCTGTGGACGCCAAGACGTCGCGGATCGGTATGCACCTCGACATTGATTCGAGATGTGCTCTAACCCCGAATTTTCGACCCCGAATTTTCGGGCGAAAAAAAAGCGGCGCGAACCGTAGTCCGCGCCGCTTCGTTTGCCGGAAAACCGGCCGGAATTACTTGGCTGCCGTCGCGCCCGACGGGTGGTTCAGCAGCAGGATCCAGTACTTGGCCGTGTCGGACAGGCCGCCGCCCGCTTTCACTTCCTGGAAGGTCGCGATGGCTTTGTCCTTCTGGCCGGCTTTGGCGTAGGCCATGCCCAGGCGCAGCTTGGCTTCGTCCGGCGACTTCAGGCCGCCCTTGGCGATACCCTGCTGGATGAAGGGGATGCCTTTGTCGAACTGGTCCATCGTGACGTACGCCCAGCCCAGGTTGACGAGACCGGCGCCGGTCTTGGCCTTGGCGGCGCCCGCTTCGCCGGCGGCGATGTTTTTCGCGTCGCTTGCGGCTTCCTTGGTGGTGCGGTCGCGCAGCTGGCGGTCCTTGGCGGCGCCGCTGCCCGTGCCCAGCACGCCGGCGGCGAAGCCCGCGTCGACGACTTTCTTCGCTTCGGTCGGGAAGCCATCCTTCATGGCCAGCTCGGCCAGTTCCGTGTACGCGTCCGACGACATCTTCTGGACGGCCGCGAATTCGAGGCGCAGCACGTCGGGGATGTTGGCGTCCTGGAAGCCCGGCTTGCGCACGATGCCGCGGCTGATCAGGTCGGTCCAGAAATCGTCGGTCGGGTAGTAGGCGGCCAGTTTTTCCAGACCACGCAGGTAGGCGGCGTCATCCTTGACCTTGTTCGCGGCCGACGCGTACAGGCGCAGGTCTTCCTGGGTCGGGGTCTTGCCGGCCTGTTCCGCGGCTTGCAGCACCGGTTCCTGGGCCTTCAGTGCCGACGCATAGTCGCCGCTCAGGTAGTACGAGCGGATCAGCGCCGAGTTGATCTGGTCGGTCGACTTGCCCGATGCCTGGATCTGCTTGTACAGCTCGATCGCCTTCGGATAATTCTTGCCGTTGTAGTACATCGTGGCCAGGGCCTGCGTGAAGTTGCCCTTGTCTGCGTCCGGCAGCTTGCCCGACGCCAGGATCGCTTCCAGCGCGCCGATCGCCATCTGGTCGTCACCCGTCGACGTGCCCAGCGACAACTTCATGCGGTTCAGCACATAGGACTCGTACGGCGTCTTGTCCGGGAACGCTTCGGCTTGCGTGATGCGGTTCTTCACCTCGCCATAATTCTTCGCATCCATCAGCGGCTTGATCTGGGCCGGGTCGAGCAGCTTGTACAGTTCCGGGCGGACGGAATCGGGCTTCGGCGCGGGAGCCTCGGCTTTCTTGTCCTGCGCCGACGCGCTGTGCATCAGGGCCGGCGCGGCGTTCAGGCCAAGGGCGGCCAGCATCATGGCAAGGCGGGCGAAACGGAATTGGGACATTGAAAAATCCTCTCTTAATGACGATAAAGTTGCACCAATCAGTGGCTGCAAATACAGGCGGCGAAGGTGCCGGGTGCCGGTCTCGGACAAAGCGTGCATTGTCCCACAAACTGCTGACGGGCGTGGCAATTGTGCCCCAGCCGTGCGAGGTCGGTATGCGTCGTTACAAGTCGTTACCCGACGTCGTCAAAAGCCAGGCACCGGACACTGTCCCTCCGCCTCGATCGCGCCGGCCAGCCAGTCCCGGACCGCATCCAGCGCGGGCGGTGCGAACCCGTACGTCATCAGCGCGGGCGCCGCGAAGTCGAGGGCCTGGTACGGGTTCCACAGCGCGAGGTGCAGGTCCGGCGTCCACGTGCCGCGCGCATGCGGGCCGTAGCGGCGGCGCGAGGTCGATGCGAGGATCGTGAAGCGGCCGTCGGTCGGCAGCGCGGTCCAGTCGAAGACTTCCGCATCCGCGAACGTGACGAGGTCGACGTCGAACAGCGTCGCCAGCATCGCCGCGATGGCGCCGGCGGGCACGCCCGCTTCCGACACGCCGTCGCTGACCACGTCCTGGCGCGCGACGAGGCGCACCTTGCCGCCCGGCGCGGGACGCCGCGGATTGCCGCGCGCAGTGAGCGCCCGGCGCCACGCGGCGGCCATCAGCGCGCGGTCGGCGTCTTCCGTCGTGTACCGCACGGCGCCCGCCGGGTGCGCGCGTGCGAGGCGGTCGAGGCGATC
>JBJMVU010000431.1:0-3887 GCA_045810485.1 Massilia sp. | reverse complement strand
AGATCGCACAGCGTCAGGATGGGGGTATGGCAAGCCGCATCGTGCAATTGATCGAAACAGGTCATCCCCTGCGCGTCGGGCAGCGCCAGATCCACCAGGATCGCGTCGATCCCCCCGGCCGCCAGCCGCTGCAGTCCGGCGGCGAGCGTGGGAGCGTCTTCCACGTCGAAGGGGCCGTCGCGCGCATTGCCCAATGCCTGATGCAGGACCAGTACATCGTCCGTGACGGCGGAAATGATGAGGATTCGATTTGCCACGGCCGTCTCCCTGGTCGTCCACCGGATGCCGCGCGCCCCCGGCGATGAACACGCTTACATGCCCCGGCTCGCACCCGAACTTGGACCGTCGAACTGATGTCTGGTTCGCTGCGCGGCAGCGCCGGCATACGCGCGCAGGCGCGCCGCGAACGCCCGCAGCGCCGGCACGCCCGCGCGCTCGGCGCGCTCGCACAGGCCGCCCAGCCGCGCCAGCGCTTCCCCGGCATCGACCTCCCGTTCCTCCCAGAGCTGGCGCAGCTCGGCGCGCATGCGCAGCGCGGGCGCCAGCGCGCCATGCCGGTCGACCAGCATCGCCAGCGCGCTGCGCTGCTCGGCGCTCATGTATTCGGGATCGCGGCGCAGCAAGCGCTCGGCGCGGCGGCGGGCGCACAGGCCGATCCGGGCCCGCGCCCGCCGCAGTTCGGCGCGGAACACCCGCACGGCCATCTGGCCATGGGCGCGCAGGACGTGTTCGCGGCAGGCGATGATGCCGTCGAGCGTGGCGGCACAGAGCGCGGCGGCCGGCGCGCGCCGCGCTGGCGGCCGCGGCGCCAGGTGCCTGACGCGCGCGAGCCCGGCCCAGGCGAGCATGCGGATGTAGGCCCAGCCGATGTCGACCTCGAACCAGCGCACGGACAGCCTGGCGGACGTGGGGAAGGCATGGTGATTGCCGTGCAGTTCCTCGCCCCCGATCACGATGCCCCAGGGCACGATGTTCGCGGCGGCGGTCGGGCCGTCGAAGCTGCGGTAGCCCAGGTAGTGGCCGATCCCGTTCACGATGCCCGCCGCGGTGACCGGGATCCACAGCATCTGCACGCCCCACACGGTCAGGCCGATGACGCCGAACAGGGCGACGTCCACGACCAGCAGCAGGCCGACGCCCTGCCAGGCCAGCACGCCATACACGTGGCGCTCGAGCCAGTCGTCGGGCGTCCCGTGGCCGTAGCGCGCCACGACCGCGGCGTCACGCGCCTGGTCCCGGTACAGTTCGGTGCCCTGCAGCAGCACCCTGGCGATGCCGAACCGCTGGGGGCTGTGCGGATCGCCTTCGCGCTCGCAGCAGGCGTGGTGCTTGCGATGGACCGCCACCCACTCGCGCGTGGCCATGCCGGTGGCGATCCACAGCCAGAAGCGGAACACGTGGCTGGCGGCGGGATGCAGTTCGAGCGCACGGTGCGCCTGGCACCGGTGCAAATAGACGGTCACGGCGACGATGGTGAGGTGGGTCGTGGCCGCCGTGTAGGCAACGATCTGCCAGGGGCGCCATGCGAGCATGCCGTCGCCCAGGTACTGCAGAATGGATTGCCACGTCTGCGACATGCGCTGCTCCCGGGTCACCGCCACATGGGCCAGCCTGCTCCCGATTCGGCGATTCGTCCAGTGCGTGCCGTGCGGCATGCCCGGAAGGATGGGCGGAAATCGCTGGTTGTACCCCGGACCGGCGTGTATGATGGATCGAATCGACCACGGAGGACGGATGCACATGAGCGAGCGCCAGCGGCGCAGCGACGAGCCGACAGCCAATGCCGTGGCCCGCGGGTTGAACATCCTTGCCGTGCGCGACGCCGAAGTCGCCAGGCGCTACATGCGGCACAAGCACGTGCCCGACCACGTGATCGAGCGTGTTCTCGACCATCCGCAAATGCGTCGCCATGAAAGCGCCGCGCAATCCATCTCGGAAGCGATCACGCCGTCCACGCCGCCAGGCGAGTGACGGCGCCACGGCGGCGCCCAGCCCCAGCGGAGAACCCGATGACGCGACGTACTGGATCGAATGCCGAAGTCAGGCAATTGCAGGCCCTGCTCGCGCTGTCGCGCGAGCTGATGCAGGTCGACAAACCCCATGCGGCGCTGGCCCTGGCCGGCCGCGCGCTGGCCGAACTGGGCCGCGTCGACAACGCCCTGCTGCTGGTCCGCGGCGAGATCAACCACGATATCGGATTCGACTGCGCGGGCATGCCGCACGCGGCCGGCCGCGGTCACGCCTGGCACCGCCCGGCGCTGGCGCGCCTGGACGGCGGCCCCGAGGACGACGCCATGCCGGATCCGCGCACGATGCTGGTGGGCGTGCCGCTCCGGCGCGCCATGGCCGTGCTGGCCGCCGGCTGGCAGGACGCCGGCACGCCGGCGGAACAGGACAGGCGCCACCGCCTGCTCGAGACGATCCTCGAACTGTCCGTCGCAACCCTGTGCAGGATCTCGGCCCGTGACGCGCTCGAGGACCTGGTGTCGACGCAGTACGCACAGATGGCGGGCACGGCCCGGGAGCATGCCGACGAGCTGGCCCGGCGCAACGACGCCGAGGACGCGATGCGCGCCCTCGCCCTGACCGACATCCTGACCGGCCTGAACAACCGGCGCGGCTTCTTCGTCCAGGCGGGGCACATGTTCAGGCTGGCACGGCGCAAGCGCGCCGGCTGCATGGTGATCTATGCCGACATCGACGGCCTGAAACTGGTCAATGACCAGCTCGGCCATGAGACGGGCGACCATTTGATCCGGGACGCCGCCGCCGTGCTGCGCGAGTCGCTGCGCGACACCGACGTGCTGGCCCGCCTCGGCGGCGACGAGTTCGTCGCCTTCGCGCTGAACGACGTCCATCCCGGCGTGATCCTGTCGAGGCTGCGGGAAAACCTGCACGCCTTCAACCTCATGCAGGACCGGACGTATACCCTGTCGATCAGCGCCGGCGCAGTGCAGTGCGATCCGGGCAGCGACACGCCGCTGCTCGATTACGTCCAGCGCGCCGACCGCGAGATGTACGCGCACAAGCGCGGTTGCCTGCACTAGACGGCGCGGCGCCGCTGCCGGCTCAGGACTCGGGACGCGGGTCGGCCCTGTTGCGGTCGCTCTCGCCATCGAGGACCGCGGCCGCCCGTTCCTTCCGCATGCTGCCGGACAACGCCTGCCCGTCTTCCTCGTCCGCCTCGGGCGGATCGAGCATGTCCGCGAGCATTGCTTGCAGCTCCGGGGTGTCCCATGGGAGCCCGCTGCGCTGCCGGACGTGGATGTAGTGCCTGATTTCGCTGTCCTGCTCGGCCGTCAGCGGCAGGCCGCGGAACGTATCCATGGATTCGGGTGCCATCATGATGCCTCCTCGACGCTGCAAGCCAGCCCCTTGACGCTACGCGCTTTTCCTGCGGTTGGGCGCACGTCAGGAGGACATCGGGAACATCTATCGATGCAGAATATTGAAAGCGACAAAAAAGCCTTAATAAGCAGTGGTTTAGGTGTCGACTCAATCGCTGTGTGTACCTACGTGTGTACCTAAGATCGATATGCTGGCTCATTGAGGCTCTCCCGCATGATCGCCCACTTTTTCCCCCTCGACGGGTTTCGTCCACTCGTCAACAGCGCTTTTCAATGCCCGCAGATTCCCCTCGTACTCAGGGAATTCAGCTGCATCGATCGCATCACACCTGGCCCGCGCCACGTCGATGCCGATCAGGTCATCAATGGTCTCCCTGTTGAACCAGCTCCGGGATGTCGAGACACGATCACCGGCCGTATGACTTGTGCCGCGGCTCAGCATGCGTGCGGCCAGGCTCGCAAATCCTCGATCGGTCCGGATAGCTTCTGCCACCCAACGGCGCGGCTCATCAAATGACTGCGTGTAATCCTTCCACCGGT
>JBJMVU010000430.1:0-9871 GCA_045810485.1 Massilia sp. | reverse complement strand
GTCGTTCCCGCCTCGGGGCGGGAACGACGCTCGTGGTTTTCGGGCTACGTGGAGTGTTGTTGTTTTGCCGGCTCCTGCCGGTCTTCTTGTTCGCCCGGTCTCCTCTTCTCCACAAACTTACATCGTCTCGCCGAACAGCTCGCGCCCGATCAGCATGCGGCGGATCTCGCTCGTGCCCGCGCCGATCTCGTACAGCTTGGCGTCGCGCCACAGGCGGCCCACCGGATACTCGTTGATGTAGCCATTGCCGCCCAGCGTCTGGATCGCTTCGCCGGCCATCCACGTCGCCTTTTCCGCGCTGTACAGGATGGCGCCGGCCGCGTCCTTGCGCAGGGCGCGGACCTGTTCCGGGTTCGATGCGCGGTCGCAAGCCTGGCCGACCGCGTAGACATACGCGCGGCATGCCATCATCGTCGAATACATGTCCGCGATCTTGCCCTGCATCAGTTGGAACTCACCAATTGCTTGGCCAAACTGCTTGCGCTCATGAATATACGGGACGACGGCGTCCATGCATGCCGACATGATGCCCAGCGGGCCGCCGGAGAGGACGGTGCGCTCGAAATCCAGGCCCGACATCAGCACGTTCACGCCCTTGCCCACGCCGCCCAGCACGTTGTCGACCGGGACTTCGCAATCCTGGAACACCAGTTCGCCCGTGTGCGAACCGCGCATCCCCAATTTGTCCAGTTTTTGCGCGATGGAGAACCCTTTGAAGCCCTTCTCGATGAGGAAGGCGGTCATGCCGCGCGGGCCGGCGTCGATGTCGGTCTTGGCGTAGACGACGAGGGTGTCGGCGTCCGGACCGTTTGTGATCCACATCTTCGTGCCGTTCAGCACGTAGCGGTCGCCCTTCAGTTCGGCGCGCAGCTTCATGCTGACGACGTCGGAGCCGGCGTTCGGCTCGGACATGGCCAATGCACCGATGTGCTCGCCCGAGATCAATTTCGGCAGGTACTTGCGCTTCTGCTCTTCGGTGCCGTTGCGCTTGATCTGGTTCACGCACAGGTTCGAATGGGCGCCGTACGACAGGCCGACGGAAGCCGACGCGCGCGAAATTTCTTCCATGGCGACGATGTGCGCCAAGTAGCCCATATTGGCGCCGCCGTATTCCTCGCCGACGGTGATGCCGAGCAGGCCCAGTTCGCCCATCTTTTTCCACAAGTCCATCGGGAACTGGTCGGTGCGGTCGATCTCGGCCGCGCGGGGGGCGATTTCGCTCGCGGCGAACTGTTGTACAGCTTCGCGCAGGGCGGCGATGTCTTCGCCATGGTCAAAGGTCAAGCCAGGGAGATGCAGCATGTCGTCCTCGTTCTCGTCGTCTGTCTGGTGGATGGCTGGTGGCCAGGCTAGATGATAGCGCGGAGTGACGTTAACGTAAACGTCAAGCGATGACCCGTCGTCAGCCAATGCGCCTGCACCACATCTTGCGTACCGCCCAGGCCGCGATCAGGACGTTGCTGCCGAACTGTCCCAGTAAACGGCGGATCGGCGACCAGAACGGCCGTTGCCCGTCTGGCCGATCGACACGTTCGTAAAAAAAGATGCGCTTTATATCAGGCGGCATCCTTCTCGCCGGCATCCTCACCCAGCAGTGCCCCGGCGGCGCCCGGTTCCGCCAGCAGACGCCGGCATTCCTCTTCATGCACCGAAATTTCCGCCAGCGACATCTCGATATCCGCCCGCTGCTGTTCCAGCGTCTCGCGCTGGTGCGCCAGCACGCCCAGGAAACGGTTGATCTGGGCCACCGTGTCCTTCGGCGTCTCGTACATGTCGATGATGCTTTTGATCTCCGACAAAGTCAGGCCAAGGCGCTTGCCGCGCAGCGTCAGTTTCAACCGGGTGCGGTCGCGCGGGGTGTAGACACGGTTGCGGCCGCCCTGGCCCTCGCGCATCGGGCTGAGCAGTCCCTGGTCTTCGTAGAAGCGGATCGCACGTGCGGTAATGTCGAATTCGCGTGCCAGTTCGGCGATGGTGTAGGTGGTGGCCATGGTGTTCTGCGGTCAAAAGTGGCGCGGTCCGGAATCGCTTAGAATCACAGCCTGCGCCTTCCGTTTACGTTTACGTCAAAGCGTTTGCGGCATTGTAACGCGCTCACGCCCCGTATCAACACGAAAGTCGACCGCATGAACCCTCTTGAATCCCAGCTCAGCTATTCGTTCGGCGATCTCATCCCGCCGCCAGGCACGATGACGGACGTGGCGCCCGGCCTGTCGTGGCTGCGCATGCCGCTGCCGTTCGCCCTCGACCATATCAATCTGTGGCTGCTCGACGACGCGGCGGGAGACAGGCGCGGCTGGTCCCTCGTCGACTGCGGCGCCGGCACCGACGCGACCCGGGCCGCCTGGGAACAGCTGTTCACGGACGCGATGGCACACCGGCCGCTGCTGCGCGTGTTCGCGACGCATTGTCACCCCGACCACGTCGGCCTGTCCGGCTGGCTGTGCGACCGGTTCGACGCACCGTTCTGGATCAGTACGGGCGAGTTCGGCTTCGCACGCATGATGGCCGCCGCGCTGCCCGGCGTCGACGGTCCGTCGGCCATCCCGCACTTCCAGCGTCACGGCCTCGTCGACGCGGGCATGCTCGAGCAGATGCAGAGCCGCAAGAATTACTATCCATCGCTCGTGCCGGCCGTGCCTGCGGCATACACCCGCCTGCAGGACGGCCAGCGGGTCGTCATTGGCGCGCGGGAATGGCGCGTGATCACCGGTTTCGGCCATTCGCCGGAACACGTGTCGCTGTACGATGAACAGGACCGGATCCTGATCTCGGGCGACATGGTGTTGCCGCGCATTTCGACGAACGTCTCCGTGTTTGCCGTCGAGCCGGAAGGCAACCCGCTGCAGCTGTACCTGGATTCGCTGGACAAGTTCGCCGACCTGCCCGACGACACGCTCGTCCTGCCCGCGCACGGCAAGCCGTTCCGCGGCCTGCACATCCGCATCGCGCAATTGCGCGCGCACCATGCGGCGCGGCTGGACGAGGTCCTCGCCGTGTGCACTGAGCCGAAGTCGGCAGTTGACATTGTCCCGTTGATGTTCAAGCGACAACTCGATGCGCACCAGCTCAGTTTTGCGATCGGCGAGGCTTTGGCCCATCTTCATTATCTTTGGTACAACGGTAACCTTGTGCGTGTAACTGGCGACGACGGCGCCCTGCGTTTTAAGTTGACGTAAAACAACATATTCACGCCAAGGGGTGTCGCAGAAATCGCGACAATCTAACAGCACATTCCGCCATTTTGTTGACCATTGGCATCATTTCGTATGCCAAGGGGAAGAAATGTTCTGATTTTTAGTAGGAAATTGAACGAGCAAACGTTTTTCTTTTCCTGTAGGATATTTTTCACACATATCTCACGAGTTGCTGAATACAATGGGAATTGCTGGACAGCACTGTGAGAATTGGTCAATACTCACTTATTTGTTACCGACAGCCTCCCCTGCCGTCACAGACGGTCTGGTCAACGGAGCGACCTATGACGGCTTTGCATGAACCCTTAGTGCCACCCATGAATTCGACAAACGAACGGGAGAGCTTCAGCGAGCGCCTGCAGCAAGCCCTGAAAAACGCCCATTATTCTCCGGACAGCCCGACCCGGCTGGCGCGGGAATTTAACATTCGCTTCGAAGGCCGCCCAATCACGGTCCACGCAGCACGTAAATGGCTGGTCGGCGAGGCGATCCCGACCCAGGAAAAATTGCGCATGATCGCGCAATGGCTGGGCGTACCGGCCGACTGGCTGCGCTTCGGCGGTTCGGAAAACGCCGCCGCCAATGGCGACAGCGCCGACGGCAGCGCTCGCTTCGAATCGGCCGACGTCAAACTGATCGCCGACCTGCAGCGCCTGGACGAGCATCACAAGCAGCTGGCGCGCGAATTCATCCGCATGCTCGTGCGCATGAATCACCAGCAGCAGAAATAATCCTTCCTGATCGCCATCGTACTGACAATGGCCGAATCCCATGACGCGGCGTCCGGCAATTGCCGGGCGCCGTGTTACGCACTTCTGTACTGCAATTTTTTATGCGATAGTCCGCACAAACGGCCGAGTCTCGCGCATAATCGGTAACGCTAACGGAACGTCGAGAACGGCCGAGTTCGCGTTCCTGACTGGCGCCCGCCAGTGGCATTTCTACAAACCGTCGCGAGCGGCCGCAATGCTGTGGGAGAAGCGCAGCTGTACGAGAGTACAGTGAGCATCGCAGCACAGCAGTGCAACGCGCAGCAGGTTTGTAGACGTGCCTTAGTGTTATGGGTCAATAAGGATGCAATCGCCTCATGATTAATAACTACAGCAACACCGCGCAGTTGAAGGACCTCATGACCGCGCCGCCGATGACGGCGGCCCAGCACGCAGAAGTCATGCGCAAACGTAACGAGCAGCGCAGAAAAATCGAAGACGCAAGAGAACAGAGACAAGCCGAACGCGACCCGTACGGCGAACGCGCCTGACCCAGGGCGCATTCAGACGGCGGCGCCGTCGTCTTTCATGCCGCCCCATCTCGGGGCGAGATCGTTCGTCACGCCCAGCAGGTCCATGACGCGCGCCACCGTGTGGTCGACCATCTCATCGATGGTGGCGGGACGGTGATAAAAGCTCGGCAGCGGCGGGAAGACGATGCCGCCCATTTCCGTGACCGCCGTCATGTTGCGCAGGTGCGCCAGATTGAACGGCGTCTCGCGCACCATCAGGATCAGGCGGCGCCGTTCTTTCAACACGACATCGGCGGCGCGCGCGATCAGGTTGTCCGACAAACCATGCGCGACCGCGGCCAGCGTCTTCATCGAACAGGGGGCGATCACCATGCCGTCCGTCTGGAACGAGCCGCTGGCGATCGAGGCGCCGATCTCGCGGTTGCGGTGCACCACGTGGGCGAGCGCTTCCACGTCGCGCCGTTGCAGGCCGACTTCCTGGTGCAGGGTGAGATTGGCGGCGTCGGAAATGACGAGATGCGTCTCGACGCCGGGTGCGGCGGACAGCCGTCGCAACAGCTGCACGCCGTAGATCGCGCCGGTCGCGCCGGTAATGGCGACGATGATCCGGCGCGGGCCGGAATCAGCCATTCTTCTTGATCAGGGCTTGCAGTTCGCCGGACTCGTACATTTCCGTCATGATGTCGGAACCGCCGACGAATTCGCCGTTCACGTACAGCTGCGGGATGGTCGGCCAGTTCGAGTATTCCTTGATGCCCTGGCGGACGTCCGCGTCGTCCAGCACGTTCACGGTGGCGATGTTATCGACGCCGCAAGCTTTCAGGATTTGGATCGCGCGGCCCGAAAAACCGCATTGCGGGAACTGGGCGGTGCCCTTCATGAACAGCACGACGGGCGTGTTGGTCACGGTCTCTTTGATCCAGGTTTGTACGTCGCTCATTTGGTTCTGCCTTTGGTGAGAATGGGATAGATGACGGCATTTTATAAGAAAACGGGGACGCCGGCATAAGGCGCCCGCCCGCCACGGTAGGGTGGGCGCCCCGCGCCCACGCGTGACGTTTGCGATTTGCCGGCGTTCGCGTGGGCGGAGGGCCGCCCACCCTGCAATCAACGCTTGAGTTTGGCGAATGCGGCCGCCATCGCGCCGCTGCTCGGCGCCGCGGAACGTTCCTGTTTCTGATGCTGGCCCATCCGCTTGCGGTCATCGCGATCCGCGCGCTGGTTCGGCTGCGTCCCCGCCTGCGGCGCGCTGTCCGACAAGCGCATCGTCAGCGCGATGCGCTTGCGCTTGACGTCCACTTCCAGCACTTTCACCTTCACGACCTGGCCCGCCTTGACGACCGTGTGCGGATCCTTCACGAACGTGTTCGACAGCGCCGAGATGTGCACGAGGCCATCCTGGTGCACGCCGATGTCGACGAACGCGCCGAACGCCGCGACGTTCGTCACGACGCCTTCCAGGATCATGTCCGGACGCAGGTCCGAGATCTCCTCGACGCCTTCCTTGAACGTGGCCGTCGTGAATTCCGGACGCGGGTCGCGGCCCGGCTTTTCCAGTTCCTTCAAAATGTCGGTCACGGTCGGCACGCCGAATTTTTCATCGGCATATTTCGCCGGATTCAGCCGTTTCACGAGCGTGCTGTCGCCGATCACCGACTTGATGTCTTTCTGGATGTCGGCCAGGATCTTCTCGACGACCGGGTACGATTCCGGGTGCACGGCCGACGCGTCCAGCGGATTGGCGCCGTTCACGATGCGGAGAAAACCCGCCGCCAGTTCGAACGTCTTGTCGCCCAGGCGCGGCACCTTCTTCAGCGCCGCGCGCGAGGCGAACGCGCCTTGCTGGTCGCGGTAGTTGACGATGCTTTGCGCGACGCTGCTCGATAAGCCCGACACGCGCGCGAGCAGCGGCGCCGACGCCGTGTTGACGTCCACGCCGACCGCGTTCACGCAATCCTCGACGACGGCGTCGAGCTGGCGCGCGAGCTGCGTCTGCGACACGTCGTGCTGGTACTGGCCCACGCCGATACTTTTCGGATCGATCTTCACGAGTTCCGCGAGCGGATCCTGCAGGCGGCGCGCGATCGAGACGGCGCCGCGCAGCGACACGTCCAGTTCCGGCAGCTCGCGCGACGCGAATTCCGACGCCGAGTACACCGACGCGCCGGCTTCCGACACGACGATCTTCGTCAGCTTCAGGTCCGGATGCTGTTTGATCAGGTCCTGCGCGAGTTTATCGGTCTCGCGCGACGCCGTGCCGTTGCCGATCGAGATCAGGGACACGTTGTGCTTCGCGGCCAGCTTCGCCAGCGTGTGCAGCGAACCGTCCCAGTCGTTGCGCGGCGCGTGCGGGTAGATGGTGGACGTGTCGACCACCTTGCCGGTCGCGTCGACGACGGCCACTTTCACGCCCGTGCGCAGGCCCGGGTCGAGGCCCATCGTCGCGCGCGGGCCCGCAGGCGCGGCCAGCAGCAGGTCCTTCAGGTTCCGCGCGAACACGTGGATCGCATCGCTCTCGGCCTTTTCGCGGAGAAGCCCCATCAGCTCCGTCTCGATGTACATGAAGCTCTTCACGCGCCACGTCCAGCGCGCCGTGTCGAGCAGCCATTTGTCGGCGGGGCGGCCGGCGCCCTTGATGCCGAAGCGCGCGGCGATGCGGCTTTCGCACGGGTTGTGCGGCGCGTCCCACTTCGGCTTTTCCGGCTCGGAATCGAGGCGCAAGGTCACGTCCAGCATGCCCTCGCGGCGGCCGCGCATCAGCGCCAGCGCGCGGTGCGACGGGACGGTGGCGAGGGTCTCCGAATAATCGAAGTAGTCGGCGAACTTCTCGCCTTCTTCCTGCTTGCCGTCGACGACCTTCGATTCGACGACGCCGTGTTCCTGCACGTATTCGCGCAGCGCCTGCAGCAGCTCCGCATCCTCCGCGAAGCGCTCCATCAGGATCTGGCGCGCGCCGTCCAGCGCGGCCTTCGTATCGGCCACGCCGGGGTTCGCGACGCCGTCCGCGTTGGCGAACGCCTCGCGCAGGTATTTCGCCGCCTCGCTTTCCGGATCGCGCGCGGGATCTTCCAGCAGCTCGTCGGCGAGCGGCTTCAGGCCGGCCTCGATCGCGATCTGGGCCTTGGTGCGGCGCTTCTGCTTGTACGGCAGGTACAGGTCTTCCAGGCGCGTCTTGTCTTCCGCGAGCGAGATCGCTTGCAGCAGCTCCGGCGTCATCTTGTTCTGTTCCGTGATGGAGGCAATGATGGTGGCGCGGCGGTCTTCCAGTTCGCGCAGGTAGCGCAGGCGTTCTTCCAGCAGGCGCAGCTGGATGTCGTCGAGGCCGCCCGTGGCTTCCTTGCGGTAGCGGGCGATGAAGGGGACGGTCGCGCCCTCGTCGAGCAGGGCGATGGCGGCGGCCACCTGTGCCGGTTTGGCGGACAGTTCTTGGGCGAGGCGTTGTTCGATCGAAGGCAGCATGGATGATTACGATGGTCGGTGAATCGAACGGGCAATGATACGCAATCGCGGGCGATGCGCCAGTCTTGACAGTGTGACCAAACTGATGCCCGTCCGGTCCGCCGCTCAGATCTGCGCCTGTCCGCCGTCCACGAACAGCTCGGCGCCGTTGACGAAGCTGGCATCGTCGGATGCGAGGAACACGGCGGCCTTCGCGATTTCGTCCGGCTCGCCCACGCGGCCCAGCGGGATCTGCGCGGCCAGGTAGTCGACGAGACCCTGCTGCGCGGCCGCGTCGTTGCCGGCCAGTTCGACGAGGCCGGGGGTGCGGGTGGCGCCCGGGCTGATCGTGTTGACGCGGATGCCGCGGTCTTTCAAATCCAGGATCCAGTTGCGGGCGAAGGCGCGCACCGCGGCTTTACTTGCGGCGTAGACGCTGAACGCCGGGGTGCCGGTACTGCCGGCCGTCGAGCCGGTCAGGATCACCGAGGCGCCTTTCGACAGCAGCGGCAGCGCTTTCTGCACCGTGAACAGCGTGCCCTTCACGTTGCGGCCGAAGGTGTCGTCGAACTGTTCTTCCGTGATCTCGCCCAGCGGCAGCATCGAGCCGCCGCCGGCGTTGGCGTACAGGACGTCGAGGCGGCCGAAGCGGGCGCGGATCTCTTCATACAGGCCGTCCAGCGCGGTCAGGTCGCTGGAGTCGACGCGCAGGCCCACCGTATCGTGGCCGATGGTTTTTACCGCGGCATCCAGTTCTGCCTGGCGGCGGCCGGTGACGATCACCTGCGCGCCTTCGCGGGCGAAGCGTTGGGCGGTGGCCAGGCCGATGCCGCTGGTGGCGCCGGTGACGAGAGCGATTTTGTTGGCGAGTCTGGCAGTCATGATGTTCTCCTTTGGGTTGATGTCGAAGTCGACGGAAACCATCGTACCGGGAGAGAAGTCGCATTAAAATAGCACTGATAGCAAACTATCTTTGCATTTTTGTCGTGCATACGCTTGGCGCCCGATAGGCACCGGCGCCCGGATGCCGTAACATGTCGGGTTCGATAACTCATCGGCGCATTCGCCGACGACGAACGATGTCCCTGTTGCCCGATTTCGAAGGTCTCGCGATGTTCGCCAAGGTGGCCGAGGAGCGCTCGTTCGCGGGCGCCGCGCGTGCGCTCGGGGTGTCGGTGGCCACCGTGTCGCGGGCCGTCGCCCGGCTCGAGGAGCGGCTCGGCGCGCGGCTGTTGAATCGCACGTCGCGCCAGCTGGCGCTGACGGAATTCGGCCGCACCATCGCGGACAGCGCGTTGAAGATCTATCGCGAAGCGGAAGAGGCGGAAAATGCCGCGCGCGAGATGTCGGCGCGGCCGCGCGGGCTCGTGCGGCTGGCCGTGCCGATGTCGTTCGGGCTGCGCTGGGTGGCGCCGCTGATGCCGGCGTTTTTCCGTGACTACCCCGACGTGCAGATCGACCTGCATTTGTCCGACGCCACCGTCGACCTGGTGGGGCAGGGCTTCGATTGCGCCCTGCGCATCGCCGTGCTGCCCGATTCGTCGCTGGTGGCGCGCAAGCTGTGTCCGGTGGCGCAGGTCGTGGTCGCCTCGCCCGACTATCTGGCAACGCGGGGGACGCCACGCCATCCGGCCGAACTCGCGGATCATCCTTGCCTCGGCTATACGCAGCGCGCGCGCATCGACGTGTGGCGCTTCACCAACGCGGCCGGCGAAGAAGTCGCGATCAAGCCGGAGGGGCCGCTGCGCGTGACGAATGCGGATGCGTTGCTGCCCACCGTGCTGGACGGCCTTGCGATTGCCGAGTTCCCGGAATTTATTGCGGCAGATCACGTGCGCGCCGGGCGGCTTGTCCCCATACTGGAGGATTGGCGTATGGCGCGCGGCGGCCTGTACTTCGTCACGCCATCGGCACGCACGCGGCCGGCCAAGGTGGAAGCCCTGGCGGAGTTCCTCGTGAAGCACCTGAGTGCGCCGGACTGGCGCCTCGTGTC
>JBJMVU010000429.1:0-13092 GCA_045810485.1 Massilia sp. | reverse complement strand
GAACCTGTACACCCAGGGCGTGCACCCGGGCCTGGACTTCTCGGATATTGACAGCGTCCGCCAGCTCGTCGAGGAATGCAACCAGATCCCCGTGCACCCGCGCCACCCGTACGTCGGCGACCTCGTGTTCACCGCGTTCTCCGGCTCGCACCAGGACGCGATCAAGAAGGGCTTCGCCAAGCAGCAGGCGGACGCCATCTGGGAAGTGCCGTATCTGCCGATCGACCCGGCCGACCTGGGCCGCAGCTACGACGCCGTGATCCGCGTGAACAGCCAATCCGGCAAGGGCGGCATGGCCTACCTGCTCGAGCAGGAATACGGCCTCGAATTGCCGCGCCGCCTGCAGATCGAATTCTCGCGCGTCGTGCAGAAGCATACCGACGCCACCGGCCGCGAAGTGGTCGCCGCCGACATCCACGCCCTGTTCGACCGCGAGTACTTCAACCAGGAAAACGCGGCCTACCGCTACGTCTCGCACCGCCTGGTCGAGAACAGCGAAGGCGAGGAGCGCGTGCAGATCGACACGACCGTGCAGCATAACCGCGTGACGGAACCGCACCAGGGCACCGGCAACGGCCCGATCGACGCCTTCGTCAACGCGCTGGGCCTCGACATCCGCCTGATGGACTACCACGAGCACTCGATCGGCTCGGGCGCCGATGCGCGCGCCGCCTGCTACGTCGAGCTGCGCCTCGCGAACGGCCCGACCCTGTTCGGCGCCGCCATCGACAGCAATATCGTGACCGCGTCGTTCAAGGCCGTGCTGTCGGCGGTGAACCGCCAGCTGGCACTCAGCGCCGAAGAGGCGCCGCAGCAGGCCGCGTAGGGGTGGGCGGCCATGCCGCCCACGCGGTGATACGCGACGTTTGCCATGTCGCGGCCGTGCCGACGTTGATACGCGACGTTTGCCATGTCGCGGCCCTGCCGACGTTGATACGCGACGTTTGCCATGTTGCGGCCCTGCCGACGGTCGTTGCACGCGTGGACGGCTGCGTAGGGTGGGCACCCCGTGCCCACGCGTGACGTGTGCGTATCGCCGGCATTACGCGTGGGCGGAGGGCTGTCCACCCTACAGCAGCGCTTCCAACATATCGGCAGTCGCTTCCGCCTGCCGTGCCGCATCGAACTCCGCGTGGCGCCGGGCGAATGCCTGCGCCGCCACGCGGAAGTCACTCCCCTCCAGCATCCGGCGCACGACGGCATCCCAGTCGAGTGGTGACGCCATCTCGTTGATATTGATGCCGACGCCCAGCCGGCGCACGCGCCGCGCCGTCAGGAACGACTCGGCCGTGCGCGGCAACATCAATAACGGCACGCCGGCCAGCAGCGCCTGCGATACGGTCGACTCGCCCGCGTGGCAGACGGCGAAGGCAGATCCCTGCAATGCGTCGTGCAGCGCCACCGGCCCTGCGGCCCAGGCGACCCGCGGATGCGCATACGGCGGCGCCGCGCCCGCCGCGACCTCGGGCAGGTAGCACAGCGTGCGGCAGCCGGCACGCGCCAGCGCGGCCAGCAGCGCGCCATGCTCCGGATGCGGACCGCGCAGGTAGGCGAACACGCGCGCGCCGTCGCCGTCCGGCCAGGTCGGCACGCCCGCACCCGCGCCGGCGGTCGTGGGCCCGAGCCAGCGCTCATCGGTCTCGGCGCGGCCCCACGGGTCGAGTTCCGGCCACGTGCACAACAGCGGCAAATCCCCCCGCAGCAGGTCGGCCGCGCGCGCGTAGGGCGCCGCGCCGTGGCGGGCCAGCACGGCGTTGGCCGTCGCCAGCACGCGCGCTTCCGTCGCCGCCATGCGCGCCTGCGGCGCCGCTTCCCAGTCGCGCAGTGGCGGCAGCGGCCCGGCCGGCGGGATCTGGAACCCGGCGCCGACGGCGCTGGCGGGAATGCCCAGGCTGCGCGCGGCCAGCAGCGCGGCCGGCGCGTAATCGCCCACGACGACGTCGGCGTGCAATGCGCGCAGCAGATGGCGCCAGCCGTCGACGAGGCCGGATATCGCCTCCGCGTCGAGCCAGCCGCACGCGAGCAGGATGTCCGCCAGGCTCGCCTCGCCCGGCGGCAGGCCTTCCACGCGGTGCAGCCACACGGGCGCCTGGTAGACGGGGATGCCGGTGTCGGCCAGCACACGGCGCGTGTGCACGAGATCGCGCAGCACGAAGGAGACGGCGTGGCCGCGCTCGCGCAGCGGTTGCG
This sequence comes from Massilia sp., assembly GCA_045810485.1. Taxonomy (GTDB): domain Bacteria; phylum Pseudomonadota; class Gammaproteobacteria; order Burkholderiales; family Burkholderiaceae_D; genus Telluria. The sequence goes on along the minus strand of JBJMVU010000429.1, from coordinate 10,902 downwards.
CGAGCGCTTTCAGGCGGCCGGCGTGGCCGAGCGCCGCGCCGAGTTCCCAGCAAAAGACGATATGGGCCATCAGGGCGCCGTCCGCATCGGTTGCGGCTCTCCGCCGTGTCCCTGCTGCCCCACGCGCTCGTATTCCGCGATGACCTGCGCGCCGAACAGCAGCAGGCTGGCCGCGATCTCGAGGCTGAACATGACGACGATCGCGGTGCTCATCGAGCCGTACACGAGGTTCACCTTCGAGAGCGTGGTGAAGTACCACACGAGCACGTGGCGGGCGGCTTCCCACAGCAGCGCGGCCGTCACGCCGCCGATGAGCGCATGCGACAGCGACAGCCGCCCTACCGGCATCACGAGGTAGATCGACGTCAGCACGAGGATCTCGCCCACGAGGCCCAGCAGGTACAGCAGCGCGCCCGAGACGCCGTGCAGCGACCACGCGTGGCCGAACAATTCGACGCTCTCCGACCCGATCACCTGCAGCGTGCCGGCGACGAGCGTCACGATCATCACGCCGAAGCCCAGCGCGAGGATGTAGCAGTACGGGAGCACGGCCGACACGAGGAAGTGGCGCCGGCGCACGGCCACGCGGTGCACGAAGATCACGCTCATCGCGTTTTCCAGCACGGTGAACGCGAGAGAGCTGAAGAACAGCATCGTGAAGCCGAGCACCCAGGTGATCAGGTCGCGCGTGTCGAGGAAGTGCGCCACCTCCGCCACGATCGAGCCGGACTGCCCCGGCACGAGCAGCTCCAGGTAGCGGCGCAGCGTGAGCAGCAGGTTGACCTGGTCGATGAAGTGCGACAGCACGACGACGACCAGCATCAGGAACGGCACGATCGACAGCAGCGCGTAATAGGCGACGGCGCCGGCCAGCAGCAGGCCCTGGCTGGCGCGGAAGGCGCGCACGCACTGCAGGGTAAAGGCGAGCGGATGCGCGACGATCCACGCATTGGCGCGCCGGTTCAGCACGCGCAGGCGCAGGCCGCGCGCGGATTTCATCGGGCCAGCCTGATCCCGGTGAACTGCCAGCGTGCGCCGGCCGGGAAAAAGTTGCGGTAGGTGGCGCGTGCGTGGCCGTGGGGCGTCGCGCACGACGAGCCGCGCAGCACGTACTGGTTGACCATGAACTTGCCGTTGTACTCGCCGATCGCGCCCGTGGCCGGCGCGAAGCCGGGGTAAGGCGCGTAGCTGCTTGCGGTCCACTGCCAGCATTCGCCGAACAGTTGCACGAGCCCGCTGCTGCCCGCCGCGCGCGGGTGCAGGTCGCCGCAGGTCAGCGCGGCGTCGCGCGCCGCGAATTCCCACTCCGCTTCCGTCGGCAGGCGCGCGCCGCGCCAGCGCGCGTAGGCGTCGGCCTCGTACAGCGACACGTGCGTGACGGGCCGCGCCGGGTCCAGCGCCTGCAGGCCGTGCAAGGTGAATTCACGCAGGCGGTCGCCATCGCGGACCCAGTACAGCGGCTCGGCGAGCGTGCCGTTCGCGACGAGGTCCCAGCCGTCGGACAGCCACAGCGCCGGATCGCGGTAGCCGCCCGCCTCGACGAATTCGAGGTACTCGCCGTTCGTCACGAGGCGCGACGCCAGCGCGAACGGTTGCAGGTACTGGCGGTGACGCGGGCTTTCGTTGTCGAAGGCGAAGCCCTGGCCGGCGTGGCCGATCTCGGCGAGGCCGCCGTCGAACTCGATCCAGGCCAGCGGTTCGGCGGGGCCGGACGCGGGCAGCGGCGAGTCGATATAGGCCGGGTACAGCGGATTGCGCGACAGTAGGTGCTTGACGTCCGTGAGGATCAGTTCCTGGTGCTGCTGCTCGTGCTGCAGCCCGAGTTCGACCAGTGCGGCCAGCTCAGGTTGACCCGACTGAGCGTCCGGCGCCGACGCCAGCAGGCGCAGCATGCGGGCGTCGACGCCGGCCCGGTACGCCTGCACCTCGGCCAGCGTCGGGCGCGTCAGCAGGCCCCGCTGCGCGCGCGGGTGCTTCGCGCCGACGCCGTTGTAGTACGAGTTGAACAGCACGCGGAAGGCCGGGTTGTGGGGCCGGAAATCGGGCTCGCGCGGCTCGAGGATGAAGGTCTCGAAGAACCACGTCGTGTGCGCCAGGTGCCATTTGACCGGGCTGGCGTCGGGCATCGACTGGGCACAGCAATCCTCGGCCGTCAGCGGCTCGGCCAGGTGCAGCGTACGCTGCCGCACGTGTTCGAACGCGGTGGACAGGTGGTGTTCGGAAGCTCCCATCTGCGCTCCTTCAGTGCGACACTGCGCGCGCGTAGATCACGGCGAACCACTGCCGCGGGTCCGTCCACACGCGCGTGGTCGCGAAGCCAGCCTGGGCCAGCAGGCCGACGGCGTCGCTCTGGCGGTATTTGTAGCTGTTCTCCGTGTGGATCCATTCGCCCGCGGCGAACCGGCGGCTGCCGCCGCGCCACGTCACCTGCTGCACGGTCTGCGCTTCCAGGTGCATCTCGACGCGGCCCTGGGCCGGGTTGTAGAAGCCGCGGTGGCGCCACTGGCGGATGTCGAAGTCGGCGCCGAGCAGGCGGTTCACGTGGCGCAGCACGTTGAGGTTGAACGCGGCCGTCACGCCCAGCGCGTCGTCGTACGCGGCGTCCAGCACGGTGTGCTCCTTGGCGAGATCGATGCCGATCAGCAGCCCGCCGTCGCGCCCGCACTGCGCGTGCACGCGCTGCAGGAAATCGCGCGCCTCGTCCGGCGTGAAATTGCCGATCGACGAGCCGGGATAGAAGAACAGGCGGCGCTCCTCGCGCACGCTGTCGGGCAGTGCGAGGCTCCCGGAGAAATCCATGCCGAGCGGGCGCATCTCGATGTGGCGGAAGCGCTGGCGCAGGCGCTCGACGGCGCCCGCCAGGAATTCCGCCGAGATGTCGACCGGGACGTACTGGCGCGGCTGCAGCAGCGGGAACAGGTTGGCCGCCTTGGCGCAATTGCCCGCGCCCAGGTCGATGAGGGTCGAACCGGCGCCGACCGTGCGCGCGATCTCGGCGCCGTGCAGGTCGAAGATGCCGGCTTCCGTGCGCGTGGGATAGTACTCGGGCAATTCGCAGATCGCCTCGAACAGCTTCGAGCCGAGCGGGTCGTACAGGAACTTGGGCGAGATCCAGGCCTGGCGGTCGGTGAGACTCGCGGCCAGCTCGGCGGGTACGTGCAATCCATCGTTGTCGACTACGGGCACTGCGGGCGATGTGGCGTTCAGCATCGGGTGTCCTCGGTGGTGCGGCCGCACCGTGCGGCCGGCTGGAATGTTGCCGTTCCGGCCATGATACGCGAATCCGCGATTTCGCACGCACCTGCAAAACACCGGGGTCAGACCCCAAATTTGAGCAATTTCCCAAAAAAGGGGTCTGACCCCGAAGTTTTTGGCGTGCTAGAGTAGCGGTTTTGTCATCGGCGTTCCATGCTCGAACTCGTCAATCTCAGCAAATCCTATGGCGGCCGCACGGTGCTCGCCGCCCTGTCGCACCGTTTCGAACCGGGCGAATTCGTCGCGATCATGGGCGAGTCGGGCGTGGGCAAATCGACCCTGCTGAACCTGATCGCCGGGCTCGACGCGCCGGACGGCGGCGAGGTCCGCGTCGACGGCACGCCGATGTCGGCGCTGGACGACGATGCGGCCACCCGCCTGCGGCGCACGCGCATGGGTTTCATTTTCCAGGCCTTCCACGTGCTGCCGCACCTGACCCTGGCGCAGAACGTCGCGCTGCCGCTGCTGCTGGGCGGCCGCCCCGATCCCGACCGCGCCACGCAGATGCTCGACGCCGTGGGCCTGGCGGGACGCGGCGCCGATTTCCCGCGCCAGCTGTCCGGCGGCGAACTGCAGCGGGTGGCCATCGCGCGCGCCCTCGTGCACCGCCCCGCCCTGCTGCTGGCGGACGAGCCGACCGGCAACCTCGACCCCGAAACGGCCGACGGCGTCCTGCACCTGCTGCGCGCCGAGATCAAGGAAAGCGGTGCGGGCGCCATCATGGTCACCCACTCCCACGCGGCCGCCGCGATGGCCGACCGGACATTCGTGCTGACACGTTCTGGTTTGAAATTAACGTAAGTTCCGGCAAGAAAGACGCGGGTTATGGCGATTTAGTCATGAACAGTGCGTCATAATTGTCAACTCCGTAGTAGCATTCCAACAAACCCACCAGGCATAAGTCATCAACGAATACGGTCGGGCTGGATTTCGTTCGGCGGGGCATGAACCGGACGGACCCTGCAACTCTCCAAAACAATCGATCTGTCTTGAACATATTTCCCAATGTGGAGGAGTTCATGAGCGTACGGCAGAAAAAACAGGAGTTGCTCGAGGCGATGCACCGCGCCCGGGCCATGGAGGCGTCGAGTTTTGTTCCGAACAAATTACTCGACACTTTGATTCAACGAATGCAGTTGAAGAACGACGCGGAACTGTGCCGCGTCCTGGAGGTACAGCCGCCCATCATCAGCAAGATCCGGCACCGCAAGCTGAACGTCGGCGCCACGATCCTGCTGCGGATGCACGAGAAGTCGAATATCCCGATCCGCGAACTGAAGGAATTGACGGCGGAGGCGCGCACGGAGCCCACGCCACCGACCCATCACTGATGGGGCTCACTCGCCCGGCGGGCGGCCGGTCTTGAGCTGGGGCAGGCTGTCGAGCACGGCGCGCAGCGATCCCGTGTCGAGCTGGCCGAGCAGCGCCACGCCGATGCGCAGCAGCTCGCTCTTCTTGACCTCGAAGCCGGCCTTCAGGCAAGCCTGCTTGACGGCCGCGAGCACGGCGTATTCCTGCTCGGGCATCGTGAAGCTGTCGCGCACGAGGTGCGGACGCGCGGCCGGCGCAACCGGCGCGGGTGCGGCCTTGGCCCGCGTGGATCTGGCCGGCGCCGCGATGGCGCGCGCGGCCTCGCGGGCCATCCTGACCGGCGTGGGCGCGGGCTTCGCGCGCACCGTCTTCGCCGGGGCGGCAACCGCCTTCTTCACCGCCGCGGCTTTCTTCGCCGGCGCGGCTTTGGACGCCGCCGCCTTCTTCGCCGCGGGCTTCGCGGCTGTCTTTACGGGCGACTTCGCCGCGGGTTGGGCCCTGCTCGTCCTCGCCATCGGGACCTCCTTCATCAAACAAGCCAAACAATATATATCATTTGGCCCGTATGCGAAAGGTCAGGCGTCGGGATCCGCGTCGCGGAACTCCCCGGCGATGGCCGCGAACTCGCTTTCGATCTCGAAGAACGCATCCAGCACGTCCGGATCGAAATGCGTGCCGCGGCCCTTGCGCATCACGTCCAGCGCCTGCTGGTGCGTAAACGCGGGTTTATAGACGCGGCGCGAGATCAGCGCGTCGTACACGTCGGCCACGGCCATCAGGCGCGCCGACAGCGGGATCTGCTCGCCGGCCAGGCGGTCCGGATAGCCGGAGCCGTCCCACTTTTCCTGGTGCGAGTGGGCGATCTCGCGCGCGAACATCAAAAAGCCGTTGGTGCCGCCGATGTGCTTCTCGACGAGCATGATGGTGTCGCGCCCGTACACGGCGTGCAGCTTCATGACCTCGAATTCCTCGCGGTCGAGCCCACCGGGTTTCAGCAGGATGCGGTCGGGGATGCCCACCTTGCCGATGTCGTGCAGCGGCACCGAGCGGTACAGCAGCTCGATGTTCTCGTCGGTGAGGTCTTGCGCGAAACGCGGGTGCCGCTGCAGGTGCCGCGCCAGCGCGCGCACGTAGTGCTGGGTGCGGCGGATGTGATGGTCGCCCTTGGTCACGGCCGTGTTGTCGCGCGTCTCGGCCAGCGTGCCCATCGCCATGATGATCGCTTCCTGCATCAGCGCCAGCTGCGCGGTGCGGTCCTGCACGAGCTTTTCCAGGTTCTCGTTGTGCGCCTGCAGCTGGCGGCGCGCGCCCGCCAGCGTCAGTTGCGTGGCCACGCGGGCGAACAGGATCGGGGGGCTGATCGGCTTGGCGATGTAGTCGACGGCGCCCAGCGACAGGCCCATCGCCTCGTCCTCGACCTGGTTCTTCGCCGTCAGGAAGATCACGGGGATGTCGGCCGTGACGGGGTTCGCCTTCAGCTGGCGGCACGTCTCGTAGCCGTCCAGGCCGGGCATCATCACGTCGAGCAGGATCAGGTCGAGGCCGGGCGTGGCCTGCGCGATCTGCAGCGCCAGGCTGCCGTTGTTGGCGACCTTGGTGTTGTAGCGGTCCTTGAGCAGGCGCGACAACAGCATGATGTTGTCGGGCGTGTCGTCGACGATCAGGATCGTCGGCTTGTCCTTGTTGCCGGGGTGTCCGGTGGCTGCAATATTCATCAGGTTTCCGCGGTATCGGGGCGGGTGGCGGCGGCCGACTTCGGCAACTGCTGGCGCGCCTCTTCGAATTCGTAACGGGACAGGTGCTGCTCCAGCCGCGCCATGTGCTGGGCGTCGAGCACGCCCGCCAGGCGCGCGCGCACCGTCTCGAAGTAGTCGATGGCGTCGCCCGAGTACTCGGCCAGCAGCTGGTCGAGCTGGGCGACGGCGTCCGCCGCGGCCTCGATCGCATCGGCGGGCAGCGGCGGCGGTTCGGGCGGCGCGGGCGGCGGCGCGGCGGCGGCGCGGGCGAAGTAGCGGTCGAGCGATTCCATGGTCGCATCGACTGCGGCCTCCAGCGCGCGCACGCCTGCCGCGAGGCGTCCCGGGTCGGGCGCCGCCAGCCCCAGGCCCTCTTCCACCGATTGCGCCAGCGTCTGCAGCTCGCGCGCGCCGATATTACCGGCCACGCCGCGCAGCGTATGCGCGCGCGCGGCCGCCTGGAGCGGGCGCCGGGCCTGGTAGTCGGCGCGGATCTGGGCGCCGGCGTCGCGCTGGGTGGCGCGGAAGCGGTCCAGCAGCTGCACGTACAGCGCGACGTTGCCGGCGACATGGCGCAGGCCGTACGCGGAATCGATGCCGGACACGGTCGACAGGCCCGGCAGCGTGGGGCCGTCGGCCACGCCGGCGCCCACCTTCGGCAACGGCGGCGGCACGGCCTGGCCGATCCAGCGCGCCAGCGTGGCATACAGCTTTTCCGGCTCGACGGGCTTGGTGATGTAGTCCTGCATGCCCTCGCGCAGGCAGCGCTCGCGGATCTCGGCCAGCGCATGCGCCGTCATGGCGACGATCGGCAGCTTGTCGAAGCGCGCATCCTTGCGCAGTTCGACGGTCGCGGCGTGGCCGTCCAGCTGCGGCATCTCCAGGTCCATCAGCACGAGGTCGTAGGCCTGCGGGCCACCGTCGTACAGCATGTCCAGCGCCTCGTTGCCGGTGGCGGCGACCTCCACCGCGATATTCTGCGCCTGCAGCAGTTCCAGCGCGATCTGCTGGTTGACCTGGTTGTCCTCGACGAGCAGCACGCGCGCCACGCAGTCGCCCGTGTCGCCGCATTTTCCGTGCCGCCGGCTGTGCGCGTTCGGCAAGCGCGGCGGGGCGAACAGGGCGACCAGGGTGTCGACGAGGGCCGACTGGCCGATCGGCTTGCACAGGAAGCCGCGGATGCCGGCGGCTTCCGCTTCCTTCTGCACTTCCTCGCGGCCGAACGCCGTCACGAGCACGGTCGACGGCGGCTGCCGCAGCGCCGGGTTGCCGGCGATGCGGCGCGCCAGTTCGATGCCGTCCATGCCCGGCATCTGCCAGTCGGTCAGCACGACGCGGTACGGGTCGCCGGCCGCGTCGGCCGCGAGCAGCGCGCTTTCGGCCTCGGCGCCGCTGGCCGCCAGGTCCACGCGCAGCGGCAAGGTCTGCAGCGCTTCGCTCATGATCTCGCGCGCGACTTCGGAATCGTCCACGAGCAGCAGGCGCGCGCCGTCCAGTTCCGGCGGCGCGACGGCCACGCGTTCGGGCTCGCCGGACAGCGGGAAGTCGAGGTCGAAGTGGAACGTCGAGCCCTTGCCCGGGCTGCTCTCGACGGCGATGCGGCCGCCCATCAGGCCCACGAGCTGCTGCGAGATCGACAGGCCCAGCCCCGTGCCGCCGTATTCGCGCGTCGTGCTGCCGTTGGCCTGGCTGAACGCGCGGAACAGCTTGGCCTGCTGCTGCCCGCTCATGCCGATGCCCGTGTCGCGCACGGCGAAGCGCAACGTGGCATGGCCGGTGCCGAAGCGGTCCGCGCTTGCGCCGTCGAGGCGCATGCACGACAGTTCCAGCTCGCCCGCCGGCGTGAATTTCACGGCGTTGTTGACGAGGTTGATGAGGACCTGGCCCAGGCGCAGCGGGTCGCCCACGAGCATGCGCGGGATCGCATGCGGCACGTGGAACAGGTATTCCAGGTGCTTGTCGGCCGCCTTCTGGCTCGTCACGCTCGCCACGTTCGCGAGCACGTCGTCCAGGCAGAACGGGATGTGCTCGACGTCCAGCTTGCCCGCCTCGATCTTGGAAAAGTCGAGGATGTCGTTGATGACGCCCAGCAGCGACAGCGCGGCGCGGTGGATCTTGCCGACGTAGTCCTGCTGCTTGGGCGAGAGTTCGGTGCGCAGCGCGAGGTAGGCCATGCCGATGATCGCGCTCATCGGCGTGCGGATCTCGTGGCTCATATTGGCCAAAAATTCGGACTTGGCGACATTGGCCGCCTCCGCGCGCACGTTGGCCGCGACGAGCGACTGCTCGCGCTCGCGCCGCTCCGAGATGTCGCGGATGAACGAGCAGAATTCGTAGTCGTCGCTGGTGGCCAGCTGCACGCGCGTGATGGCCAGCTCGATCGGGAATTCGACGCCGTCGCGGCGCAGCGCATACGTCTCGATGCGGCTGTCCAGCACCCCGCCCACGCCGCTCCGTTCGTAGCGCGCGAGGCCGTTGCGGTGGGCGGCGCGGTGGCGCTCCGGCACGATGCATTCGGAGAGATCGCGGCCCAGCACCTCTTCGCCCTTCCAGCCGAACATCTTTTCCGCCTGCGCGTTCCAGCCGACGATGCGGCCCTGGCGGTCCATGCGCACGACGGCGTCGAGCGCCGTGTCGACGATCGCCTGCAGCTTGGCCTGGCTGCCCTGCGCCATGCGCATGGACTCCAGCAGCTCGCGCGTGCGCGCGGCGATCTTTTGTTCGAGATCTTCGTTCAGGTCGCGGAGCTGCTGTTCGATCACGCTCTTTTCGCGCAGCAGGCCGTTGGTCACCTGCTCGGCGCGCCGCAACCGGTTCAAGGTGTCGCGGAAGCTGCGCACGGCGGACGACAGGCGGCCGATCTGGTCGCGCCGGCCGATGCCGGACAAGTGAATATCGGTCTCGCCGCGCGCCAGCTTTTCCAGCGCCTCCTGGATGTCGGCGAACGGCTGCGTCATGCGCCGGCCGATCAGCAGCACGCACAACGTGATGGTGAGCGTGAGGATCAGGTTGCCGAGCACGGTCTGGATGATCTGGCGGCGCAGGTCGGCGTCGATCTGGCGGCGCGAGATCGCGAGGTCGATCGAGCCGACGAGGTATTCGCGGTTGCCGTCGTGGTAGACGACTTTCTGCTGGACTCGTTCGGCGCCCTCCTCGTCCGCGCCGGAGCCGAGCGACGCGAGCACCGTGCCGTTCGGCGCCAGCACGCGCAGCATGATCACTTCGGGCGTGCCGCCGAGCGCATCGACGACCGACGACACGGCCGCGCTGTTGATGTCGAACAGCGGCCGCGCCAGCGCGTGCGACACCACCGTCGCCTGGCGCTCCACCCGCTCGCCCAGCCGCGCGCTGGCTTCGCGGTGCAGCGAATGCATCACCCAGGTCGTGTACGCCGTCGTCGACAGCGCCACCGCCAGCACGATGCCGGCGCCGAGCCGGAACACGATGTTCTGGCGCCAGCTGTCGACGAGGCCCCGCACGAGGGCGCCCGGACGGCGCGCGGCGGAGGACGGCACGGAATTAATGAGCGCCTCCCGGATGGCCGGCCAGCTCACGCTCGCGGCGGCGGTAGGCGGGGCTCGTGCGCACGTCCTCGATCGTCTTCCAGATGCGTTCCGCGAGGTCCGGCTGCTGCGCGACGAAGGCGTGCGACAGCAACAGGTAGTACGGTTTTTCGATCAGCGGCACGGGCAGGACTTCGATCTCCCTGCCGTAGGGCGAGCGCATCAGCCGCACCGCGTCGCCGCCGCCGAGGGCCGCCGCCACGAGGCGTCCGGCCAGCATCTTCTGCACCAGCTCGTCGGCCTGCTGGCTGCCTTCGTCCACGGGCACGTTCTGCGCGCGCAGGAAGTCGCCGACCGAGTAGCCGAGCTGGATGCCGATGCGGCCGTCGAGGTTGAGGAAACGCTTGCCGTCCCAGTCGACCTTGCCGCCCTTGCGGCGCACCAGGACATAGCGGTCGACGTGCATGCGCCGGGCGGGATCGACCTGGCCCCCGGCGCCGCGGAACCCCGGGTACGCGCCCAGCGCCAGGCGCTCGCGGCTGAAGCTGACGGCGAACGCGCCATTGACCTGGTTGGCCTTGACCTGCGCGAGGCAGCGCTTCCACGGCATGCTCTGGTAATCGAGGGTAAGTCCCAGGCGCCGCGCCACTTCGCCCAGCAGCTCGAAATTCAGGCCGCCGCCGTCCAGCGTGCGCCACGGCAGCACTTCCTGGCGCTCGAAGCACAGCGACACCGTGCCGGCCGCGAACGACGGCGCGCCGGCGAGCAGGCAGCAGGCGATCAGGCCGTGGCGCAGGAAACGCAGCATCGCAAGGGTATGGCGGACCGTCAAGCCGCGAGGGCGGCGCGGCCGTGGCGCAACTCGGCCAGCACGCCGGCGCGCAGCCCGGTCTTCGGCACTTCCAGTTCGTCGATCTCCAGCTCTTCCATGAGGCCCAGCAGGATGGCCAGCGCGGCCGTCACGTCGCGCAAGCGCAAGTGGCCGAGGCCAGCCAGCGCCGCGCCGCCGCCGCCCTGGCCGAGCGCGCGCGCCGCCAGCGACTCCAGCCGGGCGCGCGTGATGGGGCCGGCCAGGCCGTTGTCCGCCAGCAGCCGCG
>JBJMVU010000428.1:0-6817 GCA_045810485.1 Massilia sp. | reverse complement strand
TCGGCGCCATCCAGGCCGCGCAACCGGACCTGATGTTCAGCTTCTACTTCCGCCACATGCTGCCGCAGGCGATCCTCGACGTCGCGCCCGCATACAATATGCACGGCTCGCTGCTGCCGGCCTTCCGCGGCCGCGCCCCCACCAACTGGGCCGTGCTGCACGGCGCCACCGAGACCGGCGCCACCCTGCACGAGATGACGGTGAAGCCGGACGCGGGCGCCATCGTCGCGCAGCAGGCCGTGCCGATCCTGCCCGACGACACCGCGTTCGAAGTGTTCGGCAAGGTGACGGTGGCGGCGGAGCTGGCGCTGTATAACGTGCTGCCCGCCCTGCTGGCCGGCGCCGCGCCGCGCACGCCCAACGACCTGACGAAGGGCGGCTATTTCGGCGGCCGCAAGCCGGAAGACGGCCGCATCGACTGGGGCAAGCCCGCGCAGGAGGTGTACAACCTGCACCGCGCCGTCGCGCCGCCCTACCCCGGCGCCTTCACGGACGTCGGGCCGCGCCGCTACGTCATCGAACGCGCCCGCTTACACAACGGTAATGTTCAGGGCCTCTCGACGGGTCTCGCGGTCGTGGATAATGCCATCCTCGGCGTTTGCGGCGACGGCCGCGCACTGGCCATTCACAGCCTGCTGGCCGACGGCCTGCGCATTTCCCCTGCCGAACTGCGGGCACAACTCCAGGAAAACCCAACATGAAAAAAGTCCTCATCCTCGGCGTCAACGGCTTCATCGGCCACCACCTGTCCAAGCGCATCCTCGAGACGACCGACTGGGAAGTCTACGGCATGGACATGGCGTCCGACCGCATCAGCCACTTGCTGTCGAACTCGCGCATGCACTTCTTCGAAGGCGACATCACGATCAACACGGAATGGGTCGAGTACCACGTCAAGAAGTGCGACGTGATCCTGCCGCTGGTCGCGATCGCGACGCCGTCGACGTACGTGAAGGAGCCGCTGCGCGTCTTCGAACTGGACTTCGAGGCGAACCTGCCGATCGTCCGCTCGGCCGCGAAATATAAAAAGCACCTGATCTTCCCGTCGACGTCGGAAGTCTACGGCATGAGCCGCGACGCCGAATTCGATCCGGAGAACTCGGAACTGGTCTACGGCCCGATCAACAAGCCGCGCTGGATCTACGCCTGCGCCAAGCAGCTGATGGACCGCGTGATCTGGGGCTACGGCATGGAAGGCCTGAACTTCACGCTGTTCCGCCCGTTCAACTGGATCGGCGCCGGCCTGGATTCGATCCACACGCCGAAGGAAGGTTCGTCGCGCGTGCTGACGCAGTTCTTCGGCCACATCGTGCGCGGCGAAACCATCCAGCTCGTCGACGGCGGCATGCAAAAGCGCGCCTTCACCTACATCGACGACGGCATCTCGGCGCTCATGAAGATCATCGAGAACAAGGATGGCCGCGCCACGGGCCAGATCTACAACATCGGCAACCCGACGAATAACTATTCGATCCGCGAACTGGCCGACATGATGATGAAACTGGCGGCGGAATACCCGGAATACGCGGCCGGTGCGGAGAAAGTGCGGATCGTCGAGACCAGCTCGGGCGCCTACTACGGCGCGGGCTACCAGGACGTGCAGAACCGCGTGCCGAAGATCGAGAACACGAAGAACGACCTCGGTTGGGCGCCGTCCGTGACGATGGCGGACGCGCTGCGCGCGATCTTCGACGCCTACCGCGGCCAGGTCGCGGTGGCCCAGGCCCTCGTCGATTAAGGACGCACCTTGGCACCGCTGCTCGTCCTCAAGATCGACGTCGACACCTACCGCGGCACGCGCGAAGGCGTGCCCAACCTCGTGCGCATGCTGATCGCGCACGGGGCCGGTGCGACATTCCTGTTTTCGCTGGGCCCGGACCACACGGGATGGGCGATGCGGCGCGCGCTGCGTCCCGGCTTTTTCCAGAAGGTGTCGCGCACGTCCGTCGTGGAGCACTACGGCTTCAAGACGCTGATGTACGGCGTGCTGCTGCCCGGCCCGGACATCGGGGCGAAGACCGCCGCCGAGATGCGCGCCGCGCGCGACGCCGGCTTCGAATGCGGCATCCACACGTGGGACCACGTCTGGTGGCAGGACAACGTGCGCGGGCGCGACGCCGCCTGGACCGACCGCATGATGAAGAAGAGCGAGCAGCGCTACACGCAAGTGTTCGGCGAAGCGCCGCACACGCACGGCGCGGCCGGCTGGCAGATGAACCAGCACGCGTTCGCGCGCCACGACGCCGTGGGCTACCGCTACGCGTCGGACGGCCGCGCGCAATTGCGCGACGACGGCTCGCTGGCCGATCCGCAGGCGGGCCCGTACCGCTTCCGGGGTCTGGCGCACATCCAGATGCCGACGACGCTGCCCACGCTCGACGAGCTGCTGGGCCGCGAGATCGACGGCACCGTCATCGACGAGAACAATATCGCGGCCCACCTGCTGAAGCTGACGGCGAATCCGCAACGCGACCACGTGTATACCCTGCACGCGGAGCTTGAAGGACAGAAACTCGCCCCCATATTCGAGCAGCTGTTGTCAGGTTGGAAAGCCCAGGGTTACCGACTTGCCTCGATGGCGGACTATTATGAGAAGATTCAAGGCGACCCGCTGCCCGAACACCCGGTCCAGTGGGGCGAATTACCGGGACGGTCAGGGGAACTGATCATCCTCGACACCGTACAGTGACCTGCGGCTCACCGGCCGCGATCCAACAGGAGAAAAACCGTGGCCGAAAGCCCAACCGCAGCACCTTTAGCCGACTTCAGCGCGCCGATGACCGGCGAGCAGACTTTTCAACTGAACGGTCGCCCGGCGCGCTACACGGTGCTGTACTTCTATCCCAAAGACAATACCCCCGGCTGCACGACGGAAGCGATGAACTTCCGCGACCGCCACGACGAATTCACGGCGCTCGACACGGCCATTTTCGGCATCAGCCGCGATTCGCTGCGCTCCCACGAAAGCTTCAAGGCGAAACTGGGACTGCCGTTCGAACTGATTTCCGATCCGGACGAAGCCGTGTGCACGCAGTTCGACGTCATGAAGATGAAGAATATGTACGGCAAAAAAGTGCGGGGGGTCGAGCGCAGTACGTTTGTCATTGACGCTGACGGCAAGTTGGTGAAAGAATGGCGTGGCGTGAAAGTCAATGATCACGTGAATGAAGTGCTGGATTTTCTGAAGAGCCAGCCTTGAAGAGCGGGCTGGCGATGGTCGTTAAAAACCTTTAGCCGAGCGTACGCCTATTTTGAGTCACTGTTTTACCTCACCGCATCATTCCAATCTGGCTGCCGGCCAGGGCCCCCGTCTGGCCCGGCCGGCGCCTCGCAGCTCCCCCCAGTTGCATCTGTCTGCCCGGCGGCGCGCGCGTGCCGTGCGGTGCGTTTTTCCGACTTTTTTTCTGGATTGAGAACCTGATGCCACTGCCTAAACTCCCCACCAAGCCGGCGACCATTTTGCTGGCCAAGGATTACCCGAGGGCCGAACCGGGCAAGACGCCTGTGCGCGCAGCCGCGAAAGCGGAAAACGACCCTGTCGAAGACCTGATCAGCGGCCCGGCCGTGCCGGCCCCGAAGGCCGCCAAGGCGCGCAAGTCGAAGGCCGCGCTGCTGGCCGAGGCGCCCGCGCGCGAAGATACGCCACCTGAAGCACCGGCGATTCCGCCCATGCCCGCCCGCGGCGAAAAGCTTGCGAAACCCGGCAAGGCCAAGCCCGAAGGCAAGGATGAGAAAATAAGCGCCAAGCTGCGCGAGTCCGACATGAACGAACCGCATCCGGCCAAGCACAAGCCGGTCGAGGTCAACGTCAAGTCGCAGGCCAGCCGCAAGGCCGACACGTCGGGCACCACGAAGGTGTTCGTGCTCGACACGAACGTGCTGATGCACGACCCGACCTCGCTGTTCCGCTTCGAGGAACACGACGTCTACCTGCCGATGATGACGCTGGAAGAACTCGACAACCACAAGAAGGGGATGTCGGAAGTCGCGCGCAACGCGCGCCAGGTCTCGCGCACGCTGGATGCGCTGATCGCCAACGTCGACGACGAGGCGATCGAGACCGGCATCCCGCTGGCCAAGCTGGGCAACAAGGATGCGAAGGGCCGCCTGCACTTCCAGACGCGCCTGAACGGCGCCGCCCTGCCCGAGGGGCTCCCGTCCGGCAAGGCCGACAACCAGATCCTGGGTGTCGTGCGCGCGCTGGAAGCCGAGCAGCCGGGCCGCGCGATCGTGCTGGTGTCGAAGGACATCAACATGCGGATCAAGGCGCGCGCGCTCGGTCTCGCCGCCGAAGACTACTTCAACGACCACGTGCTGGAAGACACCGACCTGCTGTACTCGGGCATCGTCCAGCTGCCGGACGACTTCTGGACGAAGCACGGCAAGGGCGTCGAATCGTGGCAGGAGATCAAGGGCGGCTACTCGTTCACGTTCTACCGCATCACCGGTCCGCTGATCCCGACGCTGCTCGTCAACCAGTTCGTGTACCTGGAACCGAAGAACGGCGAAGCGCCGCTGTACGCCCAGGTGAAGCAGATCAACGGCAAGACCGCCGTGCTGCAGACCCTGCGCGACTATTCCAGCAACAAGAACAACGTGTGGGGCATCACGGCGCGCAACCGCGAGCAGAACTTCGCGCTGAACCTGCTCATGAATCCGGAAGTCGACTTCGTCACGCTGCTCGGCCAGGCCGGTACCGGTAAAACGCTGCTAGCGCTGGCCGCCGGTCTCGCGCAGGTGCTGGAGACGAAGGTCTACAACGAGATCATCGTCACCCGCGTGACGGTGCCCGTCGGCGAAGACATCGGCTTCCTGCCCGGCACCGAGGAAGAAAAGATGTCGCCGTGGATGGGCGCATTCGACGACAACCTGGAAGTGCTGATGAAGGGCGACGGCGACGCGGGCGACTGGGGCCGCGCGGCGACGCAGGACCTGATCCGTTCGCGCATCAAGATCAAGTCGCTGAACTTCATGCGCGGCCGCACGTTCGTGAACAAGTTCCTCATCATCGACGAGGCGCAGAACCTGACGCCGAAGCAGATGAAGACGCTGATCACGCGCGCGGGCCCGGGCACGAAGATTCTCTGCCTCGGCAACATCGCGCAGATCGACACGCCTTACCTCACCGAGGGCTCGAGCGGCCTGACGTACGTGGTCGACCGCTTCAAGGGCTGGGGCAACGGTGGCCACATCACCCTGGCGCGCGGCGAGCGTTCGCGCCTGGCGGATCACGCGAGCGACGTGCTGTAACAAGTCGGTCGTTCCAGACAAAAAGCCTGTGCATCGAAAGGTGCACAGGCTTTTTTACGTCCCCGACATGCGGCGGTCAGCGCACGATGCAATCCACCCCGCCATGCTGCGCCGCCGCCCCCTGCGACGCCAGCGGCCCGCCGACAGCGCCGTTGAACAGCCGCGGCGGCGCGAACTGCAGGCCCGGATTGTGCGGCACGATGATGGGGGGCTGGTTCGTGTTGGGCACGAAACCGAACTGGCCGGCCGGGAAGTGCTGCGCGCCACCCGCGTTCGTGACGACGATCATCCCGTCCAGCACGGCCACGTGCAGGCCAGGCGCCAGGTCGGGAACGAGACCGGGAGTGACCCGCCCCGGCCCCGGCGTCGGCGTCGACGGCCTCACCCCGGATGCGTCTTCGACCCACTGCGCGATGAACGTCGTGCCGCGGATGCCGATCGTGGCCGCCGGTGTCTTGAGCTGGAACTTCTCCTTGTTGCGTTTGCCCAGCAGGCCCGTGATCGAGCGCAGGCCGCCCTTCACGAGGCTGAACGCGGCGCTGTCGCCGTCCGGCTTGTCGGCCTCGTACGCAAAGTTGTCGATCTTGAAGGTCGTGCCGGGACGCAGCGTGATTTCGCTGTTGTCGATGAAGCGGATCTGCGCGTACGTGTTCTTCTCCGACACGAGCGTGTCGCCGCTCTCCACCTCGGACTTCGCGGCCAGGACCTTGACGGCGCCGTCGGCCTTGCGGTCCAAGAGCGGACCGCTCAGGTGCTCGACGACGCCCACGACCTGCCCCGCCCAGGCCGCGCCGCCGGCGAGCAGCAGCACGGCGCACAGCAGGGTCCGGGCCAGCGCCTCAATTGCAGTACATTTTGGTCGCAGGTTTTTCATTCTTGACTCCAGATTGTTCCGCTTGCGCCAGGCCCGTCAGGCGTTCGCCCGGCTTGGCGGCCGATGCGTCTTTGTCGCTCTTGTCGGCGGCGCTGCCCGTGATGGCGGGCGCCGAGGTGTTGATGAGTTGGACGACCGTCTGCACCGCCTGGGCCACCGGCGTGCCCTGCGTGTTCTGGCCGGCGCCGGCGCCGCCGCTGAAGATCACGCAGCTGGCGTCGCCCGGGTGCGTGCTGCAGAACGATGCCGTCGGCAGCACGGCCTCGCAGCCCGCCGTACCCGGCGCCGCCGCGCAGGCGGCGAGGCTCGGCAGGCGCACGTCGCAGCCCTGCAGGCTCGGGCTGCCGATGCACTGGGCCAGCGTCGGCAGCACGGCGTCGCAGCCGGGCAGCTTGCTGTTGCCCTGGCATTGCGTCAGCGTGGGCAGGATGCCGCCGCAGCCCGGGTCGTGCGGATTCGCGAGGCAGGCCTGGAAGCCCAGCGCCAGCACCTGCGTACAGCCTTCCAGCGACGGCGTCAGCTTGCACACGTCCAGCTTCGGCAGGACGTCGCCGCAGCCGGCGCCGGACGGATTCGCGAGGCACGCGTCGAACCGGGCGCGCGCCAGCACGGCCGCGCAGCCGTAGGCGCCGCCGTCCGCGCGACACTGGTCCATCGGTTTGATCGTTTTAGCGTAGTGTTGGGAATTAGTTT
>JBJMVU010000427.1:0-3302 GCA_045810485.1 Massilia sp. | reverse complement strand
CCTTGCCGCCGTTCAGCACGGTGCGGTAGACGTTGCCGCGCTTGAAATTCTTCGTGTAGCTGAAGCCGCCGAAGAAGATCGCGGGATCCGACGGCAGCAGCCACGTCACGCTCGGCTGCAGCGAATAGAAGCCGGAACCGGTCGGCAGGTCGAGCGGGAGGCCCGTCCCGGTCACGTTCTGGCCCACGCAGCGGGTCTGGCAATCCGTCACGACGCTGAACGGGTCGCGGCCCGTGCGCGACTTGAAGCGCAGGCCGGCAATGTAATAGGGCGTGTCGACGCCGCCGTCGTTCAGCTGGTAGCGCCAGCCGAGCTCGATGTCGCCGATGCCCTTGCCGCTCGTCTCGAACGCGCGCTCGGCCGCCGTTCCGGTGAAGATTTCGCGGCTGACGGTCGAATCGCTGCGGTACACGTACGGGATCTTCGCTTCCAGTTCGAGTCGGTTGTCGAAGCCGTAACGGAACGTCGCCGCGCCCGTTGTCGTGTTGCGCTTCACTTCGCGCACGTCCAGCAGGCCGATCAGCAGGGCCGGGATCACCGTGTAGCCGACCAGCGCCACGCGGTTGCTGGACGAATAGCCGTACTGCACGGACGGCTCGAAGACGACCTTGCCCCGCGGCGTCAGGACGCCCGGGGCCTCGAAGATCGGCGCCACTTCCGGCGTGCGCGGCGCGGGGGGGCGGCCGACGGCGTCGGTGTTCGCCTGGGCCTGGCCACCCGTGCCGCGCAATGGCGCGAGGCGGCCGGGGTACACCGGCTCCGCGAACGGAACGGCGAGCCTGGGCGGGGCCTCGAGCGGGCCGGCCTCGACCTGGACGGGAGCGTCCGGCTGGGGCGCCGGCAGGTTGCCCGTGCCGCGCAGCCGTTCGAGTTGCGACGGGGCCGCCGCGGTGTTCGCCGGCGCGGCCACGCCGCTCGCGCGCAACTGGCGTTCCAGTTCGTCGACGCGCGCGCGCTGCTCTTCCAGCTGTTGTCGCATGATCTTGAGCTGCTCGAGGAGGTCAGGACCGGACTGGGCGCCGGCCGGAATGGCCGCCAGGGCCACGCTGACACCAATCACGCCGTACAGCGCTGGAATTTTTTGCATAGGGTTTCTCCAGTAAGAATCCGTCACCTGCCGGTGGCGGCGGTATTGAGCGCGTTCGCGAGGCTGGACTGGAAATTCATGGCCTGCAGCAGTCCACGCGCGTTCACGCTTGCATTGATGATGGTCTGGTTGTTGATCAACTGGTTGTTCAGGCTGTTCTGGATGACGGTGCCGCCCAGCGTGGTGTCGCCCAGCTGGACGTTGAACGTGCCGCCGCCGTTCTGGATCAGGCGGACCTGGTTCGACATGTCGGCGGTGAGCGTGCTCTGGCCGCTCGTCAGCTTGCCGAGGTCGCCCAGCGCCAGTTCGCTGCGTTCGGCCACGTTGCCGTTGATCGTGACGATGCGCTCGATGCCGAGCGTTACCGCGAGGCCGTTGTCGGTGATGAAACCGCCACGGTAGTCGTCCAGCGATTCCGACGCCACGGCGTTGTCGCTGCTGAACGGGTTGTCCGGGCCGCCGGCGTAGCCTTGCGTCGCGATCGCGGCGCTGGCCAGCACGAGGCCGATCTGGACGGGGATGCGCATGGGGTCTCCTGTCAAAAATCGCCCGGACCGAATTTCGGCAGCGTCGTCATGTCGATCGCGGTGCGGGTCACGCCCTCGGCCAGCGGCGCGCGCGGCGCGGCCCGCCAGTCGAGGTCGGAGTTGAACGAAGGCTTGCCGGGTGCGTCGTGGATCACGAACAGCAGCCGGGTCGGCCAGATGGATTCGAAATGCTCGCGCGTGATGGAACGCGTGCCGCTGGACGGATCGCCCAGCAGGATGCGGCCGTCGTCCGCGCCCTTGATCACGACGAAGTGGTTGTAGCCCTTTTCGGAGATCAGCACGATCGCGGGCAGCCTGCTGTCGAACAGCTTCTGCAACGGCACCTGGAAGCCGTCCGCCTTGAACCCGATCTTGCCGAGATAGCGCTGCATGTCGAGCAGCGAAAAGCCTTCGCGCCGGATCTTGGCCTGGTCGCCAATCTCCCACATCGCCTTGAAGGCGTCGGTTTCGCTGACCGGGCGGCCGTAGTGATAGGTCAGCAGGGTCGCCACGGCGGCCGAGCCGCAGCTGAAATCGTATTGCTGGCGGGTCGTCGAGATGAAGCGCAGTTCGCGCATGCTCTTGACCGGCACGTTGAAACGGGCGCCGCCCGCGATCGGCAAATCGGCCGCGTACGCGCAGGTGGCGCCCGGGAAGGTGCTGAACAACACGCACAGCAGGGGCAGGGCGCTGTGCTTCATTGGAACTTCAGGTTGACGATGGTGGCGTTCTGGATCAGGACGTTTGCGCCGCTGTTCTGGATCACCACCGGTATGCCCGACATGTTGGCGAACGCCCCGGCATCGATCGTGTTCGACCCCGTGACGACGTTCACCGCGCTGTTGCCGGTCACGACCCCGCCGAGATTCGCGGTGTTGTTGGTGTTGAACGTGTCCGTCCCGCCACGCGAATGCTCCAGCTTGCCCAGGTCGGCGGCGGGGCCGAATCCGAGCGGGTCCGGCGCCGGGGCCGTCTTGTCGGCGCCCGTGGCCGGCTTGGCGGCCGGTGCGCTGTCCTGGGCGGGGACCGCGAGTTCCGGTCCTGCCCATGCCGCGGATGCGCAGGCCGCGAGCACGGCGAAGCTGCACACGCGGTTGCTGACGCTGCTCTTGAGTGATGACTGCATGCTCTACCCCCGGTTGCATCGAAAAACCGCCGCGCCCGAAGGCACGGCGGTCCTTGGCATTACTTGCCGACAGCCAGGTTGCTCTGGACGTTGACGCTCTGCTGGATCAGCGAGGAGAAGCCGTTGTTCTGGCTCACCACCATCACGCCCGCAGCCGACTGGCCGACACCGCTCATGGTGTTGGACATGTCGAAGGTACCGGCATTGACGGTGTTGCTGCCGCCGTTGCCGCCCGTGCCATTGCCGCCCAGGCCGCCCGTGCCGACGCCCGCCGTGATGTTGGCCAGAGCGCCGCCCGCGCCGCCGGTGTAGGAGCCACCGTTGCCGCCGTTGCCGCCGTTGCCCGCGGTCGAATCACCCACGGTGGCCGAGCCGGTCGTGGCTGCGCCGCTGGTGGCTGCGCCGCCCGTTGCCGCACCGCTCGTCGCCGCACCGCCGGCCGCACCCGCGCCGCCCGTATTCGACGCCATGCCGCTGGCGGCACCCGCGCCGCCCGCTGCACCGGCGCCTGCCGCGCCCGAGGTCGCCGTACCGGCCGCACCGGCGCCGCCCGCGCCCGAGG
>JBJMVU010000426.1:0-3873 GCA_045810485.1 Massilia sp. | reverse complement strand
GCGCCGTCGCCAGCGTGGGCGAGCCGGGCGCGAAACCGTGCGCGACGATGCCGTCCGCGTTACCCTGCACGTCGTCGAACACCCAGCTGAACGCATTGCCCGCGGCGTCGATGACGCTCCCCGTTCGACAGCACGAACCAGCGCCGCTCGAGCGGATCGGGCGATTCTACGCAAGCTGGTTGCGCCGCGTCGAAGCGGCCCCGGTGAGGCCCCGGAACAGGTTGGCGCCGCCCGTCCAGTTGGCGGCCTCGCCGGCGATGTCGCAGCGTTTCGGCCAGTGACCTCGCCGGCTACACGCTGGCGGGCGTGGCGCCCGATGGGGCGGGCCAGGACGGCCCATGGAGCAGCCTGAAGCGTATGTAACGGCGTCCGGACGGGGTGCTCGTGATGCTGCACGAGTGGGCGTATGCGGCGGAGGGCGGCGGTGTACTCGGCGTGCGCGAACTGATGAACGCCACCGTGCAGCACGGCACTGCCCGCTACCCGGCCCAGTTCGCGATCCGGCGGGCGACGACGGGCCAGGTCGTCTCCGAACTGCGCTGGTTCACGGACGCCAAGGTCTTCACGCTGAGCGTGGCGCAGGACGTGCTCGCCGACGGCGGCAAGGCGCACGGCAAGGCGTGGCTGCTGCGCCTGGCCGAAGCCATCGAGTGAACGTAAAGCACGCTCAGGCGGCGCCGGAGCGCGCGGACGGCAGCTGCGGCACGGGAAGCGTGGCGCGCAGTCCAAGTATCCGGTCGAACGCGGCGCATGCGCCGGCGCAGGCGTCCGCGATCTCGGCCGGCGTGCGTACGCCGGCGCGCAGCGCCTGCATGAAGCCCCGCCAGCGGAGGCCGGGACCGCCGGCGTCGCCTTTCAGGTAGCGCAGCCGGTGGGGCGCCAGGCGTTCGCCCAGGCGTTCGTACAGCACGGCGCCGCCCAGTTGCGAGCCTTCGATGACGTAGTGCACGCCCCAGCGGTAGGCGGGGCTGGCCGCGGCCGGCCAGGCGTCGCCGGCCGCGTCCGACCCAGACGACAGGTACGGCGACGCCACGCCCGCATCGGCGAGATCGGCATCGATCCGGGCCAGGCGTGGCGCGTGGTCGAATTGCGGACCGTCCGCGAAGCCGCCCAGCCAGGCGTGCAGGGGCACGAGCCAGGTCCGCAGCAGGGCCAGGTGGGCGGCGTAGTCGTGCAGGGAGGCGTCGGGGGCGCCGATCGGCAGGCCGGCGTCGAGCGCCGCGTGGCGGCTGGCGGTGGCTGCGCGCAGGGCGGCCAGCGGATCGGCTTCGGCCGCCACGTCGATGGAGCGATTCATGGGATGCGGGAAGCGGAAACCGCCATCTTATCAGCCGGGGCCATGTCGCGCCGCGCGGTCCACGGCATCAGTCGGCGACAGGCTCCGGATACTCGACGCTCAGGATTTCCAGTTCATCATTGCCCTGCGGCGTGTGCAGCGTGACGACGTCGCCTTCGCGCGCCTTGGTCAGCGCACGCGCCACC
This sequence comes from Massilia sp., assembly GCA_045810485.1. Lineage (GTDB taxonomy): Bacteria > Pseudomonadota > Gammaproteobacteria > Burkholderiales > Burkholderiaceae_D > Telluria. The sequence goes on along the minus strand of JBJMVU010000426.1, from coordinate 2,391 downwards.
GGCGAGACCCAGCTGATCTTGCCCTTCAGCGGATCCAGCTCGTCGATGCCGACGATGGTGACGGTATGCTCCTCGCCCGCCTTGTTGACGTAGCAGACGGTGGCGCCGAAGAACACCTGGTCGTTGCCGTGATGGACGGACGGGTCGACGACGAAGGCGGAATCCAGGCGCTTGGTGAGGAAGCGGATGCGCCGGTCGATCTCGCGCAGGCGGCGCTTGCCGTAGATGTAGTCGCCGTTTTCCGACCGGTCGCCATTGGACGCGGCCCAGTGCACGACGCGCACGACTTCCGGCCGGTCGACGTCGATCAGCTGCAGCAGCTCGTCCTTGATGGCCTGGTGGCCGGCCGGCGTGATGTAGTTCTTGGACCCGGCCGGAATCGCCTGGGCAAGCGCCAGGGCCTCGTCATCGTCGTCGTTGTCCGACTCTTTTACAAATGCCTTGTTCATGCGGCTATTGTAGCGCCTTCGACAACGCACGCGCGCCCTGTGCGTCACGGGTTTCCCGTATCATGGGGCCATGACACGAGCCCTTCCACGCAGCCGGATGTTCGCGCCACTGGTGTACCTGGCGGCCGTGGTGCTGCTCGTCGAGGAATGGTGCTGGGATACCGGCATGCGCCTGACGCGCGCGCTCACGCGCTGGCCCGCGCTGGCGGCGCTGGAGGCCCGCGTGCGCACCCTGCCGCCGTACGCCGCCCTGTGCGCGTTCGTGCTGCCCGGCCTGCTGCTGTTTCCGGTCAAGGTGCTGGCCCTCCTCGCCATCGCCCACGGCCACGCGCTGTCCGGCATCGCGACCATCGTGCTGGCCAAGGTGGGCGGCGCGGCCGTCGTGGCGCGGATCTATGTGCTGACCTTGCCGACCTTGCTGGCGGTCGGCTGGTTCGCGCGTTGCCACGGCTGGTTCATGGGCGCCAAGGCGCGTTGCCTCGGCTACGTGCGCACGAGCCACGCCTGGCACGCGACCGGCCGGGCGCTGCGCGGTCTGCGGCTCGGCTGCAGGCGCCTGCTGCGCCGGCTGCGCCCGCGCCCGGACGATACGGGCGGCCGCCATGCCAGCCGCGTCATGCGGGTACTGCGCCGCTTCGTGGTCCAGTGGCGTGCGCGTCGGCGTTCACCGACAGACCAATGACCAGACCATGAGCCGACCATGAGTCCAGACACCTTCACCCCCGTCCTCGCACCCGCGATGCAGGCGTCCGACACGGAAATCTACCTGTTCGACGCCGACACGCTGCACCTCGTCGACGTCAACCAGGCGGCCCGCCGCAACCTCGGCCATGACCTCAAGGCATTGTGCGGCATGACGCCGCTCGACCTGGCGCCCCAGCTCGGCCGCGACGAGCTTGTCACGCTCATCGGCTCGCTGGGCCAGGAGATCGGCGACCAGGTCAGCCTGCGCACGCGCCACCGCCGCGCCGACGGCACCACGTATCCGATCAGGCTGTGCTTCCTGCGCATCGTGCGCGACGGCCGTTCGCTGATCCTCGCCATCGGCGACGACCTGTCGCTGGAACTGGCGGCCGGCATGGCGCTCGAGCAATACCAGGCGCGCTTCAACGCCGTCGTCAACCACACGCCCGGGCTCGTCTACCAGTTCGTGCTGCACGCCGACGGCGCCATGGCCTACCCCTACCTGAGCGAGGGGTGCATGGCGCTGCTGGGCCTGTCGGTGTCGGAACTGCAACAGGATCCGGCGCGCTTCGAACACCTGATCCTGCCGGAAGACCGCAAGGGCTGGCAGGACGCGATGGCGGCGTCGCGGGCGACGCTGGCCGCGTGGAACTGGGAAGGCCGCATCCGCGTGGAGGCTTGGAACGACGTCAAGTGGATCAGCCTGCGCGCGACGCCGCTGCCGCTGGATGGCGGGGGCGTGCAGTGGGACGGCATCATGACCAACGTCACCGCGAGCAAGATGGAGCAGGAAGAAACCCAGCGGTCGCGCGCGCGCCTGGCCGAGCTGACGAACCATATCCAGCAGGTGAAGGAACAGGAACGGGCCCGCATCGCGCGCGAGATCCACGACGACCTGGGCGGCAATCTCACGGCGATCAAGATGGCGCTGTCCATGCTGGCGGCGCGCCTGCCGGACGATCCGGCCCTGCGCGACAAGGCGGACTACCTGGACGACCTCGTCGACCGCACGATCGAGGCCGTGCACCGCATCTCGCTGGACCTGCGCCCCAGCACGCTCGACCTGGGGCTGGTCGCCGCGCTCGAGTGGCAGGCGCGCGAATTCGAAAAGCAGATGGGCATCGCGTGCGTGTTCCGCAGCGCCGACAAGGAAATCGACCTCGATCCCGACCAGGCGGCCGCGCTGTTCCGCATCTTCCAGGAAGCGCTGACGAATATCGCGAAACACGCCGGCGCCACGCGCGTGACGGTCAGCGTG
>JBJMVU010000425.1:0-31788 GCA_045810485.1 Massilia sp. | reverse complement strand
GCCGATGGTCGACGCGCGCCTGCCGGACGGCTCGCGCGTCAACGCGATCATCCCGCCGCTGGCGGTCGACGGGCCGCTGGTGTCGATCCGGCGTTTCGGTGCGACGCCGCTCACGGTGCAGAACCTGCTCGACTATAAAAGCGTCACGCCGCCGATGATCAAGGTGCTCGAGAGCCTCGGTCTCGCCAAGGTGAACATCCTGATCTCGGGTGGTACCGGCAGCGGCAAGACGACGATGCTGAACCTGATCTCCGGCTTCATTCCCGGCAACGAGCGCATCGTGACGATCGAGGACGCGGCCGAACTCCAGCTGCGCCAGCCGCACGTCGTGCGCCTCGAGACGCGCCCGCCGAACATCGAAGGGAAGGGCGAAGTGACGCAGCGCGCGCTCGTGCGCAACTCGTTGCGCATGCGTCCGGACCGCATCATCCTGGGCGAGGTGCGCGGGCCGGAAGCGCTGGACATGCTGCAGGCCATGAACACGGGCCACGAAGGCTCGCTCGCGACGATCCACGCGAACACGCCGCGCGATGCGCTCGCGCGCCTGGAGAACATGGTCGGCATGGCCGGCGTGAACCTGACGCCGCGCGCCATCCGCCAGCAAATAGCATCCGCCATCACAGTGATCCTGCAGGCTTCGCGCCTGGCCGACGGCACGCGCAAGGTCGTCAGCATGCAGGAGATCACCGGCATGGAAGGCGACATCCTCTCGATGCAGGAGATCTTCCGTTTCGAACAGACGGGAATCGACGCCGACGGCAAGGTGCAGGGCCATTTCTGCGCCACGGGCGTGCGGCCGCGCTTCTCCGACCGCCTGCGCATGTTCGGCGCCGCGGTACCCGAGGACACGTTCGATCCCGACCGCGTGTTCACCTGAACCGCACAGCCGCGAAAGTCTCACATGGACATCCTCTTCTACGGATTCATCGTCTTCCTGTTCGCCGCCGTCATCCTCGGCATCGAAGGCGTCTATCTTTGGTGGGTGAGCACGCACGGCGCAAGCGCCCAACGGATCGCGCGCCGGCTGCAGCTGATGTCGGGGAACCAGGGCCGCAGCGCCGAACGCATCTCGATCCTGAAGCTGCGCCGCTTCGGCCGGCATGACCTGGTCGACCGCCTGCTGCAGCGTTTCCGCTTCGCGCACCGCCTCGACAGGCTCCTCGTGCAGTCCGGCATCGCGTGGTCGGTGGAGCGCTTCCTGCAGTGCTCTGTCGCGACGATTCTGGCAGCGGCCTACCTCGTGATGCAGTGGCCGATGCCGCTGCCGGTCCGAGTCGGGATTATCCTGCTGTGCGCCTACGTGCCGCTGTGGCTGGTGCGGCGCGCGCGCATGCGCCGCCTTGCGCGCATCGAGGAGCAGTTGCCAGATGCGGCCGACTTCATCGCGCGCGCACTGCGAGCGGGACACTCGTTTTCGAACGTGCTGCAAATCGTCGGCAACGAATTGCCGGAGCCGCTCAGCAGCGAGTTCCGCATCGCGCGCGAGGAAATCAACTATGGCGTGCCGCTGAGCGAAGCGCTGCACAACATGGCGGCGCGCATTCCACTGACCGACCTGCGCTACCTCGTCATCGCCATCCTGATCCAGCGCGAGACGGGCGGCAACCTGGCCGAGATCCTCACCAACATCAGCCACATCATCCGCGGCCGGCTGCAGCTGGCGGCGAAGGTCCGCGTGCTGTCGGCCGAAGGGCGCATGTCGGCCTGGATCCTCGGGCTGCTGCCGTTCGCTGTGGGCGGCATGCTGGTGCTGGTGAATCGCGCTTACGTCATGGTGCTGTGGACCGATCCGCTGGGCGTGAAAATGCTCTGGACCGCGCTTGTCATGATCATCGTCGGCGTGATCTGGCTGAAGAAGGTGATCCGCATCCGCATCTGAGGAGACATCGATGACTCGCGCACAGCTGCTGTTCCTGGTGATCATCTTCGCGGTCGTTTGCGGCCTCGCGTGGCTCGCGGCGGTGTTGTTCGCGCCCGCCGCGCTGCGTGCCCGGTTGGCGAGCTTCATGGGCCGTGCGGACAGCGGCCAGGCAGAGCGCCGCGGCTGGATCGAACGCGTGGCGCGCGCCGCCAAGCCGCTGACCAAACTGTCGGTGCCGGACGAGGGCTGGGAAAAGTCGGCGCTGCGCACGCGTTTCATGAACGCCGGCTGGCGCAATCCGGCGGCGCCGACGCTGTACTTCGCATCGAAGACGGCCCTCGCGCTCGGCCTCCCCGCGCTGGTCGGCATCGTCCTGGCCCTGGTGCCTGCCACCCTCGCCAATGTCGAAATCGTGCTCCTGCTGCTGTTCGCGGCAACGTGCGGCTACTACCTGCCCAACATCATTCTCGACCGCGTCGTCAAGCGCCGCAAGCGCGACATCTTCGAAAACATTCCCGACGCGCTCGACCTGCTCACGGTGTGCGTGGAGGCGGGCTTGAGCCTCGAGCGCGCATTTGTCAAGGTCGCCGCCGAGATCCACATCAAGAGCGTCACGCTCGGCCAGGAACTGCAACTGGTGCTGATGGAGATGCGCGCCGGCTTCAGCAAGGAAAGGGCGCTGCGCAATTTCGCGCTGCGCGTGGGACTGGACGACATCGACTCGCTCGTCGCCATGCTGATCCAGTCCGAGCGCTTCGGCACCAGCATCGGCGACGCCTTGCGCGTCTATTCGGAAACGCTGCGCGGCAAGCGCCGCATCGTGGCGGAAGAGGCGGCCGCCAAGATCGGGTTAAAACTGTTGTTTCCCCTAATCTTCTGCATCTTCCCAACCCTGTTGCTGGTACTGCTGGGGCCTGCCGGCATCCAGATCACTCAGCTTTTCGGTGGCGCCCTCGGTGGTTCCAACTGAACGAACGGAGATTGTCATGCGCTCGCGTATTCGCCTCTACAGCCTGCCTTTGTTGTGCAGCGGCGTGCTGCTGCTGGCCTGCAGCAGTCCGTCGCTGCGGACGGATGCCGGCACGCCCTCGGTTCCGGCGGCCGACGACAGCTATCTGCGCGGCCGCAACCTGTACCTCGCGCGCCGCTACGACGACGCGATCGCCGCCTACCGGGCCGCGTTGCGCATCGATGCCACGCACGTCAATGCACGCAACGGGCTGGCGATCGCCTACGCCGAGCAGCGCGACTTCGCGCACGCGATCCCGATCTGGCGCGAACTGACCCGCGACGCCACCATGGCATCCGGCCCCGCGTCCGCCTTCCTGTTTTCCAACCTGGGCTATGCCTATTTGCTCAACGGCGATGTCGATGCGGCCCAGGTCGCGCTCGAAAAAGCCTGCCTGCTCGATCCGCTCAACTACCGCGCCTGGCAATACCTCGGTGAGACGCTGCTCAAGCTGGGCCAGGAAGAGCGCGGCCGGCAAATGCTGCGCCAGGCCGAGGCCTTGCGCGAGCACGATTTCCGCGCCGACTATACGACGGCGAACGGCGGCACGCGGTTGCCCGCCATCGAACAGGCGGTCAAGAGCGAGCGGCGCCCCGACGACGACACATGGGCGTCCGTCGAAGTGATCCGCAGGGACGACGGCATCCTCGAACTGCGCCGCGTGCCGGCGAAAGCCGCCGCACTGCCAAGTGCGCCTGTCGACGCCGCTTCCGGCCAGATGCTCGTGCCGGAAGCGGTCGCCAGGCTCGAGATCAGCAACGGCAACGGCCGCCAGGGATTGGCTCGCCTCGTATCACGTCAATTGCGTGATCCGGGGCTCAAAGTGGTGCGCCTGACGAACGAAAAAGGATTTGACGTGCGTCAGACGCGCGTCGAGTACCAGCCGGCCTTCCGGACGGCGGCGGAACGCCTGGCCCGGCATGTCGGCACCGGCGAGCCGGTCGAGGTCGGCATGGCCGGGCACGCCGACGTGCGCCTCGTCATCGGCCACGATTTGCCGCTGCAGCGTATCGCGGAGTGGCCGCAAACGGGACGGCCGTCGGGGCCGCTCATGGCGCAGACGGGCCGCGCCGGCGCGCCATGAACCCTATCGTGCCGTTTCCACAACAGTAGCGGGCGACAGGCCGCCCCGAAATTCGGAATAATAAAAATTCTTGATCATTCGGGAGAAGCGCCATGAAGCACATTCGTTTCCAATCCGCAATTGCTCAGACTGTTCTCGCGACCTCGCTGCTGGTTTCGCTCGCAGCCTGCGCCCCAACGCCGACCCGCGAAGGCACGGGCGAATACATCGACGATTCCTTGATCACCAGCAAGGTCAAGGCCGCCTTCGCCGCCGATCCGAACGTCAAGGCGACCCAGGTTCAGGTGGAAACATTCAAGGGGACGGTGCAGCTGAGCGGCTTCGTCGATTCACGCGAATCGGCCCAGAAGGCGATGGAAATCGCGCGCGGCGTGAAGGGCGTGAAGTCCGTCAAGAACGACACCGTCATCCGCTGACCGCATCGCCAGCCCGCTATTGCCAGCTGACCTTGCCGAAACCGTTCGTGGTCGCGTTGCGCGTGGCCGGCTTGCCGTAGACGGTGGCCGAGCCCATGCCGCTCAGGTTGACGTTGGCCGCCGTTTTCGCATACACGCTGGCGCCGCCGAGGCCGGTCATGTCGAGATCGACGGTTTCCGCGCGTAATTGTTGAGCGTCGAGACCGCCGACACCGCCCAGTTGCGCGCGCAAGACCTTGGTCTGGCCGGCCACGGTGATATGGCCGGCGCCGCCCAGATGCAGTTCGATGCGATCGGCTTGGCCGGGATTCAGCGTGAGGCCGCCGACGCCGCCCAGGCGCGCGTCGACGTCGCGATATTGTCCCGTGAAGCGCACGGCGCCAGCGCCGTCCAGCGCGAGCTTCAGCTTGTCGCCGCTGAAGCCGGTGACGTCGCTCGAGCCGACGCCCTGCGACACGAATTCGCTCAGGTTCGGTACGGTCAGGTCGGCGCGCAGCTCGTTCTTGCTGTTGCCTTCGAAGTGGGTATTGCTCTCCATGTCGATCACGAGCGTGTCGCCGCGCTGCGTGGTCGTCACCTTCGTCACATAGCGGCGGTCGCCGGACAGCACCAGCGACGGCGTCGCACCCTGGTGCAGGTTCAGGCGGATCACGCCGCCCAGGCGCACCTTCGATACGTTCGCATCCACAGTGCGGTTTTCGCGGACGAGGTCGTCGGCCACGGCTGCATGCGCGCCCACGGCCAGGGTGGTGGCGAGGAAGGCGCACTTGATCAGTTTGTTCATGTCGGGATCTCCAAATAGTGTTCTGATGGGACCACTATAGGCAAACGCGCCGCATGGAACCCGTCGATTGCGACAGAACGCAGCATTGGCGGTACAGGCCGTGAAATCGCCGCGCCGTCCCGCAAGGACTTGGATTCCCCGCGGGCGCCGCCATGTTCTGCATGGGCGCATAAGGGAGGCGATGATGAAAGACGAACACTACGACGTCCTGGACGTGGAAGGCGGCCGTCCCGTCAAAATGTGGACGCGCGGCGTCCCGGTCGAAGAGGGCGCCAGGGAGCAGCTGGCCAACACGGCGCGCATGCCGTTCATCTACAAGCACATGGCGGCGATGCCTGACGTCCACCTGGGCAAGGGCTCGACGATCGGCAGCGTGATTCCCACGCTGGGCGCCGTGATCCCGGCCGCGGTCGGCGTCGACATCGGCTGCGGCATGATGGCCGCCAAGACGACCTTGAGCGCGAACGACCTGCCCGACAACCTGGGGCCGCTGCGCAGCGCCATCGAGCGCTCCGTGCCGCACGGGATGTCGCCGAAGACGCGTGGCTTCAAGGGGCGCGACAAGGGATCGTGGGACACGCCGCCGCAGGCCGTCGACCAGGCGTGGATGGCGCTGAAGGACGAATTCGGCGTCATCTGCCAGAAGACGCCGAAGCTGAAGAACACCAACAACTACAAGCACCTGGGCACGCTGGGCACCGGCAACCACTTCATCGAGATCTGCCTGGACGAGCAGGGCTTCGTGTGGTTCATGCTGCACTCCGGCTCGCGCGGCGTCGGCAATGCGATCGGTTCGTACTTCATCGAAGTGGCCAAGCAGGACATGCGTACGCACTTCATCAACCTGCCGGACCAGGACCTCGCGTACCTGCCGGAAGGGACGCAGCACTACGACGACTACGTCGAAGCCGTGGGCTGGGCGCAGAAGTTCGCGCGCATGAACCGCGAAGTGATGATGCAGAACCTGATCGCGGCCGTGCGCACGGTGATCAAGAAGCCGTTCGAGACGCACGTGGAAGCGGTGAACTGCCACCACAACTACGTGCAGAAGGAGCACCACTTCGGCAAGGACGTGCTGGTCACGCGCAAGGGCGCCGTGTCGGCTCGCGAGGGCGAGCTGGGTATCATTCCGGGATCGATGGGCGCCAAGAGCTACATCGTGCGCGGCAAGGGCAACCCGGAGAGCTTCCACAGCTGCAGCCACGGCGCCGGCCGCACCATGAGCCGCACCGAGGCCAAGCGCCGCTACTCGGTCGACGACCAGGTGCGCGCCACCGAGGGCGTCGAATGCCGCAAGGATGCCGGCGTGATCGACGAGATCCCGATGGCCTACAAGGACATCGACGCCGTGATGGAAGCACAGAGCGACCTCGTCGAGGTCGTGCACACCCTGAAGCAGATCGTCTGCGTGAAGGGATGAAAGGACAGGACATGATCGAACTGGACGGCGCAGTCGGCGAGGGCGGTGGCCAGATCCTGCGCAGCGCGCTGACGCTCGCGATGATCACGGGGCGGCCCTTCCACATCCGGAACATCCGCGCCAACCGCGCCAGGCCCGGCCTGATGCGCCAGCACCTCGTGGCGGTGCAGGCGGCACTGCAAATATGCGGCGGCGAGGCGACGGGCGCGGCGCTCGGCAGCCAGGACCTGACGTTCGTACCGGGTAAGGTTACCGGCGGCGACTACGAATTCGCCATCGGCACTGCCGGCAGCTGCACCCTGGTGCTGCAGACCGTGCTGCCGGCCCTGCTGAAGGCCGACAAGCCATCGACCTTGCGGCTCGCGGGCGGCACGCACAACCCGATGGCGCCGCCCGTGCAATTCCTGCAGCGCGCCTGGTGCCCGCGCCTGGCCGAGATGGGCGCCCGCATCGACATCGTCCTGGAGCGCTTCGGCTTTTATCCGGCCGGCGGCGGCGTCGCCATGGCGCGCGTGGCGCCTTGCGCGGCGCTGCGGCCGCGCACGTGGATGACGCGCGGCGAACGCCGGGCCGCGTACGCGGAGGCGTTCGTGGCCGGCATCCCGGGACGGATCGCGCAGCGCGAACTGGAATGCGTCGGCAGGGCCATGAACTGGGGCGAGGACCAGTTGCTGATACGCGGCCTGCCGGCCGACCAGGGACCAGGCAATGCCCTGATGCTGACCCTCGACTACGACCATGCGACGGAGGTGTTCACGGCGTTCGGCGAAAAGGCCGTCACGTCCGAACAGGTGGCGCGCCAGGTGGTGCAGCGCACGCGCCAGTACCTCATGTCGCGGGCGGCATTTGGCGAATACCTGGCCGACCAGATGATGCTCCCGCTCGCGCTGGCCGGCGGCGGCGGTTTCACGCTGGACGAGGTGTCGATGCATGCGCGGACCAACGCGCAGGTGATCGAGACGTTCCTGCCCGTGCGGTTTACGTTCGACAGGCAGGATGGTGTCGACACCTGCACGGTGAACGTCGAATAATTTTACATTCATAGTGCATAAAGGAAATTACTCATATAAATCAATCCTGTTTTGTTACTGGCACAGGTCTTGCTGCCAGCGGTCCCGGGTAGGTTCGCCGAATCGTTTGATTAGCCTGGGGTGAGAATGACTTTGAAAACCGCTGCCGGCATGCTGGCACTGGCTGTTTGTGCGACCGGCGCGCAGGCCACCAATTTGTCCTTCACCGGGGTGTTCAGCCATGACAACGACGTGCAAAGCTTCACCTTCACGGTGAACAGCGCATCGACCGTGACGCTGCGCAGCTGGTCGTATGCCGGCGGCGTGAATGCCCACGGCGACACGATCGCCCGCGGCGGCTTCGACCCGATCCTGGCGCTGTTCGACTCGGCGGGCGACAAGCTCTACGAACAGGACGACGCCACCTGCAGCGGCGCCGCAGCCGACGCCATGACGGCCCGCTGCTACGACGTCAACTACTCCAGCGCGCTGGCGCCAGGCTCGTACACGGTGACGGTCCAGCAGTACGACAACGTCGCCGCCGGGCCGAATCTCATCTACGGTTTCAGGTTCGACGGCGAGGTCTACTGGAACTTCCGGAACGGCTTCGTCGACGCGGCCAGCGACAAGCGCGACGCGCACTGGGCATTCGACATCCTGAACGTCGACGCGGCTGTCGCGACGCCGGCGGGCGAGGTGCCGGAACCGGTGTCGCTGGCGCTGCTGGGGATTGGTGCGCTGGGAATGCTGCGTCGCAAACGCTCTTAAGCCGCGCTGGGCGTCCAAATACAAAAGGGTTACGTGCGTGAGCGCGTAACCCTTTGTTTTTACCGCTGAATTTTGGTGCCGGCTGCAGGACTCGAACCCGCCACCTGATGATTACAAATCAACTGCTCTACCTGATGAGCTAAGCCGGCAATGTGGCCAGAATTATACCCTTATTTGATCCTGGTCAACGTGGGACGTCCACCTTTTTTGGGTGGTTCGTCGTCGTCGTCGGGTACATGCGACACCTCGGCGGTCTTGGCCGGGACGGCGGCCAGGCCAGGAGCCGGGGCGGCGGCTACCGGTTCGGGGGCGGACGCGGGCTGGTCGGCGGCCGTCGTCGAGACGTCGAAGGCCATGCCCTGGCCGTTTTCGTTCGCGTAGATGGCCAGCACGTTCTGCACCGGGATGTACAGTTCGCGCGAGACGCCGTTGAAGCGCGCCCGGAAGGTGATCGCGTCGTTGTCCATTTTCAGCCCGGACGTTGCGCCGTAGCTGATGTTGAGGATGATCTCGCCCTTTTTCACGTATTCCATCGGAACCGTGGTGGCGGCGTCGACCTTGACGGCCAGGTAAGGCGTGTAGCCGCTGTCCGTGCACCATTCGTAAATGGCGCGCAGCAGGTACGGCTTGGTGGAGATGTCTGGCATGGTGTGATCGGAATGATGCGAGATGTTACACGCCAGTGTACTTCGAATCGCCTGCGGCGTCGTAAACTGGCGTGCAACGGAGGCGGCGCCTTAGCGGCGCATCACCTTTTCGGACGGGGTCAGGGCTTCGATGTAGGCCGGACGCGAGAAGATGCGCTCGGCATACTTCATCAGCGGCGCAGCGGTCTTCGACAGCTCGATGCCGTAGTGATCCAGGCGCCACAGCAGCGGGGCGATGGCGACGTCCAGCATCGAGAACTCGTCACCCAGCATGTACTTGTTCTTCAGGAACAGCGGAGCCAGCGTCGTCAGGCGGTCGCGGATTTCGGCGCGCGCCTTGTCGTGGCTCTTGTCGCCCACCTTGTTGCGCTCGTTTTCGAGCGTGTTGACGTGGACGAACAGTTCCTTCTCGAAGTTGAACAGCATCAGGCGGGCACGGGCGCGCATGAGCGGGTCGGCCGGCATCAGCTGCGGATGCGGGAAGCGCTCGTCGATGTATTCGTTGATGATGTTCGATTCGTACAGAATCAGTTCGCGCTCGACCAGGATCGGGACCTGGCCGTACGGATTCATCGTCGAGATGTCCTCGGGCTTGTTAAACAGGTCCACGTCGCGCACCTCGAAGTCCATGCCCTTTTCGAACAGGACCAGGCGGCAGCGCTGGGAGAACGGGCACGTGGTGCCGGAGTAGAGAACCATCATGGTTTATAGTTCCTTCAAGAAACAAAGGGGTGAAGCGCCAGGCGGCTCACCCCGAATAGACATTGCCCGCATTATAACCGGGCAATCAAGTCACTTTACGTCTTTCCAATAAGAAGCATTCAACGACCACGCCAGGAAAGAGAAGAAAGCGAGGAAAATCACGACGATCGCACCCAGGCGCTTGCGAAAATCGCGCGCCGGTTCGGCCATCCAGTCCATGTACGCGACCAGGTCGCCCACCTGCGTATCGAACTCCTGCTGGCTCAGCGTACCTGGCGTCACCTGCTCGAAGCCGGCGAAACGGTGCACGGTCTTGCCCGGTGCGTGCGGATCCGGTTCCTCGACCATCTTGGCCGTGCGCACGCCCTGCAGCTGCCACAACACGTGCGGCATGGCGACGTTCGGCACGACCATGTTGTTCCAGCCGGTCGGGCGAGTGTCGTCCTTGTAGAAAGTGCGCAGGTAAGTATAGATGTAGTCGGGGCCGGAGCCGGCGCCCGAGGCGCGCGCACGCGTGATCACCGACAGGTCCGGCGGCACGGCGCCGAACCAGGATTTCGCATCCGCGGGACGCATCGCGATCGTCATCATGTCGCCCACCTTCTCGCCGGAGAACAGCAGGTTGTTCTTGATCTGGTCTTCGCTCAATCCCAGATCGCGCAGGCGATTGTAGCGCATCGACGATGCGGAATGGCAGTTCAGGCAGTAGTTGACGAACAGCTTGGCGCCGTTTTGCAGTGACGAGATATCAGTGCGTTCGGGCGCGCGGTCGAGCGCGAACGTCCCTTCGTTCGCGAACACGAATCCCGGCAGCAGCGCCAGGACCGCGAGCAGTTTTTTCGAGAAAAACATCATGGTTGTCCTTTGGCTTGAGTCCGGAAATCAATGCGGGGTGAACGTAACGCGCTTGGGCACCGGCTTGAACCGGCCCATCGCGCTCCACCACGGCATCAGGAGGAAGAAGCTAAAGTACACCAGCGTGCAAGCCTGGGCGATCAGCGTGTAGGCCGGCGTCGGCAGCTGGGTGCCCAGGTAGCCGAGCGCCAGGAACGCGATGAAGAACACGGCGTACACATATTTATGCCAGTCCGGACGGTAGCGGATCGATTTCACCGGCGAATGGTCCAGCCACGGCAGCAGGGCCAGGATCACGACGGCCGAGCCGAACAGCACGACGCCCCAGAATTTGGCGTCCAGCACCTGCGGCAGCATGCCGATCTCGGCCAGGATGGCGACGACGGTGATCGCGACCTTGGTCTTGTACGACAGGCGCGAACGCAGCCAGATGAACACGACGTACGCGGCAATGCCGGCCATCACGACCCACATGAAGTCGGACGTCGTCGCGCGCAGCACCGAGTAGAACGGCGTGAAGTACCAGGTCGGCGCGATGTGCGGCGGGGTCTTCAGCGAGTCGGCCGGCAGGAAGTTGTTGTATTCCAGGAAGTAGCCGCCCATCTCAGGCGCGAAGAACACGACGGCGCTGTAGATCAGCAGGAAGGCCGAGACGCCGAACAGGTCCTTCGTCGTGTAGTACGGGTGCGACGGGATGGTGTCGACGCCGTGGCCGTCCGGGCCCAGGTTTTCCTTGACCTCGATGCCGTCCGGGTTGTTCGAGCCCACTTCGTGCAGGGCGATCAGGTGCGCGGCGACGAGGCCCAGCAGCACCAGCGGGATCGCGATCACGTGGAAGGCGAAGAAGCGGTTCAGGGTGGCGTCCGACACGACGTAGTCGCCGCGGATCCACAGCGACAGGTCAGGGCCGATGAACGGGATCGCGCTGAACAGGTTGACGATCACCTGGGCGCCCCAGTACGACATCTGGCCCCACGGCAGCAGGTAGCCGAAGAAGGCCTCGGCCATCAGGCACAGGAAGATCGCGAAGCCGAACAGCCAGATCAGCTCGCGCGGCTTGCGGTACGAGCCGTACAGCAGGCCGCGCGTCATGTGCAGGTAGACGACGATGAAGAAGGCCGATGCGCCGGTCGAGTGCATGTAGCGCACGAGCCAGCCCCACGGGACTTCGCGCATGATGTATTCGACGGAACCGAACGCGAGACTGGCGTCCGGCTTGTAGTGCATGGTCAGGAAGATGCCGGTGACGATCTGCAGCACCAGGATCAGCATGGCCAGCGAGCCGAACAGATACCAGATGTTGAAGTTCTTCGGGGCATAGTAGCGGCCCCATTGGTCGTTCCACAGCTTCGACAGCGGGAAGCGGTCGTCGACCCAGGCGAGGGCCTTGTGGCTTTTCGGCGCGTCGGCCGGGAGTTTGGTGTCCTTGAACGCTGCGCCCATCTTATGCCTCGCCTTTCTCGTCTTTGCCGATCAAGATCTTGTTATCGGACAGGTACATATACGGGGGAACATCGAGATTGGCAGGGGCCGGCTTGTTCTTGAAAACGCGGCCCGACAGGTCGAATGTGGAACCGTGGCAGGGGCAGAGGAAGCCGCCGTGCCAGTCGTCCGGCAGGTTCGGCTGGGAACCTTCGGAAAAGCGGGCGGAGGGCGAGCAGCCCAGGTGGGAGCAGATGCCGACGACGACGAGGACTTCCTTCTGCTTCTCGTAGGCGCGGAATTCGTTCTTCGCGTATGCCGGCACCGGCATTTGATAGGGTTTATCGGAATTCGGATCGGCCACCAGGTTGTCGTTCTTCGACAGACTGGCCAGCATCTCGGGCGTGCGGCGGAGAATCCACACGGGCTTGCCGCGCCACTCCACGACTTTCAGTTCGCCCGGTTTAACATCGGAAATATCAGCTTCGACCGGAGCACCGGCCGCCTTCGCTCGTTCCGAGGGCTGCAACGTACTGACCAGCACCCCGGCCGTTGAAACACCGACAACGCCACCCGCCGCGCATGTAGCCACGAGCAAGCCTCGCCGGCCTGAATCGACCTGCTTCTCATTACTCATACCAACTCCATTCGTCAAATGCGAAATGTTGCAATGCAATACGTTGCAAAACCAGTAAAAGGCTTTTTTGCAACAGTCGATTATAGGTGATCAGTTTTGCAAATTAAAGAAAAAACGTTTGCATTGTCAGGCGTCTCCCCAAAACGCCCGTTTTTGACTTGGACCACTTGACCACATGGATATCTCCCCGGGCCGGCGCCCGCCACGTTTCCTGTATCATCGCTGTGAACCTGACAAGGTTTTAAAAAACACAAGGGAGGACCGCCATGGCCATGCTGGAAGAGTTCAAGAAATTTGCGATGAAGGGCAACGTCGTCGACCTGGCGGTCGGCGTGATCATCGGCGGCGCATTCGGACGCATCGTCGATTCGCTCGTGCAGGACGTCATCATGCCGCCGATCGGCAAGCTGTTCGGCGGCCTCGATTTCGCCAGCTACTACGTCCCGCTCAATGGCCAGGCGTACGGCCTGCCGCTGGCCGAGGCCAGGAAGGCAGGTGCCGTGCTGGCGTACGGTAATTTCTTCACGATTCTGTTGAACTTCCTGATACTGGCGTTCGTCATTTTCCAGATGGTCAGGCTGATGAATCGCATGCGCGCGCCGTTTACCAAGGCCGAGGAAGAGTTGCAGGCGGCCGCTGCGGTGGCAACGTCGGAAGAGATCGTCCTGCTGCGTGAAATCCGTGACGCGCTGATCCTGAAGCGATAATCGCGGGAGTCGTCCAATGCGCCGCTACTGGCTGCTGTTCGCGCAAACCGTCACGATCGTCCTCGGCATCTATGTCGTGATCGCGGCACTGCGGCCAGAGTGGGCGGGGCGGGCGCCGACCCAGGTCGGTATCGGCGGGCCGGGCCGGGCAGTCCCCGTGTTGCAGGCGCCCGGCGGCGGTCCGGCCCCGGCCAGCTATCGCGACGCGGCTGGCCGCGCCATGCCGGCCGTCGTCAACATCCTCACCAGCAAGGCATTGCGCGAGACCCATCCGCTGCTGAAGGATCCGTTTTTCAAAAAATTCTTCGGCGACAAGATGCCGCCGCAGGAACAGATGGCGAGCCTCGGTTCCGGCGTGATCGTCAGCGGCGACGGCTATATCCTGACGAATTACCATGTCGTCGAAGGCGCGGACGAGATCGAGGTCGGCCTCGCGGACGGGCGCAAGTCGGCCGCCAGCGTCGTCGGCACCGATCCGGAAACCGACCTCGCCGTCATCCGCATCAAGGCCGATAAATTGCCCGTGATCGTGCTGGGCGACCCCGAGCAGGCGCGCGTGGGCGACGTCGTGCTGGCGATCGGCAACCCGTTCGGCGTGGGCCAGACTGTCACGCTCGGCATCATCTCCGCACTCGGACGCAATAACCTGCACATCAACCATTTCGAGAATTTCATCCAGACGGATGCCGCCATCAACTTCGGCAACTCCGGTGGGGCGCTCGTCGATACGCGCGGCAACCTGCTGGGCATCAACTCGGCCATTTATTCGCAGACGGGCGGCTCGGTCGGGATCGGCTTCGCGATCCCCGTGTCGACGGCGAAGACCGTGCTCGATTCCATCATCAAGCATGGCCAGGTCGTGCGCGGCTGGATCGGCGTCGAATCGCAGGACATCACGCCGGAAATCGCCGACAGCTTCGGCCTCGCGCGCGACCGCGGCGCCATCATCGCCGGCGTCGTGCGCGGCGGACCGGCCGACCGCGCCGGCATGCGCCCGGGCGATATCCTGCTGGCCGTGGAAGGCAAGAAAGTTGGCAGCACCAACGACATGATGAACCTCATCGCCGACCTGCCGCCCGGCGGCAAGGCGCAGATGACGGTGATGCGCAAGAACCGCGAGACGACCGTCGCCGTGACCGTCGGCCGCCGTCCGCGCCAGACCCCTTGAATCATTTCGCCCCTCATTTGGATTTTTTATGCACCTGCGCGACCTGACGCAATTCCTTTCCGAACTCAAAGAGACCAACACCCGGCCGTGGTTCATCATGAACAAGCCCCGCTACGACATCCTGCGGGTCGAGTTCCTGGAGGTGTTGACGGAACTGATCAAGGAGATCGGCCGGTTCGACAAGCAAATCGTCGCCTGCGACCCGAAGAAGGCGATGTTCCGCTTCCAGCGCGATACGCGCTTTTCGCACGACAAGACGCCATATAAAACGCATTTCTCGGCCGGCATCGCGCCCGGCAACAAGCGCCGGCCCAGCGAAGGGGGCGGGCCGACGTATTACTTCCACATCGAAGCCGACGGTACGCTGCTGTACGGCGCCGGCGAATACCTGCCGCCGGCGGCGCGTTTGAAAGCGATTCGCGAGCACGTCGTCAACGATGCGACAGGTTTCGCCAAAATGTTGAAGAATAAACATCTGCGCGAGGCGTATGGCGACCTGCAGCCGGAAGACAAGCTGCAACGCCCGCCGAAGGGATTCGATCCGAACCATCCGCTGGTCGAATACCTGAAGTTGAAAAGCTATTTCGTCTGGAAGGAAGAGAAGCTGGACATCAACGCCCCGGACAAGCTCGTGCCGCAGCTCGCGCAGGGATTCAAGGACGCCACCGCGCTCGTCAACTGGCTGCGCGGGGTGCTGCAGACATTCGAAGAGTAAAGGGAGTCACACATGGCGTTGCACCACGCAGTCTCGGGTGAGCGGATCGCACTCCAGCGGGGCGAAGACGACATCGCGAATTTCACCTCGATCGCACTGATCAAGACCGATCACATGGAATTGATCCGGCTCGTGATACCGAAGGAAAAACCGCTGCCGGAACACTGGGTCGAAGGCGAGATGACCTTGCTGTGCCTGGAAGGCGAGATCGCGTTCCAGGCCCATGGCCGCACGACGATCCTGCGACCGAACGAGATGGTTTATCTCGCCGGCGGCGAGCCGCATGCGGTCCATGCCAACCAGGATGCGGTCGCGTTGCTGACCATCCTGCTGCATCCGGGCGATAATACGGGCGGGCCGACGCGGAACACGCCTGCCGCCTGATCTTGGGAACGACTTGGTGGGCTCGGGGAGCCCACCCTACCCAATCGGTGACGTAGGGTGGGCACCAGTGCCCACCATGCATCGCGTGAACGTATCAGGCCAGTTCGTCGCGCGGATCCCGCGCCAGCAGCTTGCCCACCATGTCGGTGGCGGAATCGCCATCGAACAGCACGCCGGCCACCGCATTGGTGATCGGCATGTCGACACCCAGTTTGGCCGCCAGCTCGCGCACGGCCTTGGCGCAGGGCACGCCTTCGGCCACGTGGCCGAGTTCGCGGACGATGGTGTCGAGCGGCTTGCCCTGGGCCAGTGCCAGGCCGACGCGGCGGTTGCGCGACAGGTCGCCCGTGCAGGTCAGGATCAGGTCGCCCATTCCCGTCAGGCCCATGAACGTGCCCGTGTGGCCGCCCAGCGCCGTGCCGAGGCGGGTGATTTCCGCGAGGCCGCGCGTGATCAGCGCGGCGCGCGCATTCAGTCCCAGGCCGAGGCCGTCGGCCGTGCCGGTGGCGATGGCGAGGATGTTCTTGACGGCGCCGCCCACTTCCACGCCGACCATGTCATCGCAGGAATACACGCGCATATTGCCGCCGTGTACGAGCGCGACGACTCTCTCGCGCAGCGCCTTGTCGGTCGAGGCGGCCGTCAGCGCGCACGGCAGGCCGCGCGCCACTTCCTGCGCGAACGATGGGCCGGACAGCGCGGCGGCCGGTACGGCATCGCCCAGCACCTCGCGCACGACCTGGTGCGGCAGCAGGCCGGTCTCGTATTCGAAGCCCTTGCACAGCCACACGATGTTCGGAATCGCGCGGCCCTTCAGTTGTTGCAGAAGAGGGCGCAGGCCGGCCACCGGGCAAGCCGCGATCAGCAACGGTTCGGCGCCAGGCTGTGCCGCGGCGTCGACCACGTGAGAGACGGCGGCATCGAAGTCGGCCGTGACGTTCAGGCCGTCCGGAAACGGGAAGCCAGGCAGGTAATCGGTGTTTTCGCGCGCACCGGCGGCTTGCGCCATCTGCGCGGGATTGCGCCCCCACAGCAGGACGTCGTGGCGCGCGGCGAGCGCGATCGCCACCGCCGTGCCCCAGGCGCCGGCGCCGAGGACGGTGATCTTTTGGGGTGGTTTCGGTTCGTGCATGGGTATGGAAAGACGAGCTAGATGCCCCAGATGTCGGAAGCTTTGACGTAGCCGCTGATGCCGTCGCGGTGGCGCACGCGCACCCAGGCGCCGGCTTCCGGATCGACGAGCTCGAGCAGGACGTTTTTTTCAGCCGTCATCACGACGGGCGCATTGTCGTCGGGCGACGAGCGCACCTTGGCGGACGCGACGCGTACGATGACGTTGCGCCGGGCAGACAGGTTTTTCGCTTCGGTCCAGGCCATGTCGCCGGTGGCGTCACGCACCTTGACCCAGTCGCCGTAGCTGAGGACGACCTCGACCGGCATGCCGGTGGGGGCGACGTACAGCTTGCCGCTGCGGGTGGACGGGGCGTCGTACAGGATCACGGCATGCGCGCCGACCGTCTTGAAATCGAACGCGGCGGCCGCGCACGACGCCAGCAGGAGCAGGCTGCCTGCGATGAGACGATGGCGGAAACGGATGGGGCGCATGGGGGCCTTTGAAGACGGGTCATGCCGGGCATCGGCATGCGCGTCAAAGAAACAAGGCGTCCGGCCCCGCCCGGGATGGGCGACGCGGGACGCCCGGATGATTACTGGTTGCCGGCCGGCGTGCCTGCTGCGGCAGCCTGCTCTGCCAGTGCCTGGCGGCGCTGCTGGTAGAACACTTCGAAGTTGATCTCGGCCAGGTGGACCGGCGGGAAACCGGCACGGGTGATCACGTCGGCGATGTTCGCGCGCAGGTACGGATAGATGATGTTCGGGCAACCGATGCCCAGCAGCGGATCCATCTGCTCGGCCGGAATGTTACGGGCTTCGAAGATACCTGCCTGCTTGCCTTCGGCCAGGAAGGCCACTTTGTCCTTGACCTTGGCGGTCACGGTGATGGTGACGGTCGATTCGTAGATGCCATCGGCAATGCCTTCGGCGCCGACGTCCAGCGAGACCTCGATGGTCGGGGCTTCCTGCTCCAGGAAGATCGCCGGGGAGTTCGGTTGTTCCAGCGACAGATCTTTCAGGTAGATACGCTGGATTTGGAATACGGGTTGCAGGTTTTCGTCAGCCATGGAACGCTTTCGTGTAATTTTTAAGAAGAATGGCAACATCCTGCCATTCAAGGTGCTTGACAGGAAATCCTTGCAAACCTACGGCTCGCGACGGTTTTCAAGGATCCCCTTAAAGGCGCCGGCCATTGTATCAAAACCAATTCGGTTTCAATAGTTTGCCAGAGGCCCTGCCAAGCCGGTACCGGTCAGGCTGCTTCGCCCTTCAGCAGCGGATCCAGGCGGCCCGCCTGGTCGAGGGCGTACAGATCGTCGAAGCCGCCCACATGCGTCTCGCCCACGTAGATCTGCGGCACCGTGCGGCGGCCCGTGCGCTGCATCATGATGGCGCGCTGTTCCGGGTCAAGGTCGACGCGGATGCGTTCGATGTCGGTCACGCCCTTGGCTTCCAGCAGGCGCTCGGCGCGCACGCAGTAGGGGCAGCTGGCAGTGTGATAGAGGACAACATGGGCTGTCATGGCAGAATCCTTTCAAATTATTTGATCAGGGGCAGGCCGGCGGCCGTCCAGGCCGCGGTACCGCCTTCCAGGCCATAGATATCTTCGAACCCTGCCGCTTTCAACAGGCGCGCTGCTTTATCGGCGTGTTTGCCGTCCTGGTCGACGACAATGATGGTCTTGAGTTTCGACTTGTCCAGCTCGCCGGTGCGATTGCCCAAGTCTGCCAGCGGAATGTGTTTCGCGTCGCGCAGGTGTCCAGCGGCAAATGCTTCGGCGCTGCGTACATCGATCACGGCGGTGGATTTACCCCGGTTGAGCATCTGGGTGGCCTGCAACGGCGAGGCCAGGCGGCCCCGTGGCGCCAGCGACAACCACAGCAGGGCGCCCCCCGACAGAAGAGCGATCGCGACAGTGATGAAATGGTCGATGATGAATTTCACGAAGTTTCCGTTGGTTGAACTGAATCATCGCATTATAAAATAGAAGTCGGATCGGTATTTCCTGCTCACTTTTTTCTATAAAGCTCAAGCACCTATGTACAAAATCGTATTCATGCGCCACGGCGAGTCCACCTGGAACCTCGAGAACCGTTTCACCGGCTGGACCGATGTCGACCTGACCGAAAAAGGCGTCAACGAAGCCAGGCTGGCCGGCCGCCTGCTGAAGGAAGCCGGGTTCACCTTCGACCTGGCCTATACCTCGGTCCTGAAGCGTGCGATCCGCACCCTGTGGCTGGCCATGGACGAGATGGACATGATGTGGCTGCCGGTCAAGAACGACTGGCGCCTGAACGAGCGTCACTACGGTGCGCTGCAGGGCCTGGACAAGGGCGAGACCGCCGCCAAGTTCGGCGACGAGCAGGTGCTCGTATGGCGCCGCAGCTATGACACGCCGCCGCCGGCGCTGGAAGCGAACGATCCGCGCACGTCCTTCAACGACCCGCGCTACGCCGGCCTCGACAAGGCCCAGATCCCGCTGACGGAATGCCTGAAAGACACCGTCGCCCGCGTGATGCCGGCCTGGGACGAGGAAATCGCCCCGGCCATCCGCGCCGGCAAGCAGATCCTGATCTCGGCCCACGGCAACAGCCTGCGCGCCGTGATCAAGATGCTGGACAACATCAGCGACTCGGACATCGTCGGCCTGAACATCCCG
The DNA here is from genome assembly GCA_045810485.1 of Massilia sp. Classification (GTDB taxonomy): domain Bacteria; phylum Pseudomonadota; class Gammaproteobacteria; order Burkholderiales; family Burkholderiaceae_D; genus Telluria. Next base: position 12,427 of record JBJMVU010000425.1, on the reverse strand, counting down.
AACGGCACCCCGCTGGTCTATGAACTGGACGCGGACCTGAAGCCGATCCGTCATTACTACCTGGGCGACCAGGCAGCGATCGCGGCCGCCATGGCGGCCGTGGCCAACCAAGGGAAGGCGAAGTAAGTCTTGCGTTTTCCCTTCATGAAGTCGACGTCCGCGGGCCTGTCCGCCCGCGGCAAGCTGGTATGCGGCCTGCTGGCCTGCGCGTTCGCCTTCGGCAGCGTGCAGGCGGCGCCGCGCCAGACCACGCGCAGCAAGCAGAAGGCCGCCGCCGAGGCGGAGCGCGCCGGTATCCAGCAAAAGCTCAGTGCGCTCAAGAAGGATATCAGCCGCACCGAGAGCGAAAAAGAAGATGCGGCCGACGAGCTGGCCGAATCGGAAGAAGCGATCTCCGACGCCAACCGCTCGCTGCGCGAACTGGCCGACGAGCAGGCTGCCACCAATACCAGGCTGAAGGATCTCGCGACCGAAGAGGCGCGCCTCGGCGACACCATCGCGGCCCAGAAGCGCCAGCTGGCCAAGCTGTTGCGCGAGCACTATATTGCCGGCAACGAGGACCGCATCAAGCTGCTGCTGTCGGGCGATAACCCGAACCGGATCAACCGCGACCTGCAGATGATGGCCTATGTATCGCAGGCGCAGGCGAAACTGTTGAATGCCCTGCGCGCGAACCTGGCGGCCGTCGAGGCGAACCACGCCGAGACGCAGAACGCCCAGGACGAGCTGGAAGAGATTGCACAAGAGCAGAAGTCGCAGAAGACGCTGCTCGAAAAGGAAAAGGCCAAGCGCGCGACCCTGCTGGCGAACCTGTCGAGCAAGCTGACGGACCAGCGCAAGCAGGCGAGCCGCCTGGAGCAGGATGAGCAGCGCATGAGCGGCCTCGTCGACCGCCTGACGCGCCTGATCCGCGAACAGGAAATCGCGGCCGCGGCCGAGCGTAAGCGACAACAGGAACTGGCCGCCGCGCGCGCGAAGGCGGCCGCCGAAGCGAAAGAACGTGCGTTGGCGCGGGCCAGGGCGCAGCGCGAAGAGCGCGAACGCCTCGCGCGCGAAGCGGCGAAGGAGGCGGCCAAGACCGGCAAGCCCGTCAAGCCGTTGCCGCCGCCGAAGCCCGAGCCGGAAGAGACGCGGGTGGCCGAGGAACCGGCGCCTAAACCGGAAGCGCCGCAGCGCAGCGCCGACACCGCGCTGGCCGCCGACCTGCCGAGCGGCGCCTTCGAAAGCCTGCGCGGCCGCCTGCCGGCGCCGATCGCCGGCAAGATCGCGGCCCGGTTCGGCGCCAAGCGCGGCGACGGTCCCACGTGGCGCGGCATGTTCATCAAGGCGCCGGAAGGGACCGACGTGCGCGCCATCGCGGCGGGGCGTGTCGTGTTCGCCAACTGGATGCGCGGCTACGGCAATTTGATCATCATCAACCATGGCGGCGAGTACCTGTCCATCTACGGCAATAACCAGACACTGGTGAAGCAGGCCGGCGACGCCGTCAAGCCGGGCGACGTCATCGCCAGCGCCGGCAATACCGGCGGTAACGAGGAATCGGGGCTATACTTCGAGCTCAGGCATCTCGGAAAAGCGTTCGACCCGTCGGGCTGGATCAGGTTCTAATTTCCGGAAGCACAATCCAGGGAACAGCATGGGCAAGAAACTCAAGAACCTCGGTCTGATCGGCCTCGGCATGGTGGCCGGCGTGGCCGTCTCGGTCCAGTACTCGGCGTTGGCGCAAAAAGGCGGCGATGCGCCGCTGCCGCTGGACGAGCTGCGTCAGCTGGCCGACGTCTATGCCCTCATCAAGAGCGATTACGTCGAGAAGGTCGACGACAAGAAGCTGCTGTCGGACGCCATCGCCGGCATGGTGAATTCGCTCGATCCGCACTCCGTTTACCTGGACCAGAAGGATTTCGCCGAGATGCGCGAAGAGGTGCAGGGCCGTTTCGTCGGCCTCGGCATCGAGGTCGCGATGGAAGACGGCTACGTCAAGATCGTGTCGCCCATCGAGGATTCGCCCGCCTACCGCGCCGGCATCAAGGCCGGCGACCTGATTACCCGCATCGACAATGTGCCCGTGAAAGGGCTGTCGCTGGACGACGCCATCAAGCGCATGCGCGGCGACCCGCACAGCAAGGTGATGCTGACCATCGCCCGTCGCGGCGCCGACGCGCCGTGGGTCGTGCCCGTCGAGCGCGAGGAAATCAAGGTGGCCAGCGTCAAGGCGAAGATGATCGAGCCCGGCTACGCCTGGCTGCGCATCAACCAGTTCCAGGAAGAGACCGTCGACGAGGTCGCGGACAAGCTGAAGGACCTGTACGTCCGCAACCCGAACATCAAGGGCCTCGTGCTCGACCTGCGCAACGATCCGGGCGGCCTGCTGCCGAGCGCGATCGGCGTCTCCGCCGCCTTCCTGCCGGCGAACGACGTGATCGTCTCGACGAAGGGCCAGCTGGCCGAGTCGAACGCCACGTTCTACGGCCGGCGCGAGTTCTATGCCGTCAAGCCGGGCGCCGATCCGCTGGCGAAATTGCCGGCGGCGCTGAAGACCGTGCCGATGGTGGTGCTGGTCAACACGGGCTCGGCATCGGCATCGGAGATCGTCGCCGGCGCCCTGCAGGATTACAAGCGCGCCATCGTGATGGGCAGCCAGACGTTCGGCAAGGGTTCCGTGCAGACCTTGCGCCAGCTGACACCCGACACGGCCGTCAAGCTGACGACGGCGCGTTACTTCACGCCGAAAGGCCGCTCGATCCAGGCGCTGGGCATCGTGCCGGACCTGAAGGTCGACGAGACGCCGGAAGGCGACGGCCTGAACGCCGTACGCGTGCGCGAAGCCGACCTGGGCCACCACCTGACGAACGAGGCGGCCGACAGCAAGAGCGCCAGCGCGAAACGCCGCGACGAGCTCGAGGAAGAGCAGTTCACCGTGGCCGCGCTGAAGAATGCGAAACCGGTCGAATTCGGCGGCAAGGACGATTTCCAGCTGGTGCAAGCCCTCAATCACTTCAAGGGCCTGAAGGTGGAACTGGCCAAGGCCGATCCGGACGAGGACAAGCCGGCGCCGGCCAAGTTGCCGGGCCAGGAGCAGAAACCGGCCGAGATCAAGGACGGCGCCAGGCCGCCTGCGCCGAAGCGATGAACGACCAGCAACTGCTTCGCTATTCGCGCCATATCCTGCTCGACGAGATCGGCATCGAAGGCCAGGAGCGCCTCCTGCGCGCACGCGTGCTCGTGATCGGCGCCGGCGGCCTCGGTTCGCCGGCCGCGCTGTACCTGGCCGCGGGCGGCGTCGGCCGCTTGACGCTCGTCGACGACGACACCGTCGACCTGACGAACCTGCAGCGCCAGGTGATGCACACGACGGCGCGCGTGGGCCAGCCCAAGGTCGAGTCCGGCCGTGAAGCGCTGCACCAGATCAACCCCGAGGTCGACGTCGTCGCCTTGCGCGAACGCGCCGATGCTGCGCGTCTGGCGGAACTCGTCCGGGATTCCGATGTCGTACTCGACTGCAGCGACAACTTCGCCACCCGCCATGCCGTGAACCGTGCCTGCGTTGCCGCCGGCGTCCCGCTCGTCGCGGGCGCCGCGATCCGTTTCGACGGGCAGATCTCGGTCTACGACCCGCGCGACGCCGCTTCGCCGTGCTATGCCTGCCTGTTCCCGGAGGACGGCAAGTTCGAGGAAGTCGCCTGCAGCACGATGGGCGTGTTCGCGCCGCTGGTCGGCATCATCGGCGCCATGCAGGCGGCCGAGGCGCTGAAGCTGCTGGCCGTCAGCGGCCGTTCGCTCGCGGGCCGGCTGCAGATGCTGGATGGACGCGCCATGGAATGGACGGAAATCGGCGTGGCGCGCAACCCGTGCTGCCCGGTGTGCGCGGAGCGGCCGGGCGTAGAATAAGCCTGCGCGCCGGGCGCTCGCGCCGAACGTGTCTTTCCGGGCTGACTATCTTACAATTAGACAATTTTCCTAACGAATTGGAACATTTTCCAAACGACTTTTAACGTCGCTCTGTCTCGTTCGGCCTTATACTGTTTTTTCGACCACCTTCATCCTACATATGCAGAACTTCAAGCATCGTTTCGCACGGCAGCGCCGCCAGGGCGGTTTTACCCTCGTCGAAATCATGGTCGTCGTGGTCATCATCGGCATCCTGGGCGCGCTCGTCGTGCCCAAGCTGCTGGGCCGTACCGGCGAGTCGCGCGTGACCGCGTCCCGCGTCGACATCGCCACGCTGATGTCGGCGCTCAAGCTGTACAAGCTCGATAACCAGCGCTATCCGACCACCGAGCAGGGCCTGCAGTCCCTGATCCAGAAGCCGACCAGCGGCCCGGCCGCCAACGGCTGGAAGGAAGGCGGCTACCTCGAGAAGCTGCCGAAGGACCCGTGGGGCAATCCGTACCAGTACCTGTCGCCTGGCCTGCACGGCGAGGTCGACGTGTTCTCGCTGGGCGCGGACGGCCAGCCGGGCGGTACCGGCGAGGATGCCGACGTCGGCTCGTGGGACAACAAATAACGTAGGACTTCCGATGACCAAGCGCGCGCCGGGCCGCGGCGGCGGCTTCACCCTGGTGGAGATCATGGTCGTGCTGGTCATCATCGGCGTCACGCTGGGGCTGGCCAGCCTCAACGCCATGCCCAGCCCGCGCCAGGACCTGCAGAAAGAGGCGCAGCGCATCGCGCTGCTGCTGCAACTGGCGCGCGACGAAGCCATCGTGCGCAACCGTCTCGTCGCCTTCGAAGCTACGCCCGAGCGCTACCACTTCCTCGTGCGCACCGAAACGCGCTGGGAGGCGATCGGGAACGACGACCTGCTGCGCGAGCGCGACTTCAAGAATGCCCCGCTGACCCTGCTGCTGGACCCGACCAGCGCGGGTACCCTGAATCCGCTGCGCATCACGTTCGGCAACGAACCGGTCGACAAGCCGTTCGTGCTCACGCTGGCCAGCGGCAATGACCGCGTCGCCATCCGCGCCGACGGGGTCGGACACTTCGTCGTGGAATGAGCCGGCCATGAAGATCCGCATGCGATTCCCGTACCGGCAACGCGGCTTCACGCTGCTGGAAGTGCTCGTGGCCCTCGTCATCGTGGGCACGGCGCTGGGCGCGGGCCTGCGCGCCGTCGGCAGCCTGACCGCCAACAGCAGCGGCCTGCGCGCCTCGATGATGGCAACTTGGTCGGCCGAGAACCGGCTCGTGCAGATCCGCCTGGGCAAGGAATTCCCCGACATCGGCAAGCACAGCTTCGACTGCCCGCAAGGCGACCTGCATCTCGTGTGCCAGGAAGAAGTGATCGCCAGCCCGAACCCGCGCCTGCGCCGGGTCGAGGTCTCCGTGTTCGACATCGAAAACCCCAACCGGCGCATCGTCAAGCTGGTGCAACTGGTGCTGAAACCGTGGCGATGACACCCTACCCGCGGCCGCGCGGCTTCACCCTGGTGGAGCTCCTCGTGGCGATCAGCATCCTCGCCATCGTGGCCGTGCTCGGCTGGCGCGGGCTGGACGGCATCGTGCGCGCGCGCGTGGCCCTCACGCAGCAGATGGAGACGACGCGCGGCATGCAGCTGGCCTTCGCCCAGATGCAGAGCGATTGCGAGCACATCGCACAGCGCGAGGTCGTCGACCAGCGGCCGTATCTCCTCATCGGCGCCGACCGCCTGACGCTCGTGCGCGAAGTGTTTGCGGAAAACCAGCCGTCGCGGCTGCAGGTGGTCGCGTACCGCATCGTCAACGGCACGCTGATCCGGCGCGAATCGCAGCCGACGCGCGACCTCGTCCAGCTCGACGCGCTGTGGCAAGCCGTCACCAGCGATGCCGACACCAACGCGGCCGTCGCCCTGCAGGCCGGCGTGACGGGGATGCAGGTCGCGACCTGGCTGAATAACGCATGGCGCCAGGGCGGCGTCGATCCGGGCGCGAATGCGGCCGGCACGGCCCAGGCGCCCGCCGCGCCGCCGCAGTCCGACCAGGCGGCGCAGGCGCAGGTGAACAACGAACCGACCGGCCTGCAGGTCGCGTTGCAGGCCCAGAACCTGCAACAGCCGATGGTCAAATCCTTCCTGCTGGGGGAACCATGACACCGCGCCATCGTCGCCCTGCGCGCGAACGCGGCGTGGCCGTGATCACCGCGCTGCTGCTCACCACGCTGGCGATCTCCATCGTCGCGAGCCTGTTCTGGCAGCAGCAGGTGCAGGTGCGCACGATGGAAAACCAGCGCCTGCATTTGCAGACCAAGTGGATCCTGCGCGGCGCGCTCGACTGGGCGACGCTGGTGCTGTTCCAGGACGGCGTCGACCACCGCGAGTACACGTCGCTCGACCAGGTGTGGGCGACGCCGCTGGCGGAAACGCGCCTCGACCAGTACGTCGAGCGCCAGCGGGTCGAAGGAGAAACTTTCGATGCGAGCCTGTCCGGTAACATTACCGACGCATGCTCGCGTTACAATTTGCGCAACCTTGGGATGAGCAAAGGACAGCTGGACGAGGTGCAGGTCGAAGTGTTCGGGCGCCTGCTGCGCAACCTGCAGCTGGACGCGGGGCTGTCGCGGCGCGTGGCGGCGTTCGTCGCGGCCGGCCTGCCGGCCGGTGCGCAGCCCGAGTCCGATCCGACGAAGCAGACGCAGGCGACCCCCGTGGCGGGCTCGCCGGTGAAGATCTTGCAGGTGGAAGATTTGCTGACGGTGCAGGGTGTGACGCCGGCCGTCGTCGAGCGGCTGCGGCCGTTCGTGACCGTGTTGCCCGACAAGACGCCGGTCAACGTGAACACCGCGCCGGCGGAAGTGCTGGCGGCCCTGGTGCCGAACATGTCGGTGTCGGAGGCGAACACGCTGATCGTGCGGCGCAAGCAGGCGGCATGGCGGGGCAAGACGTATTTTGCGTCCGAAGTGAACAGCGATACCCGCCCGCTCACGGATGAGACGTATGACGTGAAAAGCGACTGGTTCCTGGTCGACAGCCGCATCCGCCTCGACCGGGCCGCGCTGGATGCACAGGCGCTGATCCACCGGTCGCCGGCCCTGGTGGCGGGCGGCGGTCCGAAGGTGGTGTGGATCCGTCAGTATTAAAAATATTTACATAAGTCTCGAGGGATAGCGCAGGGCATGTTAAAACGACCAACAAGAGATCGAGAAAGCGAGACAGTTTGAGCACACTTTATATCCGGCATCCTGCGCGTGCCGAAGGTGAACATGCGTTGTGCCGCTTCGCCCTCGTCACCGATGGCGGCGCGATCGACCAGCATGGCGAAGGGCCGCTGCGCAACCTGGGCGACCTGGTCGGCACGAGCCGCCGCATCGTGCTGCTGCTGGCCGCCGCCGACGTGACCCTGCTGCAGGTGCAGGCGCCGCCGCTGTCCGGCGCGCGCCTCAAGGCCGCGCTGCCCGGCCTCGTTGAGGAACACATCCTGGGCGATCCGATGGACGCCGTCCTCGTGGCCGCGCCCGAGCAGCCCGACGGCACGCGCCCGATCGCCGTCGTCGAGCGCGACTGGCTGCAAGGCATCGTGAAAAGCCTGCTGGCGCAGGGCGCGCGCACCATCATGGCCGAGCCCGCGCAACTGTGTTTGCCTTTGCAGCCGGGCAGCGTCGCCGCAGCAATTTCCGGTGTCGAACTGACCTTGCGCCAGAGCCTGTTCCAGGGCTTCGGCCTCGCGCTCGACGCCACGCCGGCCGTCGTGCTGCAGACGGCGCGCGCCTTCAGCGGCGACGCGCCGCTCGTGCTGTACGTGCCGCCCGCGCAACTGGGCGAATACCAGGCGCTGGCGCAGGAAGCCGGGCCCGGCATCACGCTGGAAGCCGACGCCTGGACGCACTGGATCGCCGGTTCCAAGACGACCGCCCTGGACCTCGTGAGCGGCCTCGGCGCGGCGGGCGCGCCCACGCGCGACTGGCGCCGCTGGCGCTGGCCGATCGCGCTCGCCGCGCTCGCCATCGCCGTCAACCTGATCGGCCTGAACGTCGACTGGCTGCGCCTGCGCCGCGAAGCCAACACGATCCGCCAGTCGATGACGCAGACCTTCCGCAACGTCTATCCACGCGAGACGGCGATCCTCGATCCGGTGCTGCAGATGCGCCAGAACATCGCCCGCGCGCGCGCCAACACGGGCGACGTCGCGCCCGACGAATTCACCTATCTCGCCTCCGCACTGGGCGAAGCGACGCGCTCGCTCGGACGTCCGGTTGGACTTGTATCAATTGAATACCGCGAACGCGCATTGACCGTCAAAGTCAAACCCGAAACGGTCGACCCTGGTTTGACCGGGCAGTTGCGCACGGCCCTGGCCACGCGCCGGCTCACGCTGGAAGAAGCCGCGCCGGGCAACTGGGTCATCCGCAGCACGGGAGCCAAACCATGAGCATCGCCACCACCATCGCCCAGTACCGCGAGCGCGCGACGGCGCTCTGGCTCGCGCGCACCGAGCAGGAACGCCGCTTCCTGGCGGTCGGCGGCGCCGTCGTGCTGGCCGCGCTCCTGTACCTGCTGCTCGTCGATCCGGCCATCGAAGGGCGCGCCCAGCTGCGCCGCCAACTGCCGCAGCTGCGCCAGCAGGCCGCCGAGCTGCAGGCCATGGCCCAGGAAGCGACCGCGCTGGCCCAGGCACCGGAAACGCACGTCGTGCCGCTCACGCGCGAAACCGTCAACAGCAGCCTGTCGGGACGCGGCCTGAATCCGCAATCGCTGTCGATGAACGGCGAGTACATCAAGCTGCAGCTGAATAACGTGGCGTTCGCCAACCTGGCCACGTGGCTGGACGAGCAGCGCCGCGCCAACCGCTTGCTGGTGCAGGACGCCGTCGTCACTTCCCTGCCCGCCGCCGGCCAGGTCGACGCCAGCCTGACGCTGCGCCAGAACACCGGCAGCGGCCAATGAAGCGCACATTCCTCTGGATCGCGCTGCCCACGCTCGCGGTGATCCTCACCGTGCTGGCGTTCCTGCCCGCCGCCTGGCTTGGTCCGATGGTCGAACACCAGACCGGCGGCCGTTTGACTCTGGGGGATGCGCAGGGTACGCTTTGGCGCGGCTCAGCCTTTGTGGGCGGCGCGGCGGGCGCGGGCGGATCCGTCACGCCGCTGCTGCCCGGACGCTTTTCCTGGCGCCTGTCGCCGCTCGTGCTGTTCGGGGATGTCAGCATGGACCTTGCCAACGACCAGGCGCTGGCGCAGCCCGTGCACATCAGCGGCAGCTGGTCGCAATGGCAGGTCAGCGCCGGCCAGCTGCTGTTGCCGGCCGAAGGCCTGGCCGGGTTGGGCGCACCTCTGAACACGCTCGCGCTCACGGGCACGATCAAGCTGTCCTGGAACCTGCTGGACATCGCGCGCCAGGGCAATACGGTGGCGGTGAGCGGACGCACGGTGCTGTCGCTGACCGACATGGGATCGCGCATGAGTCCGATCAAACCGCTCGGCAGCTACGAGATGGCCATGGACTGGCACGGCGCGCGGGCCGACGTGGTGCTGCGCACGGTGAGCGGTGCGCTCTTGCTGTCTGGTAATGGAGCATTGGAAAGCGGCCGCCTGCACTTCTCGGGACAGGCAGCGGCGGCCGACAAGTACGAAGACACGCTGGGCAACCTGCTCAACCTGCTGGGTCAACGGCGTATGGTGAACGGCAAGAACATAATCGCGTTAGAGTTCAGATGATGAAAAAAAATCCAACCCGCAGCATCCAGCAACTCCCGGCACTGCGCCGCATCGTGGCGGGCGCCATGTTGTGCTGCACCGTCGGAACAAGCGTCCTGCCCCCGTTCGCCTACGCCCAGGACGGTACTGGTGGTGGCGCCGCGCTCAACTTCGTCAACGCCGACATGGAATCCGTGATCAAGGCGGTCGGCCACTACACGGGGACGACGTTCATCATCGACCCGCGCGTGAAAGGCACGCTGACGCTCGTGTCGGAAAAGACATTGACCCGAGCCCAGGCGTTCTCGCTGCTCACGTCGGCGCTGCGCCTGCAGGGCTATGCGGTCGTCACCGGCGACGGCTATGCCAAGGTGGTGCCGGAAGCGGAAGCGAAGCTGCAGTCGTCGCCCACGCAGGTCGGCACCGGCGGCTCGAGGGCCAAAGGCGACCAGATCGCCACGCAGGTCTACCGCCTGCAGCACGAGTCCGCCGCCAACCTGACGGCCGTGCTGCGCCCGCTGATTTCGCCCAACAACTCGATCATGGCCGATCCGGGCAATAACAGCCTCGTGATCACGGATTACGCCGACAACCTGCGCCGGCTGTCGAAGATCATCGCCGCGCTCGACTCGCCGGCCACCGGCGACCTCGACGTGGTCCCGATCCGCAACGGCATCGCCAGCGACGTCGCCACGCTCGTCACGCGCCTGATGGAACCGGCGGCCGGCGGCGATGCGGGCCGCGTCACCGTGCTGGCCGATCCGCGCACCAATACCGTCATCGTGCGCGCACCGTCGCCGGCCCGCGCGAGCATGGCCAAGAACCTGATCGCCAAGCTCGACCAGCCGACGACGGAACTCGGCAACATCCACGTGGTCTACCTGAAGAACGCCGACGCCAGCAAGGTCGCGCAGACGCTGCGCGCAGTCGTGTCGCAGGATGCGTCGGCCGTGCCCGTGCAGCAGCAGGGCACGTCGGGCGGCTCGATCCAGTCCACCGCCGCGGGCGGCACGGGCGGCACGGGCACCGGCGCCGGTGCGCTCGGCGGCCAGCAGGGCCAGAGCAGCATGGGCGCGGGCGGCACGGGCGGCTCGTTCTCCCAGCAGGGCCAGGCCACGTCCGGTGGCGCCGGCGGCGGCCAGGGCTCGGGTTTCATCCAGGCCGATGCGTCGACCAACAGCCTCATCATCACGGCGCCGGACGCCGTGTACCGCAACCTGCGTTCCGTCATCGACCAGCTCGACGTGCGCCGCGCCCAAGTCTATATCGAGGCGCTGGTGGTCGAGGTGACGTCGACCGATGCGTCCGAGTTCGGCGTGCAGTGGGTGGGCCTGACCGGCAACAACAACAGCAGCTACCGCGTCGGCGGCCTGCAGTCGTTCAGCCTCGGCGGCAGCAGCAACAACATCGTCAACCTGGCGCTGGCTGCGGCGACGGGCATCAGCGGCTCGTCCGGCTCCACCACCGGCAGCTCGATCCCGACGCCGACCGGCCTGTCGATCGGCCTCTTCAAGCAGGTGAACGGCGAGCTGGGCCTGGGCGCGATCGCGCATGCCCTTGAAAGTACGGGACACGCCAACATCTTGTCCACACCGAACATGATCACGCTGGATAACGAACTGGCGACGATCAAGGTCGGTCAGAACATACCGATCATCACCGGTTCCTTCACGACGGGCGCGAGCGGGGCAAGCAATCCGTTCCAGACGGTCGACCGCAAGGACGTGGGCCTGCTGCTGAAAGTGCGCCCGCAGATTTCCGAAGGCGGTACGATCAAGCTGGCGATCTACCACGAGAATTCGGGGATCGACAATTCCGTCAGCTCGTCGTCGGGGATCGTGACCACCGTCCGCGCGATCGAGAGCAACGTGCTGGCCGACAATGGCCAGATCGTCGTGCTGGGCGGCCTGATCTCGGACGACGAATCCGAGAACAACGAAAAGACGCGTGGACTGGGCGATATTCCGATCATCGGCAACCTGTTCAAGTACCGCACCCGCACGCGCGCCAAACGTAACCTGATGGTGTTCCTGCGCCCGGTCGTGGTCCGCAGCAAGGAACAGAACGACACCCTGTCGATGGACCGCTACGAATTCATGCGCGCCGCCGGCGCGACGGCACAGCCGGTCGACGACACCGTGCTGCTGAAGAATCTCGGCGCACCGGTGCTGCCGAGCCTGGTCAACGGCCAGCCGCCCGCGGGCGGCCAGATGGCCACGATGCCGCCGCCGGCGCCGGCCACCGCGCGTCCGGGCGCCGCCACCGGGCCGGGCGCGACGCCGCCCAGGGCGCCGGCCCAGCCGGCCCAGCCGGAGTTCCGCCCGGCGCAACCTGCGCAACCTGAATACCGGCCGGCGGCGCCGACCCAAACGAACTGACAGACGATGAATAACTTGCTGCCCTACGCCTTCGCACGCGATTACGGCGTGCTGGCGCGTTCCAACGGCGACCCGTCGCAAGCCGTCGAAGTGCTGGTCTCGAACGCGACCAAGCCGGCGGCGATCGCCGAGGTCTCGCGCCGTTTCGGGCGCATCACCCTGCGGCGGATGGAACGCGCCGAACTGGAATCGGCCATCGCCGCGGCGTATCAGTCGGCCGGCGGCGACGCCTCGCAAGTCGCGGACGAGTTCGATGCCGACCTCGACCTGACCAAGCTGCTGCAGGACGTGCCGGCCATCGAGGACCTGCTGGAATCGTCCGACGACGCGCCGGTGATCCGCATGATCAACGCGCTGCTGACGCAGGCGCTGCGCGACAGCGCATCGGACATCCACATCGAGCCGTTCGAGCAGACCTCGGTGGTGCGCTTCCGCGTCGACGGTT
>JBJMVU010000424.1:0-16474 GCA_045810485.1 Massilia sp. | reverse complement strand
GCGCTGAACCAGAGATTCATCGCGGTGTTCTGCGTGTCGCGGTTCTGCACCTGGACGCGCAGGTTTTGCCAGCGCGCGAGCCGTTCCTGCTCGCGCCCGAACAGCTTGAGCGGCAGCATGGCGCGCATGGTTTCGAGGAAGTGCGAGTTCTCGCGCGAGCTGACGTTCATGCGCATGCGCGCCGCTTCGCGGTAGGCGCGGTAGGACAGCACGCGCAGCAGCGCATAGGCGGACGTGGCGGCGAAGCTGACCAGCGACAGCGTGGGCGAATACAGGAGCATCATCACGACGGCGACGAAGCCCGTCAGCGCATCCAGCAGCACGGTCACGGCATTCGTCGTCAGGGTGCTCTGGATCGTGCCGATGGAACTGAAGCGGTACATCAGGTCGCCCAGGTGGCGCTTCTCGAAGTAGGCCAGCGGCAGCTTCAGCAAATGGCTGAACACATTGCTGTACCACTGCAACGACAGGCCCTGGCTGAGGATCATGACCATCCAGCCGCGCGCCATCGTGATCGCCGCCTGGATCAGCAGGACGAGGCCGAACCCCAGCATCAGCAGGGGCAGGAGTTCGCGGTCGTGACCGCCGAGCACGTTGTCGACCACCATCTGGTTCAGCAACGGCGCGATGAGGCCCAGCAGCTGGAGCAGGACCGAGACGCAGAAAATCTGGAACAGCGACATGCGCAGGCCGAGCACGCGCCCGGTCAGGTCGGACAACTTGACCCGCTTGCGCACGTCCGCCTTGCGGAAGCGCGCGTTCGGCGTCAGTTCGAGCGCCACCCCGGTGAAATGCGCCGACAGCTGCTTGATGTCGATCTTGTATTCGCCGACCGCCGGATCGAGGATCGTCACCTGGTTGTGGCGCACGCGCTTGAGCACGACGAAGTGATTCATGTCCCAGTGCAGGATGCACGGGAGCTTCAGGCGGTCGAGTTCATCGGGCTCGAGGCGCAGGCCGCGGCTGCTGAAATCCAGCGCACCGGCGTAGCGGATCAGCTGCTCGAGATTCGACCCCTTCAGCGACACGGCGAAGCGCCGGCGCAGCTCGGGCAGGTCGACCTGGTAGCCATGGGCGCAGGAGACCATCGCGAGACAGGCCAGCGCGCATTCGGCGGCTTCGGTTTGGAGGATGGCTTTCATGGCGTGCGATGACGATGGACATGGCCGCCGGCGGCGCTGCAGCACCGCCGGTGGTTGTTAGCTGAACCCCGGGGATCAGCAGTAGTCGTCGTACGCGCCCGGATCCGGCTCATACGACGTGGACGGACGCGTCCCGCTCGAGCTCGGCGTGGTCGACTGGGCCGGGCGCGTGCTCTGGCTCGTGCCGCCGGATTTCGGCGGTGCGCAGGTCGCGGAGGCGTTGATGCCCGCGTTGTTATTGCCGCCGCTCACGCTGCCGCCGACGACGCGGTTGCCACCACTGGCGCTGCCCTGGGTGCCGCTGTTGTTCGACGACCAGTTGGCGATCGGTTGCTGGCCCGTCGGGCAGGTGGCGCTCGAACCCGTCGGACCGGCGGACGCGCTGTTGCCGGTGGTCGGCTTGGCCGGGTCCGTGCCTGCGGAAACGGAGGACAGTTCGGTGACTTTCAAAAGACGCATTGTTATTTCCTTCCACTTATTGCCACTTCGGATTGGCGGGCAATCTCGGCCATTGAAAACTGATCGGTGTCGCTACGCGGCCACGAACCACCGGCGCACGCGGGCATGGACGTCCGGCGCCGCCCCCGCCTGGTCCAGGCTCGCCGCGACGAATGCCGGCAACGCCGGACCCAGCCTCTCCAGGCTGTCGACCTGCGCCCGCGCATGCGGGCCGGCCAGGCCCGGGTGCAGGTCGGCCAGCAGGTAACGGCCACGCGCGGCCAGCGCGTCGATGGCCGCGCCCACGCCGGCCGGTGCGGCGTCGAAGGGACGCAGCACGGTGTCGAGATTGCCCGGCCCGCCGCCATCGGCGCGCGTGAGGAACCCCAGGTCCGCATTCAGGCGGCTGGCCTGGAGCACGACCAGCAGGCGCGCGTGCAGGCGCTGGCCGGCGGGATGCGCGGCGATGCAGCGCTCGCGCGCGTCGGCGTAGGCGTCGATGAATTCGCGGCGCAGCCGGTCGTCGTCCAGGTGCGGCCGCACGGCGCCGTCCAGGTCGGCCGCCGCCACGGACGCCGCATTGGCGAGGACCGCGCTCAGGTCGCAGGCCGCGCCGTGCGCATCGGCGTGGCGGTAGATGGCGCGCAGGCAGTGGTACAGCCCGTTGCGCCGCTCGCGCTGTTCCTGGCGGATGAACCAGGCCGGCAGCCCCGTCATCTTCAGCAGATGCAGTTCGCGCGCGCGGCCGAGCGCGCTGCGGAACGTTTGCACCAGCTCGTCTTCCGGCACCACGTCCGCCGCCGGCAGGCGCGCGCCGATCCGGTGGCGCAGGGCGCGCAGGGTGGCGCCGGCGGCTTCGTGCTGCAGCCATTGGTCGCTCCCCTGCGCATCGCCGGTCGCGCGCCGGTAGCCCGGCACATGGCGCGCGCCGCCGCATTCGAGGACACGTCCATCCAGCGCCAGCGCGGCCGGGCCCGCCGCACCGGGAAAAACACGCTTGGCGAAACAGGCCGCCACCTGTTCGGCATGGCGTCCGGCGACGATCCCCAGTCCGTCATTGATCGTCTCGACACCGCCCGAACGCGACACGGCGTCGCCGAACAGGTGCTGGAACGCGTCGGCAAGCCGCTCCACGGCCGCGCCGGACGCCGCGTCGTCCAGGTAGTGGGCCGGACGGGGCGTGAACTGGCGCAGCAGTACGGCGCGGCAGGCGCCGCCGGTCGACACGAGCGCATAGGCCGGCACGGCGCCATGGGGTAATGCCGCGGCGAGGATACGGCTCCAGACAACGGTTGCCGCGGCTTCGCTGACGGGCAGCAGCGTGCGGCCGATCCCCTCGATCCGCACGCCATCCCGCCCGTCCGGCTCGAACTCCCCGGGCGCGGCATCGGCATGCGCCTGGACGGTGGCCAGGTCGATGCGCAGGCTGTCGAACCAGGCGACGTCGGGCTGTGCGAGGCGACGGGCCGGTACCGGCGCGAACATGGAATCTGGAAGGGTCAGCATGCGATAAGTAAATGTCGTTTTATTTTTCTGGAACGGGAACCTTGATTAGTTTTCCCGTTTCACTGTAATTCCATGCTATCAAAGCTTTTATTTAAAATGTTCACAAAAAATAACATTTCAAATTAATTTTATTTAACGCATTTTATTTGCGCAGCGCCGCGCATGGACGTGACAAATCGCGACGAATTCCAAAGAAATCGCCTTTCAAGACCTGATATAAAACTTTTTAAATCTGAAATAGACCGGACGTTATTTCTATTCCACGACCGCAGCCTCCACCGTTTCCACATGCCGATGAAGGCGTTCCAGGGCATCCAGGAATTTCTTTCCTTCGACCCGGATACTGTAATCCGCCACCACTTTTTTCCTGGCGCGTTCGCCGATGCGCCTGGCGGATTCCCTGTCTGCAAATGCGGCGGCAATCGTCGCCGCCAGATTGGCGGCGTTATTCGGCGCGACCAGGAATCCATCGACGCCATCGGTGATCAATTCCTCGATTCCCGAGATATTGGTGGTGACGACCGCCAGTTTCATCGCCATCGCTTCTTTCAGGCTGTTCGGCAACATATCGCGGTCACCATCCCCGGCGATCACGCACGGCAGGACGAAGATTTCCGCGCAATCGAGCAGATACCGGATCATGTCGGACTTGAAAGGGCCGATGATCTCGATTTTGTCCTGGAGACCGTGCTGCCGGATCTGCTCCAGCAGGGCGTCCCTGAGCATGCCGCTGCCCACGATCGAGAGGTGGAAGGCCTCTCCCGCCCGGTCGAGGTGGGCGCAGGCGTCGATCAGGAGCTCCAGGCCTTTCTTTGGCACGAGGCGCGCGACGGCGATCAGCTTGCGCGCTTTCTTCTTGTCGGTGCGCCCCGGCCGGAAGTAATCCGTATCGATACTGCTATGAACGACCTGGACCGGATGCTTCAACGCATACCGTGCGGCGATCTCGCGCTTGTTGAATTCGGAAATCGCAAAGACCCGCGTGGCGCCGTGGATCAGGCGATCGCGCGTGGCCAGGTAAGCCGTGTCCGTCGACTTGAAATACAGGTCGCGCGAACGCAGGGTGACCGTGTACGGGCTGTCAGGGTAGCGGGTGGTGAGTTCGTCCAGCGTCGCGCAATCCCCGGCGAACAGGAAAGGGCAATGGATATGATCGGGCACGAATTCCGTCCCGTTGAGCACATACTGGTGACGCGCGAGCGAAAGATTATTCAGCCGCATCGCATTCAGCCACACGCTTGCCTGCCGGCGCCAACGGCCGGCCCCCGCCGCGCGCATGGCGGCGTCGAATTCCGCCCCGAGGTCCCGATCGGGAAAATAATCGTGCAGGAACCGGGTGCGATACGGCTTGTACCGCACGATCTTGCGCAGGAACATACGGACCAGGCGGAACCTGCCGCGCCAGGACAGCGCGGACGCGTCGGCAAAGACGACGTTCGCCAGCAACCCGCTCTCCACGAGCTTCGGATTCATGTTCGCCAGTTCGCAGCGCGCCGCATGGATGCGGACGTCGTGGCCGGCCTTCGCCAGGTAGAGGATTTCCTCCAGGATGAAGGTCTCGGTTGCCTTGGGAAAGGTATTTCTGACATACGCGATTTGCATGATGGGCGATCGTTAGGAACTGACCAACTTGTGGGCGAAATCGGCGGGATCGGCGGGCGCCCAGCGATCGCCGCGCATGATTCTCGGCGCGGCGCGCATCGCATCGAGCAGGTCGTTCTCGTCCTGGAAATCATTGTGCAGATGCACCGGCAATCCGGATCGCCGCGCCGCCGAACACGCCAGGTTCTGCTCCGAATTCATCGGCAGGAAGATCATGCGCATGCCCTTGTCCAGGCAGCGGCCGATGCCGCCCATCGGGCTGTGCCAGATGCCCGCCTCCACGTCGTCGGGCAGTTTGTCGAGATTGACCGGATCCGGGCTGGCCGCCAGCAGGCCGCTGTCGACGAGATCCCGCAGGGCGTCCCGGGAGAATCCCGGCAGGTACGCCAGGACGCGATAGCCGCGGGCGACCGCCGCCTGCAGCAGGCGCAGGCTGCCCGGGTGTTCCGGCTTCAGATAGGCGAACAGTTTCGGCCCCCGGCCGGCAGGCCAGACCGGATCGGCCTTGCCGCCGTCGCCGAATATCGGGCCAAGATGCCGTTCCGGCGAGTGGGGACCGAAATGATTGAAGTCGACCCAGTTCCGGTACCAGACTTTTTCGCGGAACAGGCGGGAAAACGCGTCCAGCGGATCGCAACCCAGATCGTCCATCGCCCCGTTCACGACGTCGAGCACCCGGCGTTCCGATTCGGCCAGCTGTCCCGGTGCGGGTTTTACGCTCGTCCGCACATGCGGAAGCGGATCGTGCGGATTGTCGGGAAGCGGCGGCATCGAAAAACCATTATCGATGCAGACTGTCTCGATACCGAGCGTATTGGCGGCAAGGCGCGCCGTGGGCGCATAATCGCAAACGACGCGATCCGGTTTAAGCAGGAAAAACATCGTCCGCCAGGCCGCGAGCAGCGACACCAGGCTCAGGGAATTGTCATAACCGGCATTATGCAGCGCATCGGCATGATTTAAAGGCGGCGTCCGCCGGACGGCCGCATGGATACGCGGCGCCGCCAGCCATTGCGATGCGATCGGTCCCAATAAACGCCGGGCATGGGACACGTCATTCAAGATACAGGTCACCCTGTTGCCCTGTTCGACCATGGCCTGGACGATTTTTGCCATGGCAACCACATGGCCCAACCCGCCGCCCATTTCCCAACAATACACTATGTGTCGCATGAATTCGAAAGCCGATCGTGCATCCGGCGAACGAATAGTCCGCCGTGCTCCTGGTTTTATATGCCGCTTTTCAGCGCCTTATTCGGATTCAATGGATGTCACAATCGACTTTGTCGCGCACGGCGGTAAATCGCATGAATCCAGTTCCTTATTCCGGATTCATCTTATTCAACCAGATCATTATCAATTCTCTCTGATTGTAATTTAACAACAAATAATCAATGTTGTGAGCGAATGACGTTGCCCCCTTGCGCGGACACGAGGAACCTTATCCATACCGGTCGGGGCGGTCCACTGGTACGATAGGCGTGCCGCCATCCGCCGAGGAGCTTGCCATGCCTTCCATCGCCATCCCCTGCCTGCGCTACCGCGACACCCCGGCCGCCATCGACTGGTTGTGCGAAGTCTTCGGCTTCGCCTGCCAGGTCGCTGTGCCCGGCATCGACGGCGCCATCGCCCACGCGCAGCTGACGCTCGGCGACGGCATGATCATGCTGGGATCGGTCAGCGACGAGGGCGAATACGGCAAGGCGCTCGTGCAGCCGGACGAGATCAGGGGCCGCCAGACGCAGACCATCTACCTGCAGGTGAACGACGCCGATCGCGTGTGCGAGCGCGCGCGCAACGCCGGCGCCATCATCCTGCAGGAACCGGCCGATACGGAATTCGGCAGCCGCGGCTTCATGTGCCGCGACCTCGAAGGGCATGTATGGAATGTGGGGACGTACGATCCGTGGAAGCCGGAGGATTTGTTTACTTCAGGATCGTGAGGGCCTCAAACAACGTCGTTCCCGCGAAGGCGGGAACCCGATTTTGCATGAGCCGTCGAGACGCTAAGCTTGGGCCCCCGCCTCCGCGGGGGCGACGTGAGTGCAGGTCAGCTGACTTGGGCCCCCGCCTCCGCGGGGCGACGTGAGCAAAAGTCAGCTGAACAGGCCTTCGTCCGACCCGTCCCCGTCGAAAAAGCCCTGCCCGCCGTCGATGCTGCCATTGTCGACGCTGCTGTCGAACAAGCCTTCCGACGACGAGCCATTGTCCAGCACCTGGTCCACGTCGCCCAGCCCCGCCTGGTTGGCCAGCGAGCTGCCGGACTGGTCGTTGAACAGGTTGTTGGACGGATCGTCGCTGTTCAGCAGGCGGTTGCCGCCACCGTGTTCATGGTGGCCGAACATGTTTTCCAGGCCCTGGAAGAGGAAGCCGCCGGCCGCGACACCGGCCGCCGTCGCGGCGATCGAACCCAGCGTGCCGCCGAAACCGCCCCGTAAAAAGCCGGACGACGGCGCACTTTGGTATTGGGGCTGATATTGCGGTTGGGATTGATAGGGCTGCTGCGTGTCGCGCTGGTACGACTGGGCCGGCTGCGTCCCGCCGCTATTGCCCCAGGAATTTGCGTCGAGGAATTTGCCACCGTCGCCACCTGGCTGACCGGAACGTACCTGGCTTTCCAGGCCGGCGATGCGGTCCTTGGCATTGTTCAGCGCCTGCTCGAGCAGCAATGCCCGTTGCACCAGCAGGTAGGGGGCGTCGGGCTGCTGGGCCACGGCGCGCTGGATCAGGGCATCCGCTTCCGGATCTTTCTGGATGCCGCGAGCCTGGATCAGCTGGCTCAGGAAATCGTGCAACATCTGCGAATCTTGCGGGCTCATGACGTCTGCTCCTTTGAATGATCGGATAGCCCACATGTTGTGGGCCTGTCCTTGAATTCAAGTTTGACAGCATCCAGGCAAGATTGCCTTAAACGGCGCTGAACCGTGCGGGGCGCGCTTAGTTCTGCAGGTCGCGCCCGCCGAAAGCGTTCGGCAACTGCGCTGCGGCCGTCGTCTCCATCACGTCGCCTTTCAGGTTCGCCAGCACGACGGGCAGGTCGTTGCCGCCCAGTTCCAGGATCACCTGGCGGCAGGCGCCGCACGGGGCGATGGGACCCTCCGTGTCGCCGATCACGGCCAGCGCCGTGAAGTCGCCCGGCACGTAGCCGTGGGCGATGGCGGAAAAGAATGCCGTGCGCTCCGCGCAGTTGCACAGGCCATAGGACGCGTTCTCGACGTTACAGCCGCGGAACACGCGGCCGTCCTTCGTCTCGAGCGCTGCGCCAACCTTGAAGCGCGAATAAGGCACGTACGCCAGTTCGCGCGCGGCGCGGGCTTCGTGGATCAGTTTTTCGTATTTCATGAGCGTCTCCCAACGTCGTTCCCGCGAAGGCGGGAACCCACTTGATGCCGCCGATCCGCGTACAAAACTGGATCCCCGCCTTCGCGGGGATGACGGTTCGATGTTGTCGTCTTATGGCCGAATGGTCTTGTAGATCATCGGCTGCGCCGCCGGCTGTTCGGCCGCGATGCGGTACGCCGCCTGCACTTCGCGCACGGCGCGTTCCGCGGCATCCTGCGTGCGCGCGTGGACGAGCGCCAGCGGCTGGCCCGCTTCCAGTGTCGTGCCCAGCTCGACGAGGTCCGTGAGGCCGACGGCGAAGTCGATCGGATCCTGCGGACGGATACGCCCGCCGCCCAGGCCGACGACGGCCAGGCCCAGGCCGCGGCAATCCGTCGCGTACGCATGGCCGGATTCCAGCGCCGGCACCGGCACGACGATCGGCGCCCTGGCGAGGTGCGCGTCCGGATTGTCCATCAGGTCGGCCGGGCCGCCCAGCGCCTTGACCATGCGCGCGAAGCGCTCGGCCGCCTCGCCCGAATCCAGCGCGTGCTGCAGCTTTGTACGCGCTGCCTCGTCGGTGGCCGCGAGGCCGGAGATGACGAGCATCTCGGCGCACAGCGCCATCGTCACCTCGTGCAGGCGCGCCGGGCGCGATTTGCCGGTGAGGTAGTCGATCGCGATACGCACCTCGACGGCATTGCCCGCCGCCGGGCACAGCGACTCGTTCATGCCGGTCAGGATCGCGGACGTGCGCGTGCCGGCGCCGTTGCCCACGTGGACGATGGATTCCGCCAGCTCGACCGATTTTTCATACGTCGGCATGAACGCGCCGCTGCCGGCCTTGACGTCCATGACGAGGGCGTCCAGGCCCGCCGCCAGCTTCTTCGACAGGATCGAGCCCGTGATCATGGCGACGGATTCCACGGTCGCCGTCGTGTCGCGGATGCTGTAGAACCGCTTGTCGGCCGGCGCCAGTTGCGCGGTCTGGCCGATGATGGCGACGCCGATGTCCTTGACCACGGTGCGGAACAGTTCCGGATCGGGCACGGTGCAATAGCCGGGAATCGAGTCGAATTTATCCAGCGTGCCGCCCGTGTGGCCCAGGCCGCGGCCGGAAATCATCGGGACATAGCCGCCGCACGCGGCGATCATCGGACCGAGCATCAGCGAGACGACGTCGCCGACGCCGCCCGTCGAGTGCTTGTCGACGACGGGACCGGGCAGGTCCAGCGACTTCCACTCCATGACCTGGCCGGAATCGCGCATCGCGAGCGTGAACGCGACGCGTTCGTCCATCGTCATGTCGTTGAAATAGACCGCCATCGCGAGCGCGGCGATCTGGCCTTCGGTGACGCTGCCGTCCGGGATGCCGCGTACGAAGAAGCGGATCTCTTCCGGGCTCAAGGTGCCGCCGTCGCGTTTTTTGCGGACGATTTCTTGGGGGAGGAACATGGTATTTCCGTTCTCTTAAGCCGTAGGGTGGGCACCCCTGTGCCCACCATAACGTTCGCAAAACGCATACGTCATGGTGGGCACGGGGTGCCCACCCTACGGCATGTTAATCAATTAGGCCGATCAAACGCCGTACGGAATCCACACGTTTTTCACCTGGCTCGCGTGCTGCAAGACGGTACGCCCGCCCGCCTGCTTCGCATCGAACCAGTCGCGCCCTTTCGCGCCGCCGGTCCACGTGCGCTTCAGCGATTCCGCCGACAGGCGCTCCACTTCCGCGCAGCCTTCAGCCGAGCCATCGTGACGCCACACGGCATCCACGTCGAAGTGCGACGCCAGGGTGCGGGCCAGCTCGTCGTGGCTGCCCGTGACGATGTTCAGCGCGCCGCCCGGCAGGTCGGACGTGTCGAGCACCTGGTACAGGTCCGTGCTCGAGAGCGGATACGCTTCCGACGGCACCGCCACCACGCGATTGCCCAGCGCCAGCGCCGGCGCCACGAGCGAGATGAAGCCCAGCAGCGGGTTCTCGTTCGGGCACACGATGCCGATCACGCCCACCGGTTCGTTCAGCGCGACGGTAATGCCGTGCATCGGCGGCTGGTGCGCCAGGCCGTCGTACTTGTCGGCCCATGCGGCCCAGTAGAACAGGCGCTCGATCGATGCCTGCACCTCGCGTGCTGCATCCTTCGATCCCGTCTGGGCGGCGATGCGCGCGGCGAATTCGTCGGCGCGGATCGCCAGGTTTTCCGCGATGTAGTACAGCACCTGCGCGCGGTTGTGCGCGGTCGCTTTCGCCCAGCCCGACGCCTTGTGCGCCGCCTCGACGGCGTTGCGGATGTCCTTGCGGTTGCCCTCGCCCACGTCGGCCAGGAACTCGCCGCCGGCGCCGTGGATCGCGCGGCTGTACGCGCCGTCCGGGCGCGCCTGCTTGCCGCCGATGTACAGTTTTGCCGTGCGATCGACCGCGAACGGGCTGTCGCCGGCGGCCAGTTTCACCTTACCCTTTTCGGCATTGAGCGGTGCGGCCGGACGCGCATCTTCCGCCAGCGGCACCAAGTATTCCGTCATGCCCTCCTTGCCGCCCTCGCGGCCGAAGCCGGATTCCTTGTAGCCGCCGAAGCCGCACGCGGCGTCGAACTGGTTCGCCGTGTTGATCCACACGACGCCGGCCTTGATCTGCGGGGCGACGTCCAGCGCGAGGCTGATCGATTCGCTCCACACGCACGCGGCCAGGCCGTACACGGTATTGTTCGCGAGCTGGACGGCTTCGCCCGGCGTACGGAAGCTCGATGCGACGAGCACCGGGCCGAAGATTTCCGTCTGCGCCACGGTCGCCGACGTCGACGCGCCCGTGATCAGCGTGGGCAGATACCACGAGCCGGCCACCGGCGTCTCGCCGGCGGGTTGCCAGATCTCGCAGCCTTCGGCGCGCGCCGCTTCCACGAGGCCGTGGATGCGCTGCTGCTGCACCGGATCGACGAGCGCGCCGATGTCATTGGACTTGTCGAGCGGCGAGCCGACGCGCAGGTTCTGCATGCGCGCCTTGACCTTTTCGATGAAGCGCGGGTAGACGCTTTCCTGCACGAGCAGGCGCGAACCGGCGCAGCAGACCTGGCCCTGGTTGAACCAGATCGAGTCGACGAGGCCTTCGACGGCCGCATCGAGGTCGGCGTCGTCGAACACGATGAACGGCGACTTGCCGCCCAGTTCCAGCGACAGCTTTTTACCCGTGCCGGCCGTGGCCTTGCGGATGATGCGGCCCACTTCCGTCGAGCCGGTGAATGCCAGCTTGTCGATGCCCGGATGGTTGACGATCGCCTCGCCCACACGGCCGTCGCCCGTGACGATGTTGACGACACCCGCCGGCACGCCGGCCTGCTGGCAGATCTCGGCGAACAGCAACGCGGTCAGCGACGTGTACTCGGCCGGCTTGAAGACGATGGCGTTACCCGCGGCGAGCGCCGGCGCGACCTTCCACGCCAGCATCAGCAGTGGGAAGTTCCACGGCACGATCTGGCCGACGACGCCGACGGCGCGGTAGTCCGCGAATTCTTCCGATTGCAGCTGGGCCCAGCCGGCGTGGTGATAGAAGTGACGGGCGGCCAGCGGCAGGTCGGCGTCGCGCGTTTCACGGATCGTCTTGCCGTTGTCCAGCGTCTCGAGCACCGCGAACAGGCGTGCGTGCTTCTGCAGCAGGCGCGCCAGCGAATACAGCACTTTCGCGCGGCCGTGGCCACCCATGGCGACCCAGCCCGGCTGCGCGCGGCGCGCGGCTTCCACGGCGCGGTCGATGTCGGCCTGACTCGCCTGCGTCACCTGCGCCAGTTCGCTGCCGTCGGCCGGGTTGAACGAACCGAAGGTGTCGGCGGCATCCGTCCAGGCGCCGTCGATGAACAGCCCGAAACGGCGGCCATGCGACTCCAGCCACGCTTGCGTTTCCTTGGTGCTCTCGGGGGCCGGGCCGTAGTCCATAGTCTGAAGAATCTCTTTAATAGTGGGCATGACAGATCCGATCAAGGTTGCGCGTGACGATGGGCGGCGGAATAGCTGCCGGTGACGTAATGTTCGAGCTGGCGCTCGATGTCGGTCAGGAGGCTGGAGGCGCCGATGCGGAACAGGTGCGGTTGCAGCCATTCGTTGCCCAGCTCTTCCTTCATCACGGTCAGGTATTGCAGTGCGGTCTTGGCGGAGGACACACCCCCGGCCGGCTTGTAGCCGACCTTGTAGCCGGTGCGTTCATAGTACTCGCGGATCGCTCGTACCATCACCAGCGACACGGGAATGGTCGCGTTCACACCTTCCTTGCCGGTCGATGTCTTGATGAAATCGGCGCCTGCCATCATGCAGACCCACGATGCTTTTGCTACGTTTTCCAGGGTGACGAGATCGCCCGTCGCGAGGATCGCCTTCACGTGCGCCTCGCCGCACGCCTGGCGGTAGGCGACCATCTCGTCGTACAGCGCCTGCCAGTTGCCGGTCAGGACGTGCTGGCGCGTGATCACGATGTCGATCTCGGTGGCGCCGGCGGCCACCGACAGTTCGATCTCGCGGATCTTCGTCTCGAGGCTCGACAGGCCGGCCGGGAACGCGGTCGACACGGCCGCGATGGGCAGGCGGCCCTGCAGCACGTGCGCGGCCGGCTGGATCATCTCGTGGTACACGCACACGGCGCCCGTCGTGAGCGAGTCCAGGCCCAGCGCCTGCATCAGGTCCGCGCGCAGCGGACGCATCGCCTTGCGGCACAGGCGCTCGACGCGGCCCGGCGTATCGTCGCCCGACAGCGTGGTCAGGTCGATGCACTCGATGGCGCGGATCAGCCACGCGGCCTGGTACTCCTTCTTGACCGTGCGGCGGTTCGCCAGGCTGGCGGCGCGGCGGTCGGCGGCGTTGCGGTTGACCTTCAGGTGGTTGATCCAGCCCAGGTCGAGGTCGATCGCCGTATTACGTTGAAAGTCGAGGTTCGGGCTCATAGTAAAGCAGTTCCGTTGGCAAGAGGTTTGACGCCGAGGTGGTGCGCCAGGGTGGCGCCGATGTCGGCGAACGTGTCGGACACGGGCAGCTCGCGCGCGGGCGCGGCCGGGCCGAAGAACAGCATCGGGATGTGTTCGCGCGTGTGGTCGGAACCGGGCCACGTCGGGTCGCAGCCGTGGTCCGCCGTGATGACGACGAGGTCGCCCTCTTTCAGCTTCGCGATGAATTCCGGTAGGCGCGCATCCAGCTCATGCAGCCCGTTCGAGTAGCCGGCGACGTCGCGGCGGTGGCCGAAGTGCATGTCGAAGTCGACGAAGTTCACGAACGTCAGCGACTTGTCCGGCGCGGTGTCGGCCACGTCGAGCAGGCGGTCGAACAGCGCCATGTTGTCGGCGCCCTTGATGAGTTGCGTAACGCCCTGGCCGGCGAAGATGTCGCTGATCTTGCCCAGTGCGATGACTTCGCCGCCCGCATCCTTCACGTGGTCCAGCAACGTGGGCGCGACGGGCGGCACGGCGTAGTCGTGGCGGTTGCTCGTGCGCTTGTAGTTGCCGTTGCTGCCCGTGAATGGACGCGCGATCACGCGGCCGATATTGTACGGCTTGACCAGTTCATACGCGGCTTCGCACACCTGGTACAAACGCTCGAGGCCGAAGTGCTCTTCGTGCGCGGCGATCTGCATCACCGAGTCGGCCGACGTGTAGATGATCGGCTTGCCGGTGGCGACATGCTCGTCGCCCAGTTCCGTGATGATGGTCGTGCCGGACGCGTGGCAGTTGCCCAGCCAGCCCGGCACGTTCGTGAGCGCGGCCAGTTTGTCGGTCAGCTCTTGCGGGAACGTGGGGACCGTCTTGGGGAAGTAGCCCCAGTCGAACAGCACGGGCACGCCGGCGATTTCCCAGTGGCCGCTCTGCGTGTCCTTGCCGGTGGAGCGCTCGCGCGCGACGCTCCACGCGCCGGTGAAACCGTCGCGCTTCTCGAAACCGGCCGGCCATGCGCCGCTGGCCTTGTGCGCGGCGGCGCCGAGACCGATGCTTTCCAGCGTGGGCAGCGCCATCGGCTTGCCCGCATCCGCGGCCCACTTCGCGATATGGCCGAGGGTGTTGGCGCCCGCGTCGCCGTATTTGTCGGCGTCGGGCAAGGCGCCCAGGCCGAAGGAGTCCAGCAGGAGGATGAATGCGCGTGACATAAGTTATCCCTTTTCCCCGTCGCCCCTGCGAAGGCAGGGGCCCAAGTTTGCCGGCGTCTCGACTGCTCGAACAAAATTGGGTCCCCGCCTGCGCGGGGACGACGTATTTATTAAGCCGTCCGGCCCAGTCGTTCAATAAACCCGTGAATCAGCGTCACCATATCCTTGGCCGCCACCGCAGCATACTTCAGCGTCTGCTCGTGCGACAGCGGGAACGGGGTCAGGCCCTCGGCCAGGTTCGTGATGGCGGACATGCCCGCGACCTTCAGGCCGCAGTGGCGCGCCGAGATCACCTCCGGCACGACCGACATGCCGACGACGTCCGCGCCCAGCGCCTTGAATGCGCGGATCTCGGCGGCCGTCTCGAAGTTCGGGCCCGGGCATGCCAGGTACACGCCTTCGTTCACGGTGATGTTCTTCTCCGCCGCCGTGGCCTTGATCAGGTCGCGCATGTCGGCATCGTACGCATTGGCCATGCTGAAGAAGCGCGGGCCGAAGCGGTCGTCGTTCGGGCCGGCCATCGGGCTGCCCGGCAGCAGGTTGATGTGGTCCGTCAGCACGACGACGCTGCCGGCATCCACTTCCGGACGCAGCGAGCCCGCGGCATTCGTCACGAACAGCAATTCGCAGCCGATCAATTTAAATGTGCGCACGGCGGAGGTCATCACGGCCGGGCCGTAACCTTCGTAGAAGTGGCCGCGGCCCTTCATGCACACGACCGGCACGCCGGCCAGCATCCCCAGTACCAGTTCGCCCGCGTGGCCATGGACGGTGCTGATCGGGAAGCCCGGCAGGTCGCCATAACTGATCGCCACCGCATCCGTCATCTGCTCGGCCAGCACGCCGAGGCCGGAACCGAGGATCAGGGCCACGCGCGGCGTGAAGCCCGGCTTGCGGGCGCGAATGACGTCGGCGGCTTCGAATGGAGTGTTGCTGAAGGAGTGAGTAGTCATTGTCGCGGTCCGGTCGAGGATGGGGTGGCGCCGTGCACCAAAATATGTCAACTATGCATGAACCCCGATTGTGTTGGCAAATACCATTTTTCTCGCAGATTTATATCTTCGAAGTATAAATTCGCGCTAGACTTTCGCCATGCATGTGTCCGCATTGACCCTGTGCAAACAAATGTTTAAGATGAAAAACAAAAGTTTAATCCACCCGTCATCGTGACCGAATCGTCGAAAAAACAACAGCTGTACGAGGCCATCCGCGCGAATCCTTTTATATCGCAGCAGGACCTCGCCAACCAGCTGGGGCTGTCGCGCTCCGCGGTCGCCGGCTATATCGCGGGCCTGATCCGCGAGCGCAGGCTGCTCGGGCGCGCCTACGTGCTGCCGGACCACCGTCCCGTCGTATGCGTGGGCGCGGCGAACCTCGACCGCAAGCTGCGCTCGCTTGACGCCATCGCCCTGCGCACGTCGAATCCGGCCAGCCAGAGCGAATCGTTCGGCGGCGTGGCGCGCAACATCGCCGAGAACCTGGCCCGGCTGGGCACGACGGTCGCGCTGCTGACGGCGATCGGCGCCGACAGCTCGGGCGCCACCCTGCTCGACCACGCGGACAGCCTCGGCATCGACGTGCGCGGCGCGCTGCGCCTCGACGGCTGCTGCAGCGGCACGTACACGGCGGTGCTGGACCGCGACGGCGAGATGGTCGTCGCGCTGGCCGACATGGCGCTGTACGACCGCATGGAACCCGCCTTCGTCGACGCGCGCCAGGCGCAGCTCGCGGGCGCGGCGCTCGTCGTGGCGGACCTGAACCTGCCGCAGGACACCGTCGCCGCCCTCGCCCGGCAGGCCCGCCGCACGGACACGCCGCTCGTGCTCGTGGCCGTGTCCGAACCGAAGATGGCGCGCCTGCCCGCTGACCTGTCCGGCGTGCGCCTGCTGATTCTCAACGCCGGCGAACTGGCGGCCCGCGCCGGGCGGCCGCTGCCGGACGACGATGCACTCGCGGCAGCCATGCGCGACGTCCAGGCCCAGGGCGCGCAAGACCTGATCGTCACGCGCGGCGCGCGCGGCGTCCTCGTCACCGCGGGCGACGCCATCGCCGACCTGCCCGCACAGCCTGTCGACGTCGTCGACGTGACGGGCGCCGGCGACGCGTTCGCCGCCGCCGTCTGCTGGTCGCTCGTGCAGGACGAAGGCGCCGGCGATCTCGTGCTCGCGTGCCGGCGCGGGCTGCATTTGTCGGCGCTCACGCTGGGCGTACCCGAGACCGTGCACCCTGGCCTGGGGCCGGACAGCCTCGCCACCGAACCTCCTCCGCTTTCACAGGACTGAACATGCAAGCCTTCCTCCAGTTTTCTCCCGAAGTGCAAGCCGCGCGCGCGGCCGGCAAGCCCGTCGTC
>JBJMVU010000423.1:0-17225 GCA_045810485.1 Massilia sp. | reverse complement strand
CGCTTGTGGTCGGATGCACGCACGCCCACCTTGATGCTGTTCACGAAGCCGCTCTCGAAGCTGTATTCGGCGTCGAGCTGGCCGTAGTGCTCGCGGTCTTCGCTGTGCTGCAGGCTGTAGCTCTGGTCCGCGCCCGAATTGCCCGGGTTCGACGTCAGGTTCGCCGCCGACACGCCGTTCGGCAGCAGCACCGTCACCGGATCGTTCGGGCCGTGGTAGACATAGCCGGTCGCGGTATTCGGCAGGAACGCATAGTTCCAGTACAGGTAAGTGTCGCCCTCGGCCTTCGTGCTGCCGCCACGGCCCATCACGCGCAGGGCGTCGTTCACGCGCCATTTGAAATCGACGTTTTCATAGCCCGTGCGCGACGCTGCGCTCGGGTTGACCTGCGATTCAAGCTGCGTGCCCGTGGCCGCGCCGGTGTTGTCGAACTGCGCGGACGTGACGACGCCGTTTGCGACCGTCACGTTCGTCGGAACGACGCCGCCGCTGATCGAGTTCGTGGGCCGCACGACGAAGCGGTTGTTCGAATAGCTGGCGGCCAGTTTCGAACGGAAGATGTCGGCATTGATCGTGAAGTCGTCCGTCACCTTGAATTCGACGCCGATCGAGCCGCCGGTGCGCTTGCGCTCCTGCTGGAACAGGCTCTCGATCACTTCCGACACGAACGGCGTGCCCGCGAGCGCGCCGCCGTTCGCCTTGCCCGCGTTGGTCGCGGCGCCGATGCGGCCCCACGTGATCTGCTGGCTGTCGCGCCGCACGTTGCGCTTCTGGTCGAACACCTGCAGCATGACGCCGGCCGTGCGGTTCGCATTCGTCCAGTTGAGGAAGGCGGCCAGCTGCGGATTCGTCTTGCCGGCCAGGTCGGAGTACACGCCCTGCACGCTCGCCTCCGCGGTGAACGGCTTCTTGCTGTCGAGCGGACGGCGCGTGATGATGTCGACGGCGCCGGCGACGCCGCCTTCCAGCTGGTCGGCTTCCGCGCTCTTGTGCACGACGACCTGGCTGACGATCTCCGACGGCAGCAGCAGGAAGCTGACGCTGCGCGCCGCACCCGAGCCGCTGGAGCCGGCGCCGCCGGCCAGCTGGTCGCTCGCGTCCCAGTCCGCCGTCGCGACGGAATGGCCGTTGATCGTCGTAAGCGACAGGCTGGGGCTCGTGCCGCGCATGCTCACGCGGTCGTTCTCGTCATAGCCGCCCTGCCCGCCGCTGCCGGCCAGCGTGTTCACGCCGGGGAGCTTCTGCAGCGCGTCGGCCACGTTCTTGTCGGGCATCTTGCCCACGTCTTCCGCCGTCACGACTTCGCTCATCGTGTCGTTGTTGCGCTTCTTTTCCAGCGACTTCTGCTTCGACGCGCGGATGCCCGTCACTTCGACCTGCTGGACAGCCGGCCCGGCGGGCGCCGTCTGCGCCGACGCGGTGACCGTCGCGCCAAGGATGGCGCAGGCGACGGCGATCGCCATCGGGTTCAACGGGTAATGCACATTGCGAGTCTTGTTATTCGTTGCCATCTTCAACTCCTGTCTCCGGTTCCACGATATCACTGCTGTTCCGGGCGCGGTATATCGCGCCCGCCCTTGCGGCTATGCCGCGTTTTGTATGTCTTACCAATACCCGTTCGCGCCGTGCAGCACGCGCGCCAACGCCTCCAGATAAAAGTAATCGCCCCACAAACTCGGTTCGTCGACGCCCTGCCCGTGCGGTTTGCTGTACACGCCGTGCAGAAGCAGCGCATTGCTGGCGGGCGCGCGCGCCGCGCAGTGCGTCACGAGGCCGCGCAGCATGTGCAGCGCCGCGTCGCGATAGCGCTGCGCGTCGGTCTCGTCATCCAGGTGACCGGCGAGTTCGAGCAGGCCGCATGCCGCGATCGCGCTGGCCGAGCTGTCCCACGGTTCGCCGCTGCCCGGCCCGAACGCGAGATCCCAGTACGCGATGCCGTTCGGCGGCAGGTGCGCGATGAAGTAGTCGGCCTGGCGCCTGGCGACATCCAGCAGGCCCAGGCCCGGCGCGTAGCCGTGGTTCAGCGCGAAGCCGTACATGCCCCACGCCTGGCCGCGCGCCCAGCACGACCCGTCGGCCAGGCCCTGCGCCGTGCTGCCGTACAGCGGCGCGCCCGTCTCCGGATCGAAGTGATAGGTGTGAAAGCTCGAATCGTCGGCGCGCACGAGGAAGTCGCGCGAGCGCTCCAGGTGGCGCAGCGCGGCGTCGCGGTAGCGCGCCTCGCCGTTCGCCGTCGCGGCCCAGTGCAGCAGCGGGAGGTTCATCAGGCAGTCGATGATCATGCGGCCGCGCTGGGCCGGATCGTCGAGGTCGCCCCACGCCTGGATGATGCCGGCGCGCGGCAGGTAGCGCCGCATCAGGTAGTCGGCGGCGCCCAGCGCGACGGTGCGCGCGTGCGCATCGCCGCGGATGCGCCACGCGGCCACGCACGACGGCATGTACAGGAAGCCGAGGTCGTGGTGATCGATCTGGATGCGCTTTTCCAGGCGTTCCTCGAAGCTGGCCAGGTGCGCGTGCGCGGCCGTGCGGAAGGCCGGCTGGCCCGACAGCTCGTGGGCGAGCCACAGCATGCCGGTCCAGAAGCCCGTGGTCCAGCCGGAGTTGGCGCCGTCCGGATAATCGAGCCAGCGGCGCGGCCGGTAGCGGTTGTCCGGCGCCGTGTCGTCGGGGAAGCGCGCGCCGAATTCGGCCAGCGTGCCCTCCAGCTGGGCCAGGGCCTGGTCCAGCGCGCCGCGGAACAGGTCCCGGTCGGCGGCGTCAAGTGGGAATGTCGTCATGTGTGTGGACTGGTGTGAAAAGAGACTTATCCGTTAACGTTAACAGGTCGGCGCGTAAAAACATCCCGTCATGGTCGCTCCGGCGCGGGTTGAACCGCCTTGCTGTCGTAGCGGTCGAGCGCACGCTGCATCGCGGCGACGACGAAGGGCAGGCCGGCCTGGTCGAGCCTGCGGCGGTACGCATCGAAGTGTTCCAGCGGCTCGCGGCCGGTGATGAAGCGCGTCGTCATCTCGGCCACGTAGATCTTCATGTCGCTCATGATCGCGTTGAACTTGCGCGCGTCGCCGCTCGCCACTTCCAGCGGCGGCAGCAGCAATTCCGTCGACGCGTCCGACCATGTGCGCACCGCGTCCAGCTGCTCGGGCATCGAGTAGAACTGGCGCAGGTAGCGCACGTCCTGGACGAGCGGACCTTGCTGCGGGCGGGCGTGGGTGAAGATCGCCTCGGCCACGGACAGCTTCGGGTTCTTCATGACGACGTCCGTGTAGCGCGGCTCGCCGTTCACCATCGTGTAGCTGACGCCCTCGCGGCCGAAGCTCAAGGTCAGGCCGCCCGCTTCGGAATAACCGTAGTCGAGGAATTTCACGGTCTCCACGACGTGACGGTTGTTCGGCGTGATGGCGGCGCCGACCCCCATATACTCCTGGCCCGCTTCCGGCCACGTGACGAAGCGCTTGCCGCCGGGGCCCAGCGGATACCGGGTCGCGACCAGTTTGAAGCCGGGGAAGCGCGCGCGGTTCATCGCCGTGAAGCGCGCGAGGCCGCTGCCGTTATAGCCCGCGTAGGCGCCGACGAGGCCATTGGTCATCCTGGCGTCGAACTGGCGTTCCGTCTGCGCGAGGTAATCCGGATCGAGCAGGCCTTCGCGATACCACTGGCGCATCGTCGCGAGGAAGTCGCGGTACGCCGGCTGCGCGGGGCTGTAGCAGACCTGCGCACCGCAGCGGTAGAACTCGGGCGCGAGGCCGAAGCCGCCGAGGAACACCCACAGCGGCGGCGGCAGGCCGGGCGCGGTCTTTTCGCCGGGGATCGTCAGCGCGGAGAACGGGATCTCGTCGGCCAGGCCGTTGCCGTTCGGGTCGCGCGTCTTGAACGCCTTCAGCACGCGGTACCAGTCGGCGATGGTGGACGGCTGCCGGAGTTCCAGCTTGTCCAGCCAGTCCTGGCGTACCTGCGGCCCCCACACGCTGCGCACCTGCGGATCGATGCGCAGCATCGGAAAGGCGTAGATCGTGCCGTCGTCGGTGCTGATCTGGCGGTAGATCTCCGGGTGCTTGTCGAGCAGCGCCTGCAGGTTCGGCGCGTAGCGGCGGATCAGGCTATTGAGCGGCATGACGACGCCGTCCTTCAGCGCCTTGCTCGAGCCGCCCGGGTAGCCGAACCAGTCGGCCTCGATGACGTCCGGGTAGTTGCCCGATACGAGCAGCAGGTTGAAACGCTCGCGCTCCGCGCCCAGCGGCGGATGCTGGAAATCGACCATGATGCCCGTGCGTTCAGCCAGCACGTGGTAGGCGCTCTGCTCGCCGTACGACTTCAGCGAGACGGCCGCCTTGCCGTTGAAGTTGGCGAACCACGTCAGGTGCAGCGGCTGCTTCACGATCGGCAGCGTGACCGGTTCGGGTGCGGCGGCGCGTGAATCCGTTAACGTTACCAGCATCAGTGCAGAAAGAAGCGCGCGTTTCATTCCTTGATCCCTCCCGTCAGGACGCCCTTCACGAACCAGCGCTGCAGGAACGGGTACACGGCCAGCACGGGAATGGTGGCCACGACGACGGTGGCGTATTTGATCGTGTTCGACAGCGCTTCGCGGCCGATGGCTTCCCCGGTCATCATCGAATCGGTGCTGCCGGAGACGAGGATTTCGCGCAGCACGAGCTGGATCGGGAACAGGTCGCGGTCGGACAGGTAGATCATCGAGTAGAAATAACCGTTCCAGTGGCTGACGGCGTAGAACAGGCCGACGACGGCGATGGTCGGCATGCACAGCGGGACGTACACGCGCAGCAGGATCGTGAAGTCGCCGGCGCCGTCGATGCGTGCCGCTTCCTCGTAATCCTTGGGAACGGCGTTGAACGCGGCACGCAGGATGATCAGGTTCCAGGCGCTGACGGCGAACGGGAGGACGATGGCCCAGCGCGAATTCAGCAGGCCCAGGTCGCGCACGAGCAGGTAGTTCGGCACCAGGCCGCCGGAAAAGAACATGGTGAACACGATCAGCACCATGAACGCCTTTTCCAGCGGCAGGCGGCGGCGCGACAGCGCGTACGCGCCGCAGCAGGTCAGCACCAGATTGAGCGCGGTGCCGCCGACGACGATCACGAGCGTGTTGAAGAAGCCGCTGCGCACCATCGGGTTGTCCCACACGCGCTGGAACGCTTCCAGCGAAAAGCCGCGCGGCAGCAGCATGAAGCCGCGGTTGGCCATCAGCGCGACGGGGTCGGACAGCGATGCGATCAGCACGTAATAGAACGGGTAGAACGTGATGAAGCACAGCGCCAGCAGCACGGCCGCGTTGGCGGCGTCGAAGGCGGCGGAACCCCAGCCCTGGCGCGGGCGCCAGGCGCGGATGGCGGGTTCGGGACGGATCAGGACTCGGGTCGTCATGGCATCACCAGATGCTGGTGCCGGACCAGCGCCGGCTCAGCTTGTTGGCCACCACCAGCAGGACCATGGCGACGGCGGAGTTGAACAGGCCCACGGCGGCCGCATAGCTGTAGTTCGCATCGAGGATGCCGTGGCGGTACACATAGGTCGAGATCACGTCGGCCGTCTCGTACGTGGCCGGGTTGTAGAGCAGGATGATCTTTTCGAAGCCCACCGTCATCATCTGGCCGAGACGCAGCACGAGCAAGGTGGCGATGATGGGCAGGAGACCCGGCAGGGTGATGTGGCGCAGGCGCTGCCAGCGATTGGCGCCGTCGATGCGCGCGGCCTCGTACAGGGTCGGGTTGATGCCCGCCAGCGCCGCCAGGTAGATGATCGAGCCCCAGCCCACGCTCTGCCAGATCTCGGAGCCGACGTACACGGTGCGGAACCAGTCCGGATCGTTCATCATGGCCTGCGGCGTGCCGCCGAAGGCCGCCACGATCTGGCCGACGACGCCGTCGCGGGCCAGGAAATCCAGCAGCATGCCACTGACGACGACGACCGAGATGAAGTGCGGCAGGTACGTGACGGTCTGCACGAACTGGCGAAAGCGCGTGCTCGTGAGTTCGTTCAGCAGCAGCGCAAGCACGATCGGCGCGGGAAAGCCGACGAGGACGTCGTACACGTTGATGAGGATCGTGTTCGAGATCACGCGGCCGACGAACAGGCTGTCGAAGAACTGGCGGAACCAGTCCAGGCCGACCCACGGGCTGCCGTGGATGCCCGTCGCGGGATTGAAGTCCTTGAATGCGATGACGGCGCCGAGCATCGGCACGTACTGGAACACGATGAAGTACGCGAGCACGGGCGCCAGCATCAGGTAGACGCTGCGGTTGCGCGCCAGTTCGCGCCGGATGCGGGAGAGTTTGTCCATGTCAGGCCGCGTTGCGTAGCGGTGCGGCGGCGGTGGACTCGCGCACCACCAGCTCGCAGGGGAATTCGGTGCGGTGCTGCTGCCCTTCCGCGTTGTTGATGCGGCGGATGAGTTCAGCCACCGCGGCTTCGCTGATGTCCGCCAGCGGCTGGCGCAAGGTGGTCAGGCGGGGATGCAGCAGCGACGCGGATGGAATGTCGTCGAAGCCCACCACCGACACGTCGTCCGGCACGGAGAGCCCGAGCGAATGCGCCGCGTTGATCGCGCCGATCGCCATGTCGTCGTTGGCCGCGAAGATGGCCGACGGCGGATCGGACAGGCGCAGCAGCTTTTCGGCGGCCTCGAAGCCGGACCGCTGGCCGAAGTCGCCCTGCGCGACGAGCGTGCGGTCGCTGCGGATGCCGGCCCTGCGCAGCGCCGCCTTGTAGCCGCGCTCGCGCTCCTGGCTCTGGCCCGTGTGCTGCGAACCGGCGATGAAGCCGATGCGGCGGTGCCCGAGTCCCAGCAGGTGCTCGGCCGCGGCCACGCCGCCCGCGTAGTTGGCGCCGCCCACGACCGGCAGGCTCGTATCGGTGCGGCAGTAGTTGACGAGGACCGTGGGCTGGCTGCTCGCCTCGAGGAATTCGATATAGCCTTCGGAGAGGCGCGGCAGCACGAACAGCAGGCCGTCGCATTGGTTGCGGATCATCTGCTGCACGCCGCTGCGGGCGGACGCGCCGAGGTCTTCGATGGAGTTGTAGATGATCAGGTCCATGCCGCACTTGCGCAGGCTGACGCTGACGGCGCCGACGATCTCGTTGATCACGGTCGACAGCAGATCGTTGACCAGCACGCCGATCACGTTCGTGCGGCTGCCCTTCATCATGCGCGCCGACAGGTTCGGTGTGTAGCCCAGTTCGCGCGCGGCGGCCAGCACTTTTTCGCGCGTCTTCTCGGCCACGTAGCCTTCCCCGCTCATCGCGCGCGACACCGTCATGACCGATACGCCGGCCTTGCGCGCAACGTCGTGCGACGTGACGTGCGCGGCGCCGCCGCTGTTCTTCGTCTCCGCCATTCCCTGTTCTCCGTCGTATTGTGTGTTCGAGTCCGTTAACGTTACCACATTTGTTCGAAAGCGCAACGGATTTTTTGCGCATCGAAAGAAGCGCCGCCAGCCTGCTTCCGGAACGCGACGATGGATGCGTAAAGCGCTATCCTGTCGATCGACAAACCGGAAACCACATGGACGACAACAACACGCCCGCGCGGCGCATCGACAGGGGTGAGCTCTACTGGGTGGCGCCCGACGGCACGCGCGGCTCGGTGCCCGGCTATCCGCATCCGCACCTCGTCGTGCAGGACGACCTGTTCAACCATTCGCGCATCGACACCGTGGTCGTCTGCGCCCTGACGACGAATCTCAGGCGGGCGAGCGAACCCGGTTGTGTGCTCCTGGAGCCCGGCGAGGGCGAACTCGAGAAACGCAGCGTCGTCCTGCCGTCGCAGATCGGCGCGATCCCGAAAGCACGGCTGGGGGCACGCATCGGCCGCCTGTCGGGCGAGCGCGTGGACCAGGTCCTCGCCGGCCTGCGCTTCCTGCAGGCGTCGCACTTCCGCGGACGCTGACCGGTTCCTTACTCGCCCTGCTGCTGCATCGCCTTCGTCAGCCCGCTCGGCCCGGCCGGCTTCTTCGGCTTCCACACCCACATCAGGCCGCGCACATAGCCGTCGCCTTTCACGCCCGTGTGGTCGAGCCCTTCCATCGTCCACGTCTGCAGCGCCAGCCCCTGGTAGTTGCGGTTGCCCAGCTGCTTCTGGAACGCGACGATGGGCTTCTGGAACGCGGGGTACTCGATGCCGCCGTGCGAGATGAACATGCGCGCGGGCAGCGCCTTGTGGTCGCGGGCGTAGGCGGCATCGACCTTGCCCAGCGCGCCGTGGTCCCAGCCGGCCGCGGGACTGATCGCGATATGGCCGGCGAAGAAACCCGGCGCCTTGTACGCGGCCGCGATGGCGAACAGGCCGCCCAGCGAACTGCCGGAGATCACGCGGTCCGTCTTCTCGGCGCGGAAGCGGCTCTCGATCAGCGGCGCCGCTTCCTTCGTGATGAAGTCGAGGAAGGCGTCGGCCTTGCCGGAATCGGCGTCCGTCGCCGTGATGGTGTAGTCGCGGCGGCGTTCGGCGTCGTAGTTGGCGCCCGTCGGATACGACAGGCCCACCATGATGAACTCGGGGACCTGGTTATCGTAGATCAGGTTGCCGTAGGTGGCCGTCAGCAGCGGCGTGTCCCAGTACGCGTCGAGGAAGTACAGGACGGGGTAGCGCTTTTCCGGATGCGCCGCGTAGCTGGACGGCAGCACGACGACCAGCTCGTGCGCCCTGCCCGTCGACTGCGATTGCACGGGAATGATCCGCGTGTTTTCCAGCACGACGTGGCGTTCGGCCGCCTGGGGAGGGGGCTGCTGCGCCCAGGCGGGGATGGCGACGCCCAGCGCCACGGCGCAGGCGGATGTTGCGAGCAGCTTTTTCATCGATGTCTCCTTTGCTGTTATAGGAATCGCTGATGAATGATAGCGCTATCTCGACGCGTTGGGGACCCTACGCAAGCTATCCAATATCGTTTCGTTATGGCGTTTGTGAAAATTAGTAATATCACCGAACAAATTATTCTGCTAACGTCCGGCGTGAATCCCAGCCATCCAACGTCCAGGAATCCCATGAAAAAACACATCGCGCTGCTCGCCCTCCTCGCCGCGGGCGCCCATGCGGCGCCACTGTCCGGGCTCGACGCCAACGGCCATCTGCTGCCGGTCGCCGCCGCGACGTCGTCCTTTTCGTACGCGCCCATTGCGCACGGTGTGCAGGTCCGCGTCGGCGGCGTGACCAAGAACGTGATCTTCTACGGCCCGGCGACGGTGCGCGTGAACACGACGCTCGGCGAAAACTACTGGCGCCATCCGAGCATCGTCGTGACGCATGCTCCCGCGGCCGTCGCCTTCACGACGCGCGACGGCGCCGACACGCTCACGCTGGAAAGCAGGCAGCTGCGCATCGTGATCGACAAGGCGACCGGCGCCATCACGTTCCAGGATGCGCGGGGCAAGGTCTACACGCAGGAGAAGCGCAGCGCGCCGCAGTCCCTCAAGAAAATCGAGCTGGCCGGCGCGCCGACCTATGAAGCGCGCAACACGTTCACGCTCAAGCCCGGCGAAGGCATCTACGGGTTCGGCTTCGTGGGCGAAGGCGACATCAACCGCCGCAACAAGGACCTGCTGCTGGTGCAGACGAATATCGGCATCGTCATCCCCGTCATGATGTCGACGGAGCGCTACGGCATCCTGTGGGACACCTATTCGAAGATGCGCTTCACGGATACGCCCGAGGGCGCGTCGCTGTGGGCGGAAAGCGCGCCGGGCGGCGTCGATTACTACTTCATGGCAGGCGCCACGCTGGACGACGTCGTGGCCGGCTACCGCGACCTCACCGGCGCGGCGCCGATGGTGCCGAAGCAGGCGTTCGGCCTCTTCATGAGCAAGGAGCGCTACCAGACGCAGGACCGCCTCGTCGAGGTGGCGCGCACCTTCCGCAAGGAGCAGTTCCCGCTCGACTACATCGTGCAGGACTGGCAGTACTGGGGCAGCGACAAGGACGGCAGCTGGAGCGGCATGACGTGGAACCGCGAGCGGTTCCCCGATCCGAAGGGCATGACGAAGGCCATCCACGACATGCACCTCAAGTTGATGGTGTCGATCTGGCCCTCGATCGGCAACGACACCGCGCTGGCGCACGAACTCGACGAGCACAAGCTGCGGTTCGAGCCGCTGCACTGGATTTCGAAAAAGGCGCGCATCTACGACGCCTACAGCCCCGAAGGCCGGAAGATCTACTTCAAGCACGTCAAGCAGGGCCTGCTCGACGCCGGCGTGGACGCGCTGTGGATGGACGGCACCGAAGTCGAAGTCGGCACGGCCGCGCACAGCGCCGCCGACAACGAGCGCGACATCAAGGGGCTCGGCACGAACGCCATGGGCGACTTCGCCCGCTACCTCAACCCATACTCGTTGATGACCACGCTCGGCACGTACGAGGGACAACGCGCCACCAGCAACAAGCGCGTGTTCACGCTGACGCGCTCGGCCTGGGCCGGCGCGCAACGGACGGCGGCGGCCTCGTGGTCGGGCGACACCCGCGCAAGCTGGAAAACCCTGCTCGAGCAGATCAACGGCGGCGTCAACGTCACCATTACCGGCAACCCGTACTGGACGCAGGATACCGCCGGCTTCTTCATCGGAGGCGGTTTCCCCGGCGGCGAAAAGAATGCGTCGTATCGCGAACTGTACGCCCGCTGGCTGCAATACGCCGCCTTCAATCCGCTCATGCGCATCCACGGCACCGACATCGAGCGCGAGCCTTACCTCTTCAAGCAGTCGGATCCCGAGATGTACAAGGCGCTGTACGACGCCGTGCGCCTGCGCTACCGCCTGCTGCCCTATACCTACAGCCTGGCCGGAAAAGTCACCCGTGACGGCTACACGCTGATGCGCGCCCTGCCGATGGATTTTCCGGACGACCCACGCGTGCGCGACATCAACGACGCCTTCCAGTTCGGCCCTTCCCTCCTCGTCCATCCGGTCACGCGCCAGATGTACCGCTTCCAGCCGCCGCCGCCCGCCACCGTCCCGGCGACCGCCCTGCGCACACCCGACGGCAAGCCCGGACTGGCCGGCCAATACTTCGCGGGCACGAACTTCGAGACGCCGCAGGGCAAGACCGTCGACGCCACCATCGACTTCCAGTGGCCCGGACCGCCGCTGGCCGACATGCCGGCCGGCCTGACGAGCCTCGATCATTTTTCCGCGCGGTGGACGGGCGCCGTCGTGGCCCCGGAAGACGGCGAATACGAGCTGGGCGCGGAAGGCGACGACGGTTATCGCCTGTTCGTCGACGGCAAGCTCGCCGTCGACGACTGGCACAACGGCGGCAAGCGCTACGCCGGCGCGAAGGTCGTCCTGAAGCGGGGCCAGAGCCTCCCCATCACCCTCGAGTATTACAACGCCACGTCGGAGCGCAGCCTGCGCCTGGCATGGCGCACACCGTCGCAACTGGCCGCCCAGGCGCAAACGTCCGGCAAGCCGGACACGATGATGCAGACCTATCTGCCTGCCGGCACCGACTGGTACGACTTCTGGACGCACGAGCGTTTCAAGGGCGGCACGACCGTCGCCAAGGACGTGCCACTCGACGTCTTCCCGCTGTACGTGCGCGCCGGCGCCATCGTGCCGATGGGGCCTGTCGTGCAGTACGCCACCGAGCGGCCGGACGCGCCCTACGAGATCCGCGTCTATCCGGGCGCCGACGGCAAGTTCACGGTCTACGAGGACGACAACGAAACGTACGACTACGAAAAGGGACGGTACGCGACCTACGAGCTGGTATGGAACGACGCCGCCAGGACCCTGTCCATCGGCGCCCGCAAGGGCACGTTCAAGGAGCTGGTCGGCACGCGCAGGCTGAACGTCGTCGTCGTCGGCCGCGCGAACGCCACCGCCATCGAACCCGCGGCCGCGACGAAGTCGGTCACGTATGCGGGCAAGCCCGTATCGATCAAGTTTTGAACATGAAGACCTTACTCACTCCGCTGTTCATTGCGGTCACGCTGGCCCTGTCGAGCGGTGCGGGCGCCGCCGACGTCGCACCCAGGCCCCTGTACCGCGACCCCGTGTTCGACGGCGCGGCGGATGTGTCGATCGTCTACGACCGCGCCGCCAAGCTGTGGAAGATGTTCTACACCAACCGGCGCGCGACGATGAAGCTGCCCGACCCGAAGGACGTCGCATGGGTGCACGGCACGGCCATCGGCATCGCGACGTCTCCCGACGGCGTGCACTGGCGCTACCAGGGCACGGCCGACTTTCCCAAGGCGTGTACGGACGTGACGTCCTGGGCGCCCGAGATCTACTATGAAAACGGCACGTATCACATGTGGCTCACGATCGTCCCAGGCATCTTCCACCGGTGGGGCGACCCCGGTGCGGACGGCCGCATCGAGCACCTGACCAGCACCGATCTGTCCAAATGGAAGTGCGAAGGCACCGTGAAGCTGGACACCGGCCGCATGATCGATCCGACCGTCGTCAAGCTCGGACAGGGTTATCGGATGTGGTACAAGGACGAGCGCGCCGGCAGCCGCATCCTGGCCGCCGATAGCCAGGACCTGCGCACGTGGAAGAAGGTCGGCGACCAGCCGGTCAATCCCACCACGGGCGAGGGACCGAAGGTGTTCCGCTTCAAGGGGTATTACTGGATGGTCGT
The DNA here is from genome assembly GCA_045810485.1 of Massilia sp. Classification (GTDB taxonomy): domain Bacteria; phylum Pseudomonadota; class Gammaproteobacteria; order Burkholderiales; family Burkholderiaceae_D; genus Telluria. Next base: position 4,636 of record JBJMVU010000423.1, on the reverse strand, counting down.
CGACGTGTGGAAGGGCCTGATGGTGCTGCGGTCCGACGATGCGCGCACTTGGACCGAGCAGCCCGGCTACATCCTCGGGGAACCGGGCCACAAGGCCACCGACCGCGCCAAGGGGCAACACGCGGACGTCGTCGTCGATGGCGACCGTGCGTTCATCTACTATTTCGTCCACCAGGCGAACGAGGCGGAAGCGGCCACGGACGCGCGCTGGAACCAGCGCACGGTCATCCAGGTGGCGGAGCTGGTGTTCAGGGACGGCCGGCTCCACGTCGATCGCAACAGGGACGTCGCGTTCCGGCTGAAGGCGCCATCGCCCTGACGTGACTTTGTGTGTATTTATGCGGTGTGGAAACGGCATACACTGTGCCGGTTTATCAACGGGAACGCCATGGACATCCACACCCGCATTACCGCCGCACTGCATATCGTGATCGGTGTGCTGGGCGCCAGCATGATGCTGATCTTCGCACTCGGCGCCAATTGGCTCGGACGCTTCATCAATAGCTCGGGCGGCGATGCCGCCGTGACGAGCTTCGTCTTCGGATTCGGCACGGTCATTGCCGTGATCTTTGCGCTGCTGCTGGCCACCGAGGCCATCGCGGGGATCGCGCTGCTGAAGGGATCGCAGACGGCACGCGTGTTCGTGATCGCGTTCGGCGTGCTCCAGCTGCTCAACTTCCCGATCGGTACCGTCAATCGGCGTCTATACCCTGTGGGCGTTGCTGGGCAAGCGGCCGGCACAACCACATCAAATTGAAGGGCGTCCGTGAAAAAGACTCTCCTCGTTCTGCTATTGTCCCTCGGCGTGTCGTCCGCCGCACTCGCCGGGCAAACGCAAAAGAAATTCGTGCTCGGGAATACGGACATCGTGTCCGTGAAGTCGGCCTATACGGGCCAGACCCACGAACTGATCATCGTGTACCCGGACAGCTACTGGAGCAATCCGAACAAAACATATCCGGTCCTGTATTTCACGGACGGCTACTGGGACACGACGCTGCTCGCTGGCGCCTATGGCAACCTGGTGTACGACAAGATGACGCCGGAATTCATCATGGTCGGCCTGTCGTACCCGGACGGTACGGATTACGGCAGCGCACGCGTGCGCGATTACACCTACACGTCGATGTGGATGGCGCCGGGCTCGGGCAAAGGCGATCAATTCCTGAATTTTCTGGAAAAGGAAGTCGCGCCGCTGATCGAATCGAAATACCACGGCGACAAGGACAACCGCACGCTGGCCGGCGCTTCGCTGGGCGGCCTGTTCACGCTGGGCGCCGCCATGAAGACGCCGGACTTTTTCACGGGCTATATCGCCCTGAGTCCCACCGTAGTCTGGGACGGCGGCGCCATGTTCAAACTCGAAGACGCCCTCGCCAAACAAAACCGGCCATTGAAGGCGCGCATGTTCATTTCTGTCGGCTCGCTCGAGCCGGGCCCGTATCGCGAGCCGATCGAACAATTCGAAAAGCAGCTGGCGTCACACCAGTACAAGGGCTTGCAGCTGCAGAGTTACACGATCCAGGGCATGTCCCATGGCACCAGCAAGGCCGAAGGGTATCTGCGCGGCTTGAAGTGGGTTTGGGAAAACCGGCCGTAGTCGGGCCAGTCGAATCCATCGCGGCCGTCCTGTGGCTTGCATCGGGCACGTGGAGCGACTTCTCCAGCGGCTTCAAAGATGGATTTCGGGACGGCCTGAAGCATGATGGCTACGCGATCTCGCAGGCATCCGACAAATAGAAACGACGCCGCTCCGACCAGGGACCAAGCGGCGCCAAAGCCGAATCATGAATCGACTTTATCCGTCATTGACGTGTTACCAGGCGCAGATATCCCAGGCATTTTTTCCGATCGAAATCTGCCACGACTGGAGCCGCACTTGAAACACAACGTCGCTGCAATCGGACTTCGCCTGCTGGCCTGCCTGTTCGCCACCACCCTTGGCGCCAATCCCGCATGGAGCCAGGCAGCGCGCGCACCGGATCAGCCAGACTTCGAATGCAAGGCCGGCGCTCCGCCGTGGTCGTGCTTCGGCCACATGGAAATCTTCGTCAGTATGGAACTTGGTGGGCGCAACATGGCGTTCCCGATGTTCCACAGGCGGGCCATCCGATTCGCCAACCGGGAAGTGCTCGTCGAATCCGAAAGCTTCGACGGAGGCCCGAACGGCGAGCGGACGCTGGGCACGTATTTCGTCGCCAGACCTTCGGGGCTGGCGCTGGCCGCGGGTTGGGATACGTGGCAAAACCCGGCACAAGAGGCCGAACACATCATGGAAGAGCTGCAACGCGTCTGCAAGCTGCTGCGCGCAGCCTTTCCCACCGGTCCGGACGCCTTGGACAATACGTGGCGGACTGTCACCGTCGCCGTCAAGGAATTCGTGTATCCCGTCGGCGAGCAAATGAAGAACAAGACCATCGGGGCAATGAAGGGAGACGACGGCGGCGTCTTTTTCTCGTACGGCGACGTCGGCGAACCGATAGGCCCCTACCGGCTTACCGGCGCGTGGAGTTCAACGAAGCCATCCCCCCGGCGCGACGGCGTGCCTGCGCCTTACGCCGGGACCGGACAACGATTCACGACATTGGGCCAGGCGCGCGCGTACGTGCCCGGGCATTGACGCCGGCTCACGCGTCCTTCCCCATCTCCTCGCCGAGCTCGCGCCCGCGGGCGGCCGCCGCCTTCATCGCCGCGACGATCGCCTGCTTGACGCCTGCGGCCTCCATGCTGGTGATGGCCGCATGCGTGGTGCCGCCTTTCGAGGTCACGCGCTGGCGCAGCACGTCGACGGGTTCGTCCGACTGCGCCGCCAGCTGGGCCGCGCCCGTGAACGTGGCCAGCGCCAGGGCCTTGCCCTGCTCCGCCGACAGGCCCATTTCCTCGGCCGCCTGCTGCATCGCTTCGAGGAAGTAGAACACGTAGGCCGGACCGCTGCCCGACACCGCCGTCACCGGATCGATCAGGCTTTCTTCATCCAGCCACACGGTCTGGCCGACGGCGCGCATGATGCTGTCGGCGGCGTCCTGTTGCGCGGCGTTGACGCCGGCCATCGCGACCATCCCCGTGATGCCCTGCTTGATCAGTGCGGGCGTGTTCGGCATCGTGCGCACGATGGCGCCGTAGCCGCCGAGCCAGCGCGACAGGTCCGCGCCGTGGATGCCGGCAGCGATCGACAGCAGCAGCGGCTTGTTCGCGAGCTGCGATTGCAGATGCACCGTCACGTCGCGCATCTGCTGCGGCTTCACGGCGAGCACGATGACGTCGCTGGCGGCGACGGCCGCGCCGATGTCCGGCGACGTGGTCACGCCATACTGCGTGCGCAGGCGTTCGAGTGCATCCGCGTTCGGATCGACGACGTGGATGTCCGCCGCCTGCGCGACCTTGCCGGCCAGGCCGGCGATGAGGGCGGTGGCCATGTTGCCGCCGCCGATGAAACTGATTTTCATGAGTGCCTTTGGGTGTTGCGTGCGCGCTGCGCACGCCTATCTATTCATAGTGCCGCGCGCCGAAGATCGCGCTGCCGATGCGTACGATGGTCGCGCCTTCCAGCACGGCCGATTGCAGGTCGCCGGACATGCCCATCGACAGCGTGTCGAAATGGATGCCGGCGCGGGTGATGTCTTGCGCGAGCGCGCGCAGGCGTGCGAACGGTGCGCGCTGCAGGGCCGGGTCGGCCTGCGGTTCCGGGATCGCCATCAGCCCGCGCAGGCGCAGGTTCGGCAGCTGAGCGACGGCCTTCGCCAGGTCGAGCAGCTCCTCCGGCTTGGCGCCACTTTTGGTGGCTTCGCCGCTGATGTTCACTTGCAGGCAGATGTCGAGCGGGCCCAGTTCGGGTGGGCGCTGCTCGGACAGGCGCTGCGCGATTTTCAATCGCTCGACCGTGTGCACCCACTGGAAGCTCGTGGCGATGGACCGCGTCTTGTTGCTCTGGATCGGGCCGATGAAATGCCATTCCAGCATCAGGTCCGGTCGCGCTTTTGCCACAGCGGCGATCTTGTCGACGCCTTCCTGCACATAGTTTTCGCCGAATGCACGCTGGCCCACGGCGATCGCTTCCAGCACCGCTTCAGCGGGAAACGTCTTCGACACGGCCAGCAACTGTAGCGTCGAACGAGGCCGGTTTGCGGCCTCGCAAGCGGCCTGGATTGTCGCTTCGACAGCTTGCAAGTTCCCAGCGATTGTGGACATAATGGTTTTCTTCAGGAAATATTTTTACGCTTGAGCGGAAGGTGAGCGATCGTCGTCCCCGCGAAGGCGGGGACCCAAGTTTGGCCTGCATGCACGCAGCAATTGGGTTCCCGCCCGCGCGGGAACGACGGTGTTCGAGCGCCGCGTCAAAGGATCATTATAAATGGACATCTCTGAACTGCTCGCCTTCTCGGTGAAGAACAAAGCCTCCGACCTGCACCTGTCGGCCGGCCTGCCGCCGATGATCCGCGTGCATGGCGACGTACGCCGCATCAACCTGCCGCCGCTGGAGCACAAGGACGTGCACGGCATGATCTATGACATCATGAACGACGGCCAGCGCAAGCAGTACGAAGAGATGCTGGAGTGCGACTTCTCGTTCGCGATTCCCGGCCTTGCGCGCTTCCGCGTCAACGCGTACAACCAGGAACGCGGCGCCGCCGCCGTG
>JBJMVU010000422.1:0-3057 GCA_045810485.1 Massilia sp. | reverse complement strand
TTCGACTGTAAAACTGTGTTCGATGCCGTTACTGCTGCGGGCACGAGTTGGCCGCGCGATAGTCGACCACCTTGATCTTGCCGGCGATGATGTCGGCCCGGGTGCTCAGCACGCGCTTTTCCATCTCGGGCGTGACGACCATGCGGTTGTCCTTGTCGAGCGCCCAGTCCACGCCGCCTTCCTTCAGGCCTTCGTACGTGATGCCCGACGTGAACTGGCCATTGCGGGCCTTCATGAACGCTTCGTACGCGGCATTGTCGACGCGCTTGACCATCGACGTCAGCATGGTGCCCGGGTACAGGTAGTTCTGGTTCGAATCGACGCCGATCGCCAGCTTGCCCTTTTCCTTGGCCATCTGCAGGGCGCCCATGCCGGAGCCGCCGGCGACGGCGAAGACGACGTCGGCGCCGCGGTCGAACTGCGCGCGCGCGAGCTCGCCACCCTTGGCCGGGTCGTTCCAGGCTGCGCTCGTCGTGCCGACCATGTTTTGCAGGACCTGGACCTTCGGATTGATCGCTCTCGCGCCTTGCACGTAGCCGCAGGCGAACGCGCGGATCAGCGGGATGTCCATGCCGCCGACGAAGCTGATCGTCCTGGTCTTCGACGCCATCGCCGCGGCGACGCCGACCAGGTACGAGCCTTCCTCTTCCTTGAACAGCACGGAGTTGACGTTCTTGCCCTGGGCATTGCCGTCGATGATGACGAAGTGCACGTTCGGGTATTCGGCCGCGATCTTTTGCACGGGCTGCGTCTGCGAAAAGCCGATCGAGACGATCAGTTGTAGTTTCTTGCGGGCGAGGGCGCGGAGGACCTGCTCGGCCTGCGTGTCGTAGTTGGCCTGGGCTTCAAACACCTTGACGCCGGTTTCCTTCGTGAACCGCGCGACGCCTTCGGCGGCGGACTGGTTGAAGGACTTGTCGAATTTGCCGCCGGCATCGTAGACGATCGCCAGTTTCGCGCCCGCCATGTCGGCGCTGGCGCCGGCGCTGATGCACAGCGCCGCGATCGTCATACAAAGTTGCTTGAATTTCATCGATTTGGGCTCCTGAATCCCATATTTTACCGGCGCAACGGTTGTGCAGGGAGGGGGATTCTCGGAACTATGCATCAGCCAGTTTATTCGTGGCAAATACGATTTTACTTTGCCATTTATTTGGTTGACATATAAATAGCGCCGTTTCAGTCGGCAAGCGGGAGTGCGGGCGGGACGACGATGGCGGCGACGGCCGGGACAGCCGGCGTCACCGCGGCCGTGATGACGATGCCTGCGGCCGGGGCCGGGATGGGCGCTGCCGGGATGGGGGCGACCGGCGCAGGCGCGGAGGACGGCGGGCTTGCCGTCCCGATCGGCTTGGCGAACTGCGACGTGAGGAAGCGGGCGATGCGGGACTGCGTGTCGTCCAGGTATGGAATATTCAGGTGGTCCGAGTCGGGCACGGTCTCGTCCCCGATCAGCTGGGCCAGCTTGGCGACGAGCTGGTCGGTGTGCGAGTGCGGTACGACGTCGTCGCTGGAGGCGCGCAGCACGAATGTGGGGGCCTTCAGCGTGGGCGCATACTTGATCGATTCGAAACGGTGACGCAGCATGTATTCGATCGGCATCACGCGGAACTTGCGCTTGGCGAGGGCCAGGATCGAGTCGTACGGCGTGATCAGCACGACGGAGTGCACGGGCCGCTCTTTCGCCACCTGCACGGCCACGCCGGAGCCGAGGCTGCGGCCGACGACGGCGATGCGCTGCGGATCGACGTGGTGGTGCGCCGCCATCCAGTCGAACAGCATGCAGGCGTCGTCGATCATGTGCGCTTCGGCCGGGTCGCCCTGCGAGTCGCCATAGCCGCGGTAGTTCACGGCCAGCACCGCCATGCCGGGAAACAGCTTGCCGGCATCGCGCACGACCCAGGACACTTCCTCGGACCGTCCGCCGAAATAGACGACGGCGGGCCGCAGGCCGGGCATCTTCGGCGTCATCAGCCAGCCGGACAGCCGGGTGCCGTCCTTGGCGCGCAGCACGACGGGACGGGTGCGGTGGCCGCTGCTGCGCGGATGCTCCACTTCGCGCTCGACGGTGGGATTGAACACGAGACGGCGCTGGTTCGCCGCGACCGCGGCCGTGAGGCCCAGCCACAACATGCTGGCAACGCCAGCCATACCTGCCGCCAATTTTTTATGTGTGCTCATGTATACAGTCTACGCCTGCCTGTTGATGAATTCTGTGCGCTGCCCATCAAATACGCCTTCATTATGGTGCGAATTCACGAAGAGTAGCTTTGCTGCAACATCCTGTTACAGCGCCGGCGTTGTCGCGGTGGTAGGGGCTTGTTAGGCTGTCCATGAATACAAGTTGCGGAGGCGGGATGAGGTGGAAAGCGGTCGTGCCGGCATGTGCCGGGCTGGGCCTGGTGGCGGTGCTGGTGGCGCCGGCGTGGCGGTCGACGCCGCCGGTGGCGCCGGCGCCGGCCGCCTTGCCCGCGCCGACGGCGTCGACGGCCGGGGCAACTGCCGGCCCGGCGTGGCTGTCCGACCTCGGGGCGCCGCCGCCGGCCCCGCAGCCGGCGCCCGCCGAACCGCTGGCGCAGCGCATCGAGCGCCTGGCGGCGAGCGGCGATCCGCGCGACGCGTATCGCGCGTGGTGGCTGTTGCATGCCTGCGTCGTGTTCGGACGCACGGGGCGCCTGCCCGAGCGTGACGGCGCCGAGCCGGACGGCATCGCCGATCCGGCGCATGCCTGCGCGACCGTCAACGAACGGATGAAGATGGCGCGTGTCGACTACCTCGAGCGCGCCGCGCGTGCCGGCGTGGACGGCGCGCTGGCGGAACTGGTCGAAGAAGGCCCGTTCGGCGACCCGACGGCGCTCACGACGCGTCCCGGCGATCCGCTGGTGAAAGAATGGAAGGAAAGGATCAACGGGATGCTGAACGAACAGGCCGAGCAGGGCTACTGGGCCAGCCTGTACCAATTGTTCACCGGCTTCTGGTTCGGTCACCCGGCCATCGCGGCGGACCGCCAGAGCGCGCTGGCCTATGGCATGGCGCTGCGCGACATCATGGTCAAGC
>JBJMVU010000421.1:0-5011 GCA_045810485.1 Massilia sp. | reverse complement strand
TTTGATCGCCTGTGATTGGCTGGCAAGCCCGTGATGGCGGGCAGGAATTTTGAGGGGTGGGGAAGCTGCCCACCCCTCGCGGGCAGCTTCCTGGTACTGCTGGTGTTACTGTGTTACCGGTGTTTCAGCGTCACGCGTGGGCACGTGGTGCCCACCCTGCTTAGATCTTGCCGACCAGGTCCAGCGACGGCTTCAGCGTTTCGGCGCCTTCGGTCCACTTGGCCGGGCAGACTTCGCCCGGGTGCGATGCGACGTACTGGGCAGCCTTCACTTTGCGCATCAGTTCCGACGCGTCGCGGCCGATGCCGTTGTCGTGCACTTCCATGACCTTGATCTGGCCTTCCGGATTGATCACGAAGGTGCCGCGCAGTGCCAGGCCTTCTTCTTCGATCATGACTTCGAAGTTACGCGACAGGATGCCGGTCGGGTCGCCGATCAGCGGGTAGTTGACCTTCTTGATCGCTTCCGACGTGTCGTGCCATGCCTTGTGGGCGAAGTGGGTGTCGGTCGACACGCCATAGACTTTGACGCCCATCTTGTCGAACTCCGACTGGAAAGCAGCCAGGTCTTCCAGCTCGGTCGGGCAGACGAAGGTGAAGTCCGCCGGGTAGAACATCAGGACCGACCAGGTGCCTTTGAAATCGGCTTCGGTCAGGTCGATGAACTTGCCTGCGTGGTAAGCGGTTGCTTTGAACGGCTTGATTTCGGTGTTGATGATGGACATTCAGTACTCCTCTTTCGGGGTTAAAAAAAGCTTAGGTGTGAACTATACCCTGCCACGCCATGCATGTGAAATTGATTGAACAGATTCTATCAATTGATTTTAGCTATCAGGCCGGTGCGGCCGCCGGCTGCAGGGCCGTCTCCAGGCACGGCAGGATGAGACTGAAGGTCGCGCCCTGCCCCGGCGTGCTCTCGACCGTCAGCTGGCCGCCGTGCGATGCCGCCAGCTGGCGCGAGATGTACAGGCCCAGGCCGAGGCCCTTCGGCTCGCCGCTCTTCGCACCGCGTTCGTACGGTTCGAAGATGCGGTCGATGAAATCGGGCGCAATGCCCTTGCCGTGGTCGCGCACGGCGATGCGGACGTTGCAGCCTTCGTCATGAACACTGACCTCCACCGCGCCGCCGCCACCGTAGCGCATGGCGTTGGTCAGCAGGTTGACGACGACCTGCTCGATGCGGAATTCGTCCCAGAACCCTTCGACCGGGTGATGCGACGCCAGCACGACGTTGGCGCCGGCCGCCGCGGCCTGCAGCGACAGATCGTTCACCACGCGCTCCAGCAAGGCCATCAGCTCGACCTTCGCCGGGCGGATCGACAGCGTGCCGCTCTTCATGCGCGAGACGTCCAGCATGTCGTCGATCAGGCGGATCATCGCCTTGATCTGGCGCTCGTCGCGCTTGATCATGTTGTTCATCTGGTCCGGATTGAACGCCGGCAGATTGCCCCGCTTCAGTTGCAGGCTGCGCATCTGGGTTTCCAGGAACAGCGTGTTGAGCGGCGTGCGCAGTTCGTGGGCGACGAGCGACATGAACTCGTCGCGCATGCGCAGCGAGCGCTGCAGCTCGGCCTGCGTCGCGTTCAGCTCGCCCAGCAGCACTTCCTGCTCGCGCCGCGCCGCTTCCAGCGCTTCCATCTGGCGCTGCATCTCGCGGCGCTGCTGGTCCAGCGTGACGAACACCTGCACCTTGCTGCGCACGGCGTCCGGGTCCAGCGGCTTGTAGAGAAAATCGACGGCGCCCGTCTCGTAGCCTTTGAAAGCATAGTTCAGCTCGCGGCCGGCGGCGGACACGAACACGATCGGGATGTTGCGGGTGCGCGAGGTGGAGCGCATCAGCTCGGCCAGTTCGAAGCCGTCCATGCCGGGCATCTGCACGTCGAGGATGGCCAGCGCAAAATCGTGTTCGAGCATCAGGGACAGGGCTTCCTCGCCGGACTGGGCCTGGAACACGAGGCGCTGCTCGTCGCGGATGAGCGCGTCGAGAGCGCGCAGGTTTTCCGGCAGATCGTCGACGATCAGCAGTTTGCTAGGGTAGTGTGCGCTCATGGTTCATTCATCTCCAACATGGGCAACAGGGCGTGGATGCGCGCCAGAGGCAGTATCAGGTTCGGTTTGCAGCGGTTGATGGCGCTCACGGGCATCGTGGGCACCTGGGCGTCGGCGGGATCCTGCACGACGGTGAAGCCGCCGCGCGCGCGGATGCGGGCCATGCCGCCGGCGCCGTCGTGGTTCGCGCCGGTGAGCAGGATACCGGCCAGGGCCGGGCCGTAGGCGTCGGCGCCGGATTCCATCAGCACGTCGATCGCGGGCCGCGCGAAGTGCACGGGCGGCTCGCAGCTGATCGAGAACGTGCGGTCGCGTTCCACCGACAGGTGGTAGCCCGGTCCGGCGAAATACACGGTGCCGGGCGCGATCTCTTCCTTGTCCGCCGCTTCCTTCACGGGCACGGGCAGGCGTTCGTCGAACAGCTCGGCCAGGCGGCTCTCGCGGTCGCCCGGCATGTGCAGGATGCAGAACACCGGCAAGGTGTATCCGGCCGGAATCGCGGGCAGCAGCGCGACGAGCGCATCCACGCCGCCGGCCGAGCCACCGATCACGACGGCCTCGAAGCGCCGGCCGCGCAGCGCGGCGCGCAATGCGCCGTCGCCCGGGGCGTCATCGACGACGCGGCTCACGACGCCACCTTGCGGAACACCCGCTCCCGCTTCGCGAGCGGCTCGAATTGCTGGGCGTACGAGGAGAAGTCGATGCTCTCCTTGCTGCCGAGGCCGAGGAAGCCGCGGTGGCACAGCGATTCGTGGAACAGGCCCAGCACCCGGTTCTGCAGGCGCCGGTTAAAGTAGATCATCACGTTGCGGCAGCTGATGAAATGCGTTTCGGCGAACACGCTGTCCGTGGCGAGGCTGTGGTCCGCGAACGTGACGTTGTCGACGAGCGCGCGGTCGAACAGCGCGCCGCCGTATGCCGCCGTGTAGTAATCGGAAAACGCGCGCGTGCCGCCCGCCTTCTGGTAATTCTCCGTGTACACGCGCATCTTATCCAGCGGCATCACGCCGCGCCGCGCCGCGTCCAGCGACGCCGGATTGATGTCGGTCGCGTACATCTGCGTGCGCTCCAGCAGGCCCTCCTCGTGCAGCAGGATCGCGAGCGAATAGACTTCCTCGCCCGTGCTGCAGCCGGCCACCCACACGTTCAGCGACGGATAGGTCTTCAGGAACGGCACGACGAGCCGGCGGACAGCCAGATAATAATCCGGGTCGCGGAACATTTCCGTCACCGGGATGGTCAAAAACTGCAACAGCTGCGCGAAGGCGGCAGGGTCGTGCATGACGCGCGCCTGCAAAGCCGAGATCGTTTCGCATTCCATCGCGCGCAACGCGGCGAGCACGCGGCGTTTTTGCGAGGCGCCGGTGTAGTCGCGGAAATCGTAGTTGTACTTGAGGTAGACAGCCTCGATCAGCATCCGCAACTCGATGTCGACGTCGCTCGGCGGGCTGTGCATTGTCTTTTTCAAATGCGCTCCAGCGTCGGCATCCACACGCGCAGCAGCGAGTACAGCCGGGTCAGGTCGATCGGCTTGGCGAGGTAATCATTGGCGCCTGCGGCCAGGCATTGTTCCTGGTCGTCCTTCATCGCCTTCGCCGTAATCGCAATGATGGGCAGGCGCGCGAAGCGCTTGTCCTGGCGGATGCGGCGCGTCGCTTCCAGCCCGTCCATGCCCGGCATCATCACGTCCATCAGGACCAGGTCGATCGCTTCATTCTCATCGAGCTTGGCAATGGCCTCGTAGCCATTGCGGCCCACTTCCACCTTCGCCCCACGTTGTTCCAGGGCGCTGGTCAACGCGAACACATTGCGGACGTCATCGTCCACGAGCAGGATCGTGCGGCCTTCGAACACGCGGTCGCGGCCTCGCACCGTCTTGAGCATCGACTGGCGTTCCGACGACAGTTCCGATTCGACCTTGTGCAGGAACAGCGTGACCTCGTCCAGCAGGCGCTCCGGCGAGCGCGCGCCCTTGATGATAATCGAGCGCGAATATTTCAGCAGTTCCGCCTCCTCGTCGCGCGTCAGGTTGCGTCCCGTGTACACGATGACGGGCGGGAACGAGCACAGTTCTTCCAGAGACATACGCTTGAGCAACTCGTTACCCTGCATGTCGGGCAGCTTCAAGTCGATGATCATGCAGTCGAAAATCTGCGTGCGCAACAGGTCCAGCGCTTCCGTGCCGGACCCGACGGCCGCGATCTCGACGTCGGTATCGGAAATCAATTGCACGACGCTGTCGCGCTGGCGCTCGTCGTCTTCCACGAGCAGCACGCGTTTCATTTCCTGCGACGATTTCTCCTTCAGCTTGCGGAACACGTCTTCCAGCTGCTCGCGCGACGTCGGTTTCAGCGCATAGCCGATCGCGCCCAGGTGCAGCGCCTCGCCGCCGTTGTCCTGGCTCGAGACGACGTGGACGGGGATGTGGCGCGTGGCCGGGTTGTCCTTCAGTTGCTGCAGCACGGACAGGCCGGAGCGGTCCGGCAGGCGGATGTCGAGCAGGATCGCGTCCGGGCTCCCGTTCGCCGCCAGCTCCAGGCCTTCCTGCGCCGTCAGCGCGACGAGGCAGCGGAACTCCATGTCGTGCGCGAGGCCGTACAGGATGCGCGCGAATTCCGGTTCGTCCTCGATCACGAGCACCGTGCGCACGCCGGCGGCGGGCTGCGTCCGGTCGTCGGCGAACGCGGGCGGCGTCTCTTGCGGCGCTTCGACCGGCGCGGCCTGGGCTGCAAGCGCGGCGTCGGGCGCGGGCGCGCGCACGGGCGGCTGCGCCGGCGGCAGCACGGGCGGCGTTGCGGCGACGGTGCCGTTGCGCGGCAGGCTCAGGATGAACGTACTGCCCTCGCCCGGTGTGCTCGTGAGCGTCAGCGTGCCGCCCAGCAAGGCGGTCAGGTCGCGCGAGATGGACAGGCCCAGGCCCGTGCCGCCGTACTTGCGCGCGGTGGAGCCGTCGGCCTGGTGGA
>JBJMVU010000420.1:0-3401 GCA_045810485.1 Massilia sp. | reverse complement strand
GCGAAGATCAACGTGGGCGCTGCCACCGAGAGCGAAATGAAGGAGAAGAAGGCTCGCGTGGAAGACGCGCTGCACGCCACCCGCGCTGCCGTCGAAGAGGGCATCGTGGCCGGCGGGGGCGTGGCCCTGCTGCGCGCCAAGCAAGCCGCTGGCACGATCAAGGGTGACAACCCTGACCAGGAAGCCGGTATCAAGATCGTCCTGCGCGCCATGGAAGAGCCGCTGCGCATGATCGTCCAGAACGCCGGTGAAGAGCCGTCGGTCGTGGTGTCCGCCGTCCTGGCCGGCACCGGCAACTACGGCTACAACGCCGCCAACAGCACCTATGGCGACATGGTCGAAATGGGCGTGCTGGATCCGGCCAAGGTCACCCGCTCGGCACTGCAGAACGCAGCGTCGATCGCCGGCCTGATGCTGACCACCGACTGCATGGTCTCGGATATCGCCGAAGACAAGCCGGCTGGTGGCGGTATGGGCGGCATGGGTGGCATGGGCGGCATGGGCATGGACGGCATGATGTAATAGCCGTACCCGCGCCGTATTCCGTCGCACCGAAAGCCCGCGGGGTCGCCCCCGCGGGCTTTTTCTTTTGTCCGGCCGAACTGTGCGAGCCTGGAACCGCAGGCGCTGCATACTGGCGGCATCGATTGGAAAGCGGAGGCACCATGGCGGCAGTCAACCTGGACGAACTCGAACATGCGGCCCTCGTCGTCGACGATGGCGAAGGCCGCGCCACGGCCCTCGTCGCGCGCGCGACGGGCATGATCCACCTGCTCAACGACGATTACATGGACGAGGAAGCGCCGCTGCCGGCCGACCCGGGCGCCGGCGACGGCGACTACGTGGCCGTGCCGGCCGCGAGCACGCTCGGCATCGGCGACCAGCTCGTGTTCCGCTTCGCCGCCACGCACCTCGCGGGCGACCAGGCCACGATCCGCGACCTGGTCCACGCCGGAGACACCGATGGCTTCGAACGCCTGCTCGACGAGCGCGGCGCCACCGAATCGTGGCAGCGCTTCCGCACCGGGGAAACGCAGACCGCGCTGCGCCGCTGGTGCGACGAGCACGGGCTGCGGGTCAGCGGCTGACGGCCGCCGGCTCGATGCGCCGGCCCGGCCGCGGCCGGCCGTCGACGAACGTGAGCGTGTCGACGCGGCCGTCGGCGTCCGTGTCGAAGTGCAGCGTAGCCTCTTTTTCGCGCACGAAGAAATCGGCGTCGCCGGCCGGGATCAGCTCGACCGGTTCCGGACCGAGCGGCGGTCCGGCGAGGTACAACGCATCGCCGCGGCGCTCGACGCGCAAGGTCACGCTCGACACGGCGTAGCTGCCCGTGTAGCGGTCGAACAGCGCCGTGTTGGCGGGAACGGCCGCGCGCTCGATGGGGCGCCAGTCTTCCCAGCCGTATTCGGTCGCGATCGCGCGCATGAGTTCCTCGATCAGCGTGGCGCCGTAGTCGCCGTTGGTCAGGATCACGGCGCCCTGCCCCGTGCGCGTATAGGCCCACAACTGCGCCTTGTAGCCCGCGTTCGAGCCGCTGTGGTGGAACGCGGGCTCCCTGCCCCCATGACCGAGTTCGAAGCCGAGGCCGTAGTCGTTGCGCACTGGGGTCAGGAGCGCCGCGCGTTGTGGCCGGGCCAGGAATGCATGACCGCGGTCCTGCAGCGCGATGGCGAAACGGGCCAGGTCGGTCGCCGTCGTCCACAGGCCGGCCGCCGCCTCCTCGGGGTAGCAATGCCAACCGCCGGCGACCGGCGCGCCGTCCATTGCATGCCCTTTTGCCGCGCGCGGCGCCAGCGCGGCGGGCAGCGTGGCCGCGAACAGCGAATCGCGCATGCCGAGCGGCGCGAAGACCGCGGTGCGGGCCAGCGCGTCGAACGGCCGCCCCGTCGTGTCGACCAGGACTTGCTGCAGCACGCCGTAGCCGAGGCTCGAATACGCATAGCGACTGCCGGGCTCGGACTGGATCGCGGCCTTCTCCAGTTCCCGCAGCAAGGTCGGGCACGATGCCGTCGCCGGATAGCCGGCCAGGCCCCCTTCCGACACGCCGGCCGTATGGCTCAGCAGAGCGCGCACCGTCACCGGATGTTGCGCCGTCAGCGGACTGTCCGGCACGCGCCACCCGCGCAGCCGCTGGTTCACGTCCGCGTCGAGATCGAGCTTGCTGCGCACTGCGACCACGGCGGCGACGGGTTTGCTGATCGACGCGGCCTGGAACAGCGTCGCCGGCGTCACGGGCCGGCCGCTGTCCGCATCGGCCACGCCGTACGCCCGCGCCCACGCGATGCGGCCATGGTCGATGACGGCGATGCTCACGCCGGGCACGTGCAGGTCGCGCATGCGGTCCAGCAGGCGCATCGTGCGCGCGGGCGCGCCGCGCACGGCGACCGCCTCGCGCAGGCCGTTCTCGACGCGGGCTATCCGTTCGTCGGCGGCGGCGTGCGAGGTCCAGGCGAAGGCACACAGGCCCAGGAGAATCCGTTGAAAGTTCATGGTCAGAATCCGGTTTCGAAAGCGGCCCGTATACTCGGGCGTCGCACGTTGACGATACGGTTGCGCAGCACGCCGGCCATGGTCGCATAACTGCTGTCGTTGACGAAGTCCGAGCCGAGCACGTTCACGGCCGTCACGCGCAGTTGCGACCTCGCGCCCGGTTTCCATGCCGCGTAGATATCGAGATCGCGCTGCGCATGCAGGACCACGGTCTGGTTCGTCGACACGCGGACAAGGCCGCCCTGCCGGAACCCGAAGTTGGCGCCGGCCGAGAACCGGTCGCGCCGCCAGTCGGCGCCGACGTTGGCGGACAGCGGCACCTGCTGGTCGAGCCGGTTGTCCGGCCCCGGCGCCGCATCGACGTGCGACCAGTTGCGCGCGACGTCGCCCCGCAGTTCCAGCGTCCGTACCGGAAAATGCGTCTCCAGCTGCAGCGTGCGCGTCGTCGCGCCGCCGACGTTTTCCGGCTGCGACACCCAGCGCCCGCCGGCCGCGTCGAAGCGGACCAGGTTGCGCGTGGTGTCGTCGATGCGGCGCTGCGACGCGCTCACCGACATCAGCGCGCCCGGCGCCCATTCGCGTTCGTAGGCGGCGTCGATGGCGAGCGCCAGTTCCGGCTTCAGGTTCGGGTTGCCCTGCACGTCCGGCTCGACCTGGCTGTTGTTCACGGTCGTGTAGCGGTGCGGCAGCAGGGCCTCCATGCCGGGCGCCTTGTACGTGCGCGCGACGGCCAGGCGCACGCGGTCGTTGCGCTTTCCGGGCAGCTTGTACAGCGTCTGCAGCACGGGGCTGAACACGGCGGCGTGCGAGCGGGAGGCGCCGAAGGTATTGCCTTGCGCGTCGATGCGCACGCCTTCCCAGCGCGCGCCAAGATAAGCCGACAGGCGCGGCGTCAGCTTCCATTCATCCTG